>NZ_BAABFO010000016.1:0-113155 GCF_039541095.1 Pigmentiphaga soli
CCCGGGCCGGCCGTGCCCGGCGCCGGCCGCCGAGCGCCGCCGGTTGCCGCCGAGGGCGCAACTGGCGTGCCAGTCGTTGCTGTGCCGCTGGCGGCCGCAGGCGGCGGGGCCGCCGGCGCGGCTCCCGTGGCCGGTTCGCCGGAAGCCTGTCCGGCCGGCGCGCCGGCTCCTGCCGCGGGCGAGGCGGCCGCCGTCTCGTCCGGCAGCGCATCGGCCTGCTTCAGCTGCGCGATCCGCGCCTCCAGGTTTTTCGAAAATTGGGAAATTATCTGATTCGCGACACTCTGTATCATTCCCGACCCGCGCCCGTACTGCGCGACGGCGCCGCTCATGATGAGGTCGGTCACGATCTCCACCTTCGACCCCTTGGGCGAAGGCTCCAGGTGCAGCTGGATGGTGGCGTTGGCGCCGCCGCGGCCTTTGGAGTCGGCGCCCTGCGACTTGATCGTGGCCCGGTGGGCGGCGTCGTCCACTTCCTCGAACGCGGCGGTGCAGACGAAGGCCAGCATCACCGGCCCCAGGCGCACCGAAATCTGCCCCTTGAAGTGGCGCTCGTCGATGGTCTCCAGCAGCTGCGCCCCCGGCATGCAAGGCACGATGGCTTCGACGTCGAGCAGCACGGGCCAGGCCTGCGCGGGCGGCAGGGAGACCTCGAACGAATTCTTGAACTGCATGGGGTGCGACCTCCTGGGCAATGAGGGGTTGCCGCCGCGGTCAGGCCGCGCTGCGGCAGCCGGGCTGGTTCTGCGGGCTGAGGATCCGCCAGGCGGCCAGCGCGGCGCGCAGCAGGCGCGCGTCGTCGCCGCGCCGCGCCACCAGCTGGATGCTTACCGGCAATCCGTGCGGGCCGCGGTGCGTCGGCAGCCCGACGGTGGGCGCGTGCAGCAGCGTCCACAGCGACTGGAAAGTGGTGTCGCCGGTATGGTCCAGGCCTTTGGGCGCTTCGCCGTTCACGCACGGCGCGACCAGCACGTCGCAGTCGTCCAGCCAGGCGTCGAAGGCCACCCGCGTGTCGTGCGCGAACCGCTGTGCCTGCAGGTAGTCGGCATGGCGCATGGCGAAGCCGCGCTCGATCGAACGCGACAGCTGCGGGCTGATGCGGGCGCGGTGGTGCGACCATTCATAGGCCATGGCGCGCGCGCGTTCGTAGTCGTTCAGCACCTCGCGCACCGGCGACAGGCCGGCGAAGTCGGCCGGCAGCTCGCGTTCGGTCACCTGCAGGCCGGCCTGGCGCAGCGCGTCGGCGGCGTCGTGCAGCGCCTGCCGGGTGGACGGCTCGGCGCGTTCCCACAGGTAGGTGCGGCAGATGCCGATGCGCGGGTTTTCTAGCGGTTCCAGCGGCGCCGGCGCCTCGCCCGACAGCACGGCGTCGAGCAGCGCCAGGTCGTCCAGCGAGCGCGCCATCCAGCCCAGCGTGTCGAGGCTTTCGGCGGCGAACTTCAGCCCGGCGCGGTTGATCCGCCCATAGCTGGGCTTGTAGCCGAAGACGCCGCAGAACGAGGCCGGCCGCTGCACCGAGCCGCCGGTCTGCGTGCCCAGCGCGACGGGCACCATCAGATCGGCCACGGCGGCTGCCGAACCGCTCGACGAGCCGCCCGGCGTGCGGGTGGGGTCGTGCGGATTGGTGGTGGCGGCCGGCGCGGTGCCGGCGAATTCCGCGGTGGCGGTCTTGCCGAGGATGACGGCGCCCGCGCCGCGCAGCAGGCTCACGATCGAGGCGTCGGCCGCGGGCCGGTAGCCCGCGTAGATGGGCGAGCCCATCTGCGTAGGCTGGTCGGCAGTGTCGATCACGTCTTTCACGGCGATCGGCACGCCGTGCAGCGGGCCGGCCGGCGTGTCGGCATCGCGCTGGCGCGCCTGTTCGCGGCCCAGTTCAGGGTCCAGGTGGGCCCAGGCGCGCAGCGCCGGTTCGCGTTCGTCGATGCGCGCCAGGCAGGCCTCGACCAGGTCGGTCGACGACAGGCGGCCTTCGCGTATCGCCGCGGCGGCCTCGGTGGCGGTCAGCGCGTTAGGGGGAGTCTGGGGCATGGGGTGTCTTTCCCGACAGGTAGCGGTGGACGGCCATCGGCTTGATGGGCAGGCGGGTGACGAAGCCGGGCGCGTCGAGCGCGTCGTCCACCGCGGCGGCCACGGCCGCGCCCACCGCATTGGTGCCGCCTTCGCCGGCGCCCTTCATGCCCAGCGGATTGAGCGGGCTGGGCGCGTCTTCGGTGATCATCACGTCGATCGACGCCGGCATCTCGTGCGCGGTCACCATCAGGTAATCGGCGAAGGTGGTGGACAGCGGCTGGCCGCTTTCGTCGTAGGTGAATTCCTCGAACAGCGCGCCGCCCAGCCCCTGAGCCAGGCCGCCCACGATCTGGCCGTCGATCAGCATCGGGTTGACCGCGCGGCCCACGTCGTAGGCCACCAGGTAGCGCTCGACCCTGACCGCGCCGGTGCCGCGGTCGACCGCGACCTGCGCCACGTGGATGCCGTAGGGGTAGTTCATGTGGTCGCTGTAGAACCAGCCTTCGGCCGACAGCCCCGGCTCGCGTCGGCCCACGGTGCGCGAGCCCGCGTGCACATGGCGCGCGATCTCATCCAGCGGGATGCGGCGGCCTTCGGGGTCGGCCTTCAGGAACACGCTGCCATCGGCCATCTCGACCTCGTCGAGCCGGGCCGACAGCATCTCGGCGCCGATGTCGAGCGCCTTCGCGCGGATCTTGCGCGCCGCGATCTGGGTGGCCGAGCCCGACATCACCGTCACGCGCGATGCGTGCGCGCCATTGCCGAACTCCATCCGGTCGGTGCGGCCGTGGATCACGCGGATGCGGCGATAGTCGATGCCCAGGCCGTCGGCGCAGATCTGCGCCAGCGCGGTCTCCATGCCCTGGCCCACCGAGGCGGCGCCGGTCACCAGTTCGACCGCGCCGGTGGTGTCCACCGTGATGCGCACGCCGTCCGACGGCCCGAGGCCGGATTTCTCCACGAACATCGCCAGACCGATGCCGGCCGCCTCGCCGGCCGCCTTGCGGCGCGCGATGCCGGCCTTGGCTTCGCGCCAGCCGACGCGTTCCAGGGTCTTGTCGAGCAATTCCTCGTAGCGGCCCGAATCCAGCACGACATCGGTGCCCAGCGCGTCGAGCGGGCGCGGGTAGGGCATCTCTTCCGGGCCGATCAGGTTGCGGCGCCGCACTTCGAGCACGTCGATGCCGACCTCGTGCGCGATGGCGTCCATCAGGCGCTCGCGCACGAAGGTGGTTTCGTAGCGGCCGGGCGAGCGGTAGGTGCCGCACGGCGTCTTGTTGGTGAGCCGGTAGTGGGCGTGGACCTCGTAGGCCGGCACCCGGTACGGCCCAAGCAGCAGCCCGGCAGACATGTCGGCCACGCGCGGCCCGTGGGTGCGCACGTAGCCGCCGTTGTCGTGGAAGAAGCGGTTGCGGATGCCGAGGATGCGGCCGTCGCGGTCCACCGCGGCGCTGACCAGGTGCCGCTGCTGGCGCGAATGGTTGGTGGCCATCAGGTTCTCGCGGCGGTCCTCGATCCACTTGACCGGCCGCCGCAGCCGCATCGCCGCCAGGCACACCAGCACGTCTTCCGGGTACATCTCGCCGCGCACGCCGAAGCCGCCGCCCACGTGGTCTTCGTATACGTGGAACTTGGACGGGGCGCGGCCCAGCATCTTGGCCATCTCGTCGCGGTTCCAGTGCGTCTTCTTCGCGCCGCCGTACATCTCCAGCACGTCGCGCGCCGCGTCGTAGCGGCCGATCGCGCCGCGGCATTCGAGCGGCACGCCGGAATGCCGGCCGATGGAAAGATCGAGCTCGACGATGGCATGCGCCTGGGCGAAGGCCTGGTCGACGTCGCCGTAGCCCTTGCGGATCACGGTGGGCTCGGTCGAACGGCCGGGCGCGAACTCGCCCACCGGCGCCGAGGCGTCGAGCACCACCGGCAGCGGCTCGATCTCGGGCCACACCATGTCGGCCGCGTCTTCGGCCACGTACGGGTCGGTGGCGAACACGGCCGCCACCGGCTCGCCCACGTAGCGCACGCGCTCCTGGGCCAGGATGGGCTGGCAATAGGGTTCGAGCCCCTTGACCGTGGTGGCGCGGAACGGAATGGGCGGCACGTCGGCCACGTCGGCGCCGGTCCACACCGCCACCACGCCGGGCAGCGCGCGCGCGAACTCGGTGTCGATCGCCATGATGCGGCCGTGCGCCACCTGCGCCCGCACCACGCGCATGTGCAGCTGGTGCGGGAAGTTGACGTCGCCGGCGAAGCGGGCCTGGCCCTGCACCAGCGGCGGGTCTTCCAGCCGCTTGACCGAGCGGCCGATGTGGCGGGCCTGCTCGGTGTCCGGATCGTCGGTCAGGACTTCGTGGTAGCTGTGGATGTTCATGGCGTTTCGGAAACAGGGACGGCGCCGTCGCGCACGCGCTTCACCGCGGTCACGATGTTCTTGTAGCCGGTGCAGCGGCACAGATTGGAAGACAGGGCGTCCAGCAGTTCCTCGTCGGTGGCCGCGGGGTTCTGCTCCAGCACGCCGGTGGCCAGCATCAGGAAGCCCGCCGTGCAGAAGCCGCACTGCAGCGCGTGTTCCTCCATGAAGGCCTGCTGCAGCGGCGACGGCTCGCCGTCGCGCGCCAGGCCTTCGACGGTGCGCACGCGGCTGCCTTCGGCCTGTACCGCCAGCATCAGACAGGAACGCACCGGCTGGTCGTCCACCAATACGGTACAGGCGCCGCACACGCCGTGCTCGCAGCCGAGATGGGTACCGGTCTGGCCGCAGTCGTCGCGGATGGCGTCGGCCAGCGTGCGCCGCGGTTCGATGCGGATGGCGAACGATTCGCCGTTGATGTCGAGGATCAGATCGCGTTTGGGCAGCATGGCGGCTCCGGCCGGTCAGCAGCCGGCCGCGCGTGCGAGCGCCCGGCTGACCACGGTATGGGTGAGGGCGCGGCGGTAGTCCTGTTCTTCCTCGGTGGCGTCGGCCGGTTCGATGGCGGCCGCCGCCGCCGCGGACGCCTGCGCGAATACCGCCGGATCGGGCAGCCGGCCTTCGCAGGCCGCCTCGGCCGCCGGCAGGCGCAGCACGCTGCCGGCCACGCCGCCCACGCCGATGCGGACGCGGGCCATCGCGCCGTCGCGCAGCTCGAACACCGCCAGGCACATCGCCTGCGCGAAGTCGCCGGCGCGCCGGCTGTATTCCTCGAAGCCGAAGCGGGCGCCGGCCGGCAGCAGCGGCAGCCGCACCGCGCTGAGCAGTTCGTCGGGTTCGAGCGCGGTCATCATGTAGCCCAGGAAAAATTCGCCGGCCGGGATCTCGCGCCGGCCGCGCACGCTGTCGGCCACCAGCACGGCATCGAGCGTGACCGCGGCCAGGCACCATTCGGAGGCGCCGTCGGCATTGGCCACGCTGCCGCAGAAGGTGCCGCGGTTGCGGATCGGCAGGTGGGCGATGTGGCGCACCACGGCGGCCAGCAGTTCGCCCAGCGGCCCTTCCACCGGCGGCCGGTGGAAGGCCGCGTGGCGCACGCAGGCGCCGATGTGCAGGAAACCGTTTTCGGCTTGCAGTCGCTGCAGCGATTCGATGCGGTTGATGTCCACCAGGTGCGCGGGCCGGGCCAGGCGCAGCGCCATCGCGGGAATCAGCGTCTGGCCGCCAGCCAGCACGCGGCCTTCGTCGGGCGCGACTTCGGCCAGCATTTGCACTGCTTCTTCGAGCGTTTGCGGTTCGTGGTGCGTGAAAGGCCCAGGCTTCATATGCCGCATTCCCTCGCAAGAAAGGGTCGAAGTGTTGCAGTAATGGAATTATAATTATTTTTGGAACAACCGCAATGCAGCGCGTCCCTCTTCCCCCCGACCGATCCGGAGTCGCTTCATGCTTCTGCTGCCCCACCATAACCGGTATCCGTACAGCTCGATCAATGCCCGCTCCGACTACAGCTGGCCCGAGGGCAAGCGGCTGGCCTTCTACATCGGCCTGAACATCGAACACTTCGCGTTCGGCGCCGGCCTGACCCACACGCCCACGGTGCCGATCCCGGCGCCCGACCAGCGTTCGTTCTCATGGACCGACTACGGCAATCGCGTGGGCGTGTTCCGCCTGTTCGACCTGTTCGACAGCCTGGGGCTGCCGGCCTCGCACCTGATCAACACCACGCTGTTCGACTACGCGCCGGACATCGTGGCCGGCATCAACCGCCGCGGCGATGAAATCATCGGACATGGCCGCACCAACGCCGAACGCCACGGCTATATGTGGGAGGCCGACGAAGCGCGCTTCCTGGCCGAGGTGCGCGACGCCATCGCCGAGAAGGCGGGGCAGGACGTGCGCGGGTGGATGGCGCCGTGGATGTCGGTCAGCCACGTCACGCCCGACCTGCTGGACGAAGCCGGCTTCAAGTTCCTGATGGACTGGCCGGCCGACGACCAGCCGGTCTGGATGAAGACGCGCAAGGGCCGGATCATGTCGGTGCCTTATCCGCTGGAACTGAACGACTCCCCGCAGATGCTGGTGCGCGCGTCGACGCCGTCCGAATTCGAACAGATGATCATCGACCAGTTCGAGGAAATGCTGGCGCAGAGCGAGCGCCAGCCCCTGGTGTGCGGCCTGGCCCTGCACGCGATGGTGGTCGGCCAGCCCTACCGGCTGCGCGCGCTGCGCCGCGCGCTCAGGCACATCGTCGACCATCCGCAGCGCGATCGCGTCTGGTTCACGCGGCCGGGGGCGATCTATGATCATTGCGTGGCGCTGCCCGCCGGCACCGTGACGGGCGGATGAGCCCCACCCCTACGCGCTGCGCGCGCCCCCTCAAGGGGCGACGCGAGCGGACCGGCGGAGCCGGATCCGCCGCGTCCTGGAGGGGCGAGGCGCAAGGTCGGGCGTTGGGCGCGAAGCGTGGTGACAACTGAGCTGCGGATCGATTTCATGCGACACCTCCTGCCGTTTCCATCCGCCGATGCGGTTCGCCGTCCGGCATCGCAGACCGGCTTCCTGCGGATCCTGTTCCCGCGCTGGCGCGGCGAGCCGGCGGCGCCGGCCCCCGGGGCGCAGCGCAATCCCATGCCCGGGCCGGAGAAGCCGGCGCCGCTGGTGGGCGTGGGGCTGGTGCCGCACGACCAGGTCGATTCCTTCATCGCGGTGGACGACCACGGCAAGGTGACCGCTTTCAACGGCCACGTCGATCTGGGCACCGGGCTGCGCACCGCGCTCGGCCAGATCGTGGCCGAAGAGCTCGACGTGCGCTTCGACGACGTGACGATGGTGCTGGGCGACACCGGCCTCACGCCCGACCAGGGCGGCACCACGGCCAGCGCCTCGATCCAGTCGGCCGCCGTGCCGATGCGGCGCGCCGCCGCCCAGGCGCGCGCCTTCCTGGTGGCGCAGGCCGCCGAGCGCCTGGGCGTGCCGGCCGCCGGACTGGAGGTGCGCGACGGCACGATCTGGCATGCGGGCCGCCCGACCGACTGGCACTATGGCCGGCTGCTCGAAGGCAGGCGTTTCGAAATGCGGCTGGCTGCCGACGCCGCGGTCAAGGATCCGTGCGACTACCGCATCGTCGGCAAGCCGCAGCCGCGGGTCGACATCCCCGCCAAGGCCACCGGCCGGCTCACCTATGTGCACGACCTGCGGCTGCCGGGCATGCTGCACGCCCGCGTGGTGCGCCCGCCCTACGCCGGCCGCGACATCGGCCCGCTGGCCGGTTCCAGCCTGGAGTGGATCGACCCCGATTCGGTCGCCCATCTGCCCGGCATCGTCAAGGTGGTGGCGATCCGCGATTTCGTGGCCGTGGTCGCCACGCGCGAGGAAGTGGCCATCAAGGCGGCGCGCGCGCTCAAGCTGCGCTGGCGCCCCTGGCCCGCGCTGCCCGACATGAATGACCTGGCCGCCGCGCTGCGCGACAACCCCGCGCGCGTGCGCCCGCTCAAAGACAGCGGCGACGTCGACGACGCGCCCTTCGATGCCGCCGGCCCCTTGCAAGCCACTTATCTTTGGCCCTACCAGATGCACGGCTCGATCGGGCCTTCGTGCGGCGTGGCGCGCTACGAAGACGGCATGCTCACCGTCTGGAGCGGCACCCAGCTGCCGCACGTCCTGCACGGCGACATCGCGGCGCTGGTCGGCCTGCCGGCGGACCGCGTCCGCCTGGTCCGCATGGAGGCCTCCGGCTGCTACGGCCGCAACTGCGCCGACGACGCGGCGGCCGAGGCCGCGCTGCTGGCCTATGAACTGGGCCGCCCCGTCCGGGTCCAGCTGATGCGCGACGAAGAGCACGCCTGGGAACCCAAGGGCACGGCGCAGCTGCTGGAAGTGCGTGGCGGGCTCGACGAAAGCGGCGGCCTGGTCTACGACTTCTCGGTGCGCTATCCGTCCAACAACGCGCCCATCCTGGCGCTGGCCTACACCGGCCGCGGCGATCCGCATTCGCCGTTCGAGCACAAGGGCGACCGCACCGCGGTGCCGCAGTACCGCTGCGGCCGCCTGCGGGTGCGCGTGTGCGACATGCACACCATCGTGCGCGCGGCCTGGATGCGCGGCGTCTCGGCCATGCCCAACGTGTTCGCGCACGAGTCCTTCATCGACGAGCTGGCCGCGCGCCACCGGGCCGATCCGGTCGAATTCCGCCTGCGCCTGATGGACGACGAACGCGCCATCGCACTGACCCGCGCGGTGGCCGCGCGCGCCGGCCGGCAGCCCGCGCCTCGCCCGGCGCGCCGGCCCGCCGGCCGCCTGCTGCGCGGGCGCGGCTTCGCGCAGCACCAGTACGTGCACGGCTCCTATCCCGGCACCGGCGCGGCCTGGTGCGCCTGGGCCTGCGAGGTCGAGGTCGATACCGAAACCGGCAAGATCGCGGTGCGCAAAGTGTGGGTCGGCTACGACTGCGGCCAGGTCATCAACCCCGACGGCGTGCGCCACCAGATCCACGGCAACGTCATCCAGTCGTGCAGCCGCGTGCTGAAGGAGCGCGTGCTGTTCGATGCGCAAGGCGTGGCCAGCGTGGAGTGGGGCGCCTATCCGATCCTGTCGTTTACCGAGATCCCGGAGATCGACGTGCTTATCATGCCGGCCAACGGCAACCCGCCGCTGGGCGCCGGCGAATCGGCATCGGTACCCAGCGCCGCCGCCATCGCCAACGCCGTCTACGACGCCGCCGGCATTCGCCTGCGCGAAGTGCCGTTCACGCCCGACCGCGTGCTGGCGGCACTGGCGGCGGCACGCCACGAATGAACGGAGACAGCATGCAGCACGCGCCCGACGAGCCCGTCGCGCTCACGGTCAACGGCCAGCCGGCGACCGTCGACGCCGCCCCCGACACGCCCTTGCTATACGTGCTGCGCAACGACCTTGCGCTGAACGGCCCCAAGTACGGCTGCGGGCTGGGCGAATGCGGCGCCTGTACGGTGCTGGTCGACGGCGTGGCCGCGCGCTCCTGCGTGCTGCCGCTGGGCGGCGTGCGCGGCCGGCGCGTGACCACGCTGGAAGGCCTGTGCCGCGCCGACGGCAGCCCGGGTCCGGTGCAGCAGGCCTTCATCGACGAACAGGCGGCGCAGTGCGGCTACTGCCTGAACGGCATGATCATGACGGTGCACGCGCTGCTGGAACGCGAACCGCATGCCAGCGAAGCCCGCATCCGCAGCGAACTCCAATACAACCTGTGCCGCTGCGGCACGCACATCGAAATCCTCCGCGCGGCCTGCCGCGCCGCGCAATCCAAATGACGGATCCTTCTTTCGCGCCGGACGGCGCGCACGGCGTCCAGGCGCCGGCAGGCGTGCTCGAAGGCATGGTGCTGCGCCCGCCGGGCGCGGCGTGGAACGGGTTGCAGTACGCCGGGCCGCGCCTGGCGTCGCTCGACGCGGCGGCGGCCGAAGCGATGCCGGGCGTCGTGCGCGTGGTGCGCGAAGGCGACTTCGTCGGCATCGTCGCGCTCAACGCCATCTATGCCCGCGACGCGCTGGCGCGGCTGGACGCGCGCTGGGAAACGCCGTCCGACCTGCCGCGGCGCGCCGCGTCCACGCGGACGGTGCTGAGGCAGGCGCTGGGCGAGGAGGCTGCCTGCGCGGCAGATCCGGCGCCTGCCTCGCGAACTTTCGCTGCCAAGCCGGATCAGCCCGGCGCACCCGGCGCACCCGGCGCACCCGGCGCTGGCGCTGTCATTGCTCGCAGCTACCAATGGCCGATAGCCACGCCGGCCGACGGCACCTGGGCCGTTGCCTGGCATCACGACGGCGCGCTGACGGCGTGGGCTGCCACCGACACGCCGGCGGCATTGGCGGCGGAACTGGAGGCCTGCCTCGACTTGCCGGCCGGCAGCGTCCGCCTGCACGGCAACGGGCTGCCGGCCAGCGCGCTCGCCTGCGATGCGGCAGCGGATGCCGCGCTGCTGTCACGCGCGGTCGGCCGCCCTGTGCGCGTGCAGGCCGACGGCGGCGGCGAGCCGGTATTGCAGTCGATGCAGCTGCGGGCCGGCCGCGATGCCCAGGGCCGGCTCATCGACAGCGAAATGGCTTTCGACCGCGCGCCGTGGCGCCGGCCCTCGCTGGCCCGGCTGCTGGCCCGCCATGGCGCGGCGGCCGGCCCGCGACAGGCAGGCCTTGCCGCGCTGCCGCCCTACCGCTTCCAGGCGGTCGCCGTCGACCTGCCGCATGCCATCGCCGCGGCGCCCGCCGATACCTCCGACGCCGCATTGGCCCAGGCCCGCGTGTTCGCCTACGAATCCTTCATGGACGAGGCGGCACACGAGTCCGGCATTTCGCCGATCGAATTCCGGCTCGCCCACCTGGACGACAGCCGCGGCGCGCAACTGATCCGCAACGTGGCGCGGCAGGCATCGTGGAATACGGCGTCTGGCGCCAGCGACGGCACGCGCGGCCCTCTGCGCCGGGGCCGAGGCTTGGCCTACGCCGCCATGGTCGACGATGCCATCGTGCCGCCGCAGCGGACCTGGGCGGCCTGGGTGGTGGACGTCGAGGTCGACCGCCGCGGGGCCGTGCAGTTGACGCGTGTTGTGGCCGGCCATGACAGCGAAGCCGTGGCGGCCAGTGCCGTCGCCGACGCCGAGGCCGGCGAAGCCTTGATTCGCGATGCCACGGCCGGCCTGCTGGAAGCGCCGCCCGGCTTCGACGGCTGGCCCGCCGCGGCAGGACATGGGGCCGCCTCCGGTTCGGCGCTACAAGCATCGCGCAGCAGCCAATTGCAGAAGCGCAACGCCGGGCCCGAGCTTCAGGTGGAGCTGGTTGCCGCACCCGCTCCAACGCCCGCACCCGCATCTGCCGCCACCGCGACCCCGGCCCATCCCGGCGAGCCGCCACCCATGGGCCTGTCGTGGAGCGCAACCGCCGCCGTGCCCGCCGCCGCCGCGATCGCCAACGCCATCTTCGACGCGACCGGCGTGCGCCTGCGTTCGCCGGCCTTCCAGAGCCCCGAATCGATGCGCCTGTTGGCCGCCGAGCCACCGCGCCGCAGCGACCGGCTGCGCGCCTTTGCCTGGCTCGGCGGCCTGGGCGCCGCGGCGGCCGGACTGATCCTGGCGGCGCTGCCGTGGCGCGGCGCGATCGCCCCCGCCACGCCCGACCTGAGCGTGTACGCCGAAGCCACCCTCGAACGCGGCCGCCTGGTGGCCGCGGCCGGCGACTGCGTGGTCTGCCACACCGCCCCCGGCGGCAAGCCCAACGCCGGCGGCCTGCCGCTGGAAACGCCGTTCGGCACCGTCTACACCACCAACATCACCCCCGATCCGCAAACCGGCATCGGCAACTGGTCGTTCGCCGCCTTCGACCGCGCGATGCGCCAGGGCATCCACCGCGACGGCCGCCACCTGTACCCGGCCTTTCCGTACACCGCGTTCGCCAGGCTGTCGGAAGCCGACATGCAATCGCTGTACGCCTACCTGATGACGCGCGAGCCCGTGGCGCACCGCCCGCCGCCCACCGAACTGCCGTTCCCCTATGGCGCGCGGCCGCTGATGGCCGGCTGGAACGCGCTGTTCCACGACGCCCGCCCCTACGAGTCCGATCCCGCCCGGTCATCGGCCTGGAACCGCGGCGCCTACCTGGTGCAGGGAGCCGGCCATTGCGGCGCCTGCCACACGCCACGCAACGCGCTGGGCGCGGAAAAGTCCGGCACCGCCTTCCTGGCCGGCGGCGAAGCCGAAGGCTGGGAAGCCCCCGCGCTGACCGGCGCCTCACGCGCGCCGCTGGCCTGGACCGAACAGGACTTCTACCAGTACCTGCGCACCGGCCACGCGCCGCTGCACGGCGTGGCTGCCGGCCCCATGGCCCCGGTCATCCAAGGCCTGGCCGAACTGCCCGACAGCGACGTCCGTGCCATGGCCATCTACCTGGCTTCGCTGAACCCCGACGCGCAATCCGCCCAACCCGCCGACGTGCAGGCGCTGGAACGCCGCGGCGCGGCGCAGGACCTGCGCCTGAATGGCCTGGGCGCCCGCATCTACCACGGCGCCTGCGCCGCCTGCCACGAAGCAGGCAAAGGCCCGGCGCTACTGGGGGCGCGTCCTGCGCTGGCCTTCAACACGAATCTCCACAGCGACCGCCCCGACAACCTGCTGCAAGTCATCCTGCAAGGCATCGACAACCCCGCCCACGGCGAACTCGGCTACATGCCCGGCTTCGCCGACAGCTTCAGCGACGACCAGATCGCCGCCCTGGCCGCCTACCTGCGCACCCGCTTCGCCGGCGACAAGCCGGCCTGGGAAGACTTGCGGAGCAGCGCAGCCCAGGTGCGGCGGCAACACGGCGCCGCCGGCCACGTGCCGGTCTCGCAGCGGCCTTGATGTCTGCTGGCCTGGAGGAATGAAGCAAGCCACGAACACGGCGGGGCTCACATGAAACCGGCCGGCACCGATTTTGAGATATTTGCAACCTGGAGAGCTTACTTCCCCGAGGCCTTTCACATTACGTCATGCGCGCCACGTTGACGTTCTTCACCTGGGTGAACGCCAGCAGCTCTTCCAGGCATTCTTCTCGCCCCAGCCCCGAGCGCTTGTAGCCGCCGAACGGCGCGCCGATCGCGTGCGAGCTCGAGCCGTTGATCCACACATAGCCCGCTTCGACGCGGTGGGCGGCATTCAGCGCGGTGTCGAGGTCGCGGGTCCAGATGGAGCACGTCAGCCCGTAGTCGAGCGCGTTGACTTCTTCCATCATCGCGCCCTCGTCGCGCCACCTGATCACCACCACCACCGGCCCGAAGATTTCCTCGCGCGCCACGCGCATGTCGGACCGCACGTCGGCGAACACGGTGGGTTCGACGAACCAGCCCTTGGCCAGCGCCGGGTCGTCCGGCCGCTTGCCGCCGGTCACCAGCCGCGCGCCTTCCTGCAGCGCGGCGTCGATGTAGTGCATGGTCTTGTCGAACGCGGCCTTGCTGCCCAGGCAGCCCATGGTGGTTTCCGGGTCTTCCGGCAGGCCGGGTTTGTGGGCGGCGGCGATACCTTGCGCCAGCTTGTCGACGAAGGCGTCGTACAGGTCTTCGTGCACGTAGATGCGGCTGGTCGAGCCGCAGGACTGGCCGGCCCACAGGAAATTCATGCCGCGCACCGCGCCGCCCACGGCGGCTTCCAGGTCGGCATCGGGATAGACCAGCAGCGCGTTCTTGCCGCCCAGTTCCAGCAGCGCCGGCTTGATCTGTTCGGCGGCCGCGCGCAGCACCGCCTTGCCGGCGTTCTCGCCGCCGGTCAACGCGATCTTGGCCACCAGCGGATGCGAAACCAGCGCGGCGCCGGTGTCGCGGCCGCCGTTCACGCAGTTCAGCACGCCGGCCGGGAACACCTCGCCCAGCAGCTCCATCATCCGGATCGACGACAGCGGCGCCTGCTCCGGCGGCTTGATGACTACGGTGTTGCCGGCCGCCAGCGCGGCGGCGATGCGCGACGCCGCGAACAGCAGCGGATGGTTCGACGGGTAGATGCGCACCACCACGCCTAGCGGCTCGCGCAGCGTGAAGTCGAACGAGCCGTTGTTCATCGGGATCGTGTCGCCCTTGAGCTCGGGGATCAGGCCGGCGAAGTATTCCAGCATCGCGGCCGAGGCGTGCACGTCGTGCACCATTTCGCTGACGGGGTTGCCGCAGTTCAGCGCGTCCAGCAGCGCCAGCTCCTTGTCGTGGGCGCGCAGCACCTCGGCCGCCTGGCGCAGGATGGCCGCGCGCCGGAAGATGGGCAGGGCGCGCCAGGCCGGGAAGGCGGCGCGCGCCGCGCGCATGGCGGCGTCGGCGTCCTGCGCGCAGCCGTCGGCCACCCGGCCCAGCACTGCCTGGGTGGCCGGGTTGACCACGTCGAAATAACGGCCCGCCAGCGGCGCGCGCCATTGGCCGCCGTAGAAATGGCCGTCGTGCGCCGGCATGACCTGGGAAGACGTCGCTCGAGCATTCATCGCTGTTCTCCAGACGGCCGCTCAGCGGCCCGGTTCGGTGTTGACGGCCATGCCGCGTTTCATGCTGGGGTCGTATTCGGGTTCGACGCGCGCGTCGATCACGCACAGCGCGCCGGCGCGCACCTGCTCCAGCCCATCGGCGATCGCCGCGGCCAGCGCGGCCGGCTCCGACACCGGCCCGATGGCGCGTGCGCCCTGCGCGGCGGCGATCGCCAGCAGGTCGACGGCGGGTTCGCGGATGGCCTGCCCGATCCATTTGTTCTCGACCGGGCGGCCGCGCTGCACGGCCATCCGTTCCTGGTGCAGCTCGTCGTTGTAGAACGACTGGTTGTTGGCGATGACGATCAGCAGCGGAATCCGGTAGTGGGCGGCGGTCCAGAGGGCCGAATTGCCCATCAGGAAATCGCCGTCGCCGATCACCGCCACCGCCGCGCGGCCGCTGCCCTGCAGCGCCAGCGCCGAACCGATCGCATTGCCCGGGCCCGAGCCGACGCCGGCGCCGCCGTCGTTGCCCAGATAGTCCAGCGGATGGCGCGGCCGCAGGCCGTCGCCGGGCCAGCCCAGGTTGAGCCGGGTCACGGTCACGTGTCGGCCTTCGAGCGCGTGGCGCACCGTGGCGGCGAAGGTGGCGTTGTCCAGCTTCGGCCCGGCCGGCAGGGGCGTGGGTTCGGCGGCCGGCAGGCGGGCCGCCGAGCGCGGCCGGGCGATCCGGCGGCGCAGGGCCGCCAGCAGCATCGGCAGCACGTCGTCGGGCTGGCCGGCCAGCCCGATGTCGACCGGCGCCAGTCCCTGGTGGTCCATGCTCCAGCTGCCGTGGATATAGCTGTCGAGCGAGACGTTGATCACGCGCGCGGGGTGGGCCGACTGCGGCACCGCGGTGCGCAGCGCGCCTTCCAGCGCGATCCAGTCGAAGGCCAGCACCACGTCGGCATCGCGCAGCGCCTCCACCTGCGGCGGCGACAGGAAGGCGCCCGGCGGCCCCACGTGCAGCGGATGCTCGGGCGGAAAGCCGGCCGCGGTCTTCAGGTCGGTCAGCACCCGGGCGCCGAGCAGCTCGGCCAGCGCGATGCGGTCGTTCCAGGCCGCTTCCGAGCGCGACACCCGCCCCACCAGGATCAGCGGCCGTTCGGCCGCCGCCAGCGCGTCGGCGGCAGCCTCGATCGCGGCCGCCGGCGGCACCGGATCGGCGGGCTGCGCGTAGCGCGCGGGATCCGGCAGCGGCGGCATGGCCTCTACGCGCTTTTCCTGCAGACCAACGTCGAAGCACACATAGGTGGGGCCGCAGGGCGCCGCCTGCGCCAGGGCCCGGGCGCGCATCACCGATTCGGCCGCCGCCGCCAGCGAGGCGGGCTGGTCGTCCCACTTGATGAAGTCGCGCACCAGCGAGCCCTGGTCCTTGGCCGTGTGCAGCCAATCGATCCACGGCCGCCGCTCGGCGGCGTCGACCGGCCCCGTGGCGCCGAACAGCAGCATCGGCACCCGGTCGCACCAGGCGTTGAAGACCGCCATCGAAGCGTGCATCAGCCCCACGTTGCTGTGCAGGAACACGCCCATCGGCCGGCCGCTTGCCTTGGCGTAGCCCTGGGCGATGGCCACCGCGTGCTCTTCGTGCAGGCACAGCAGCATGGAAGGATCGCGGTTGCCCAGGTGGTTGACCAGCGAATCGTGCAGGCCGCGGAAGCTGGCGCCGGGGTTGAGCGCGAGATACTCGATGCCGGTGGCCCGGATCAGTTCGGCGAAATAATCGCTGCCCCACTGCGGGGCGGCGCCGGAAACGGAGACGGGCCTGTCCACGCGGGCTGCGGCGCGCGGGAGGTGGGGTGAGGTCATCGAGGATCCTTGTGACGGGGATGGCGCCAGCCCGGAGGCGCAGTGTTTCGCAGTGTTTCAATATTGGCTCTTTGCCGCTATTTTGTTCTAAAAACGGTATAAGTTGCAAAATAAGATTGAGGGCCTAGAATGGAGCCCATTCTTTCACCCAACTCACCCGAGGGTCCGGCATGACTCCTGAAGAGCGCGAGGCGCGCATCCAGCTGGCGGCCTGTTACCGGCTGCTGTACCACCTGGGCGTCGATGACCTGACGTACAACCACCTGTCGGCGCGCGTGCCGGGCGAGCCCGACGCCATGCTGATCAAGCAGACCACCGAAATGTTCGGCGAGGTGACCGCGTCGTCGCTGCGCAAATACCGTTTCGACGGTTCGCCGCTCGAGGGCGGCCCGCCGCTGGCGGGCGGCGCGCTGGTCATCCACGCGGGCATCCTGCAGGCCCGGCCCGACATCAACGCCGTCTTCCATACGCACACGCCGGCCAACATGGGCGTGTCGGCCCAGAAGCACGGGCTGCTGATGGTGAACCAGCATGCGGTCAAGTTCTACGACCGCCTGGCCTACCACACCTTCGGCGGCTTCGAGTTCAACATGTCGCAGCGCGAGCCGCTGATCGCCAGCCTGGGCCGCCATCGCGCGGCGTTGCTGCGCAACCACGGCGCGCTGGTGTGCGGCCGCAACCTGCCGGAAGCCTTCGTCGACCAGCATTACCTGGAAATGGCCTGCCGCGGCCAGGTGGCCGCGCTGGCCGGCGGCGCCGAGGTCACGCTGATTCCGGACGACGTGGCGGCCTACGGGGCGTCGCAGATAAACTACGACGACCCGGCCCAGACGGGGGCCAAGGACTGGGCCGCCTGCATGCGGCTGGCTTACCGGCTGGACCCCGGTTTCGCCGACTGATGCGGCCGCCGCCGGCGGGCCCGTCCGCCGCATGGGTCCGCCGCCGTTGTGGCAGGGCCTCCACAGGTTCGGTCTCCATGGGTTTGACTCCCCGGCTTTTTCCGGGCTATTATTGCAAGCTCCCTGGAGAGTCGGCTCGCCCGGGCCGCGCGTTCTTTGATTGCAGGTTGCAGCATCCGGCAGATGTCCGGCCCGGATGCGCCGCGAAAAACCTGTCTCTTAAGAGCCGCATCGCGGCGTACCTTCCCCCAGCGTAGATTTCATGCCGCACGATCGTGCGGCCCGCGCATGTTTCCCTTCCGGCGATCCCGGCGGCGGCTTCCTGCGCGAGCCGCGGGCCGGGCGGTCCGTCGCAGTAGACCGGGGCCAGGCATCGCCAGCCGGCCCCCGAGACCCCGAAGTTACGGAAGAGGGCCATGCCTACAATCAGCCAGCTCGTGCGCAAGCCGCGCGAATCCAGCCACGCCAAGAGCAAGTCGCCCGCTCTTGAAAGCAGCCCGCAGCGTCGCGGCGTCTGCACCCGCGTGTACACCACGACCCCGAAGAAGCCGAACTCGGCGCTGCGGAAGGTCGCCAAGGTGCGTCTCACCAACGGTTTCGAGATCATCTCGTACATCGGCGGCGAGGGCCACAACCTGCAGGAGCACTCGGTGGTGCTGGTGCGCGGCGGCCGGGTGAAGGATCTGCCCGGCGTGCGCTACCACATCGTGCGCGGTTCGCTCGACCTGCAAGGCGTGAAGGATCGCAAGCAGTCCCGTTCGAAGTACGGCGCCAAGCGCCCGAAGGGCGGCAAGTAAGCCAGCCGCCGTTTTGTCCCGCGGCGGCGTCCGGCCTGGCCGGATGCCGCGCGAGTAAGGGGCGGCCGGGGCATCGTGCCCGACTGGCCGCCATGGCCGCGAACCCGTGTTCGCGGTTCAACTGAACCGACTCAGGAAGCAAGAAATGCCGCGTCGTCGCGAAGTACCCAAGCGTGAAATCCTCCCGGATCCCAAGTTCGCAAGTGTCGATCTCGCCAAATTCATGAACGTCATCATGCTCTCCGGCAAGAAGGCCGTTGCAGAGCGGATCGTCTACGGCGCCCTCGACCAGATCAAGGCCAAGACCGGCAAAGACCCCATCGAGGTGTTCGGTCAGGCGATCGGCAATGTCAAGCCGATCGTCGAGGTCAAGAGCCGCCGCGTGGGCGGCGCGAACTACCAGGTTCCGGTCGAGGTCCGCCCGGTGCGCCGCCTGGCCCTGGCCATGCGCTGGGTGCGCGAGGCCGCCAAGAAGCGCGGCGAGAAGTCGATGGACCTGCGCCTGGCCGGCGAACTGATGGACGCGGCCGAAGGCCGCGGCGGCGCCGTCAAGAAGCGCGACGACACGCACAAGATGGCCGAGGCCAACAAGGCCTTCAGCCACTTCCGCTGGTAAGACGCTGCCGGTAACAAGCCGCTGGTATCAATGGCGGCGCGTTATCGGCGCGATGGCCGGCAGGCGGCCGGCAGCGCCCGTTTGTTTTTCACATTCCCGCCGCCTGTCGCGGCGGGCTGACTCGTTCAGTCACGAAGGAACCGATCATGGCCCGCAAGACCCCGATCGAGCGTTATCGCAACATCGGCATCTCTGCGCACATCGACGCAGGGAAGACCACCACTACCGAACGCATCCTGTTCTACACGGGCGTCAACCACAAGATCGGCGAAGTGCACGACGGCGCCGCCACGATGGACTGGATGGAGCAGGAACAGGAGCGCGGCATCACGATCACGTCGGCCGCCACCACTTGCTTCTGGAAGGGCATGGCCGGCAATTTCCCGGAACATCGCATCAACATCATCGACACCCCGGGGCACGTCGACTTCACCATCGAAGTCGAACGCTCGATGCGCGTGCTCGACGGCGCCTGCATGGTGTACTGCGCCGTGGGCGGCGTGCAGCCGCAATCGGAAACCGTGTGGCGCCAGGCCAACAAGTACGGCGTGCCGCGCCTGGCCTTCGTCAACAAGATGGACCGCACCGGCGCCAACTTCTTCAAGGTGTACGAGCAGATGCGCGCGCGCCTGAAGGCCAACCCGATCCCGCTGCAAGTGCCGATCGGCGCCGAAGACACCTTCCGGGGCGTGGTCGACCTGATCAAGATGAAGGCCATCGTCTGGGACGAGGCCAGCCAGGGCACCAAGTTCGAGTACGCCGACATCCCGGCCGAACTCGCCGACACCTGCACCGAGTGGCGCGAGAAGCTCGTCGAGGCGGCCGCCGAGTCGTCCGAGACGCTGATGGACAAGTACCTCGAATCGGGAGAGCTGACCGAAGACGAGATCAAGGGCGCGATCCGCCAGCGCACCATCGCCGGCGAGATCCAGCCGATGCTGTGCGGCTCGGCCTTCAAGAACAAGGGCGTGCAGGCCATGCTCGATGCCGTCATCGAGTTCCTGCCCTCGCCCACCGACATCCCGCCGGTCGAAGGCACCGACGAAGACGACCAGCCCGTCACCCGCAAGGCCGACGACAAGGAAAAGTTCTCGGCCCTGGCGTTCAAGCTGATGACGGACCCGTTCGTCGGCCAGCTGACGTTCATCCGCGTGTACTCGGGCGTGCTGTCGTCGGGCGATACCGTCTACAACCCGGTCAAGGGCAAGAAGGAACGCATCGGCCGCCTGCTGCAGATGCACGCCAACCAGCGCGACGAAATCAAGGAAGTGCTGGCCGGCGACATCGCCGCGGCCGTGGGCCTGAAGGAAGTCACCACCGGCGAAACGCTGTGCGATCCGGAAGCGATCGTCACGCTGGAGCGGATGGAATTCCCCGAGCCCGTGATCTCGCAGGCGGTGGAGCCCAAGACCAAGGCCGACCAGGAAAAGATGGGCATCGCGCTGGGCCGCCTGGCCCAGGAAGACCCGTCGTTCCGCGTGCGCACCGACGAAGAATCGGGCCAGACCATCATCTCCGGCATGGGCGAGCTGCACCTGGAAATCATCGTCGACCGCATGAAGCGCGAATTCGGCGTCGAGGCCAACGTCGGCAAGCCGCAGGTGGCCTACCGCGAAACGATCCGCAAGGTCTGCGAAGAGTCCGAAGGCAAGTTCGTCAAGCAGTCGGGCGGCCGCGGCCAGTACGGCCACGTGGTGCTGAAGATCGAACCGCTGGAGCCCGGCAAGGGCTTCGAGTTCGTCGACGCCATCAAGGGCGGCGTGGTGCCGCGCGAGTTCATTCCGGCGGTGGAAAAGGGCTGCATCGACACCTTGTCGGCGGGCGTGATGGCCGGCTACCCGGTGGTCGACGTCAAGGTCACGCTGTTCTTCGGTTCGTACCACGACGTGGACTCGAACGAAAACGCGTTCAAGATGGCCGCCTCGATGGCTTTCAAGGACGGCATGCGCAAGGCGAGCCCGGTACTGCTCGAACCGATGATGGCGGTCGAGGTGGAAACGCCCGAAGACTACGCCGGCACGGTGATGGGCGACCTGTCGTCGCGGCGCGGCATGGTGCAGGGCATGGACGACATGGTCGGCGGCGGCAAGATCATCAAGGCCGAGGTTCCGCTGGCCGAGATGTTCGGCTATTCCACCACGCTGCGTTCGGCCACCCAGGGCCGCGCCACCTACACGATGGAATTCAAGCACTACGCCGAAGCGCCGAAGAACGTCGCCGACGCGATCATCAGCGCCCGCGCCAAGTAAGCGGCCGGGCAACGGATAAACCTGAACCAGTTTGACTGACTCCAGGAACAGAGAATCATGGCAAAAGGCAAGTTTGAACGCACGAAACCGCACGTGAACGTGGGCACGATCGGGCACGTCGACCACGGCAAGACGACGCTGACGGCGGCGATCACGACGGTGCTGTCGAACAAGTTCGGCGGCGAGGCCAAGGCTTACGACCAGATCGACGCGGCGCCCGAAGAAAAGGCGCGCGGGATCACGATCAACACCGCGCACGTGGAATACGAGACCGAAACGCGGCACTACGCGCACGTGGACTGCCCGGGCCACGCCGACTACGTGAAGAACATGATCACCGGCGCGGCGCAGATGGACGGGGCGATCCTGGTGGTGTCGGCCGCCGACGGCCCGATGCCGCAAACGCGCGAGCACATCCTGCTGTCGCGCCAGGTGGGCGTGCCTTACATCATCGTGTTCCTGAACAAGGCCGACCTGGTGGACGACGCCGAGCTGCTGGAACTGGTGGAAATGGAAGTGCGCGAGCTGCTCTCCAAGTACGACTTCCCGGGCGACGACACCCCGATCGTGAAGGGCTCGGCCCGGATGGCGCTGGAAGGCGACAAGGGCGAGCTGGGTGAGCAGGCCATCCTGCAACTGGCCGCGGCGCTGGACACGTACATCCCGACGCCGGAGCGCGCGGTCGACGGGGCGTTCCTGATGCCGGTGGAAGACGTGTTCTCGATCTCGGGCCGCGGCACGGTGGTGACGGGCCGTATCGAGCGCGGCGTGATCAAGGTCGGCGAGGAAATCGAAATCGTCGGCATCAAGGACACGGCCAAGACGACCTGCACGGGCGTGGAAATGTTCCGCAAGCTGCTGGACCAGGGCCAGGCGGGCGACAACGTCGGCATCCTGCTGCGCGGCACCAAGCGCGAAGACGTCGAGCGTGGCCAGGTGCTGTGCAAGCCGGGTTCGATCAAGCCGCATACGGAATTCACGGCCGAGGTGTACGTGCTGTCGAAGGAAGAAGGCGGCCGCCATACTCCGTTCTTCAACGGCTATCGTCCGCAGTTCTACTTCCGCACGACGGACGTGACGGGCACGATTGAGCTGCCGAAGGACAAGGAAATGGTGCTGCCGGGCGACAACGTGTCGATCACGGTCAAGCTGCTGGCCCCGATCGCGATGGAAGAAGGCCTGCGCTTCGCCATCCGTGAAGGTGGCCGCACCGTCGGCGCCGGCGTCGTCGCCAAGATCATCGCCTGATAAGGCCCCCCCTACGCGCTGCGCGCGTCCCCCAGGGGCGGTGCTGGCGGACCGGCAAAGCCGGATCCGCGGCACCCTGGATGGAGCAGCGGCGTGCGGGACACTCGTTCTTTAGGAATTGTTCATCATGAAAAAGCAAAAGATCCGTATCCGCCTGAAGGCGTTCGACTACAAGCTGATCGACCAATCGGCCGCCGAAATCGTCGAAACCGCCAAGCGGACCGGCGCCGTCGTGCGCGGCCCCGTGCCGCTGCCGACCCGCATCCGCCGGTACGATCTGCTGCGTTCGCCCCACGTCAACAAGACGTCGCGCGACCAGTTCGAGATCCGCACCCACCAGCGCCTGATGGACATCGTCGATCCGACCGACAAGACCGTCGACGCGCTGATGCGCCTCGACCTGCCGGCCGGCGTGGACGTGGAAATCGCTCTGCAGTAATTGTGGTATTCGCGCGCAACCGCTTGCCATGGCGGTTGCGCGCCCGCTATACTGTCTGGCTTGCCGGCATGGACATACCTCATGCCGCGCCAATTTACAACCCCGACCAATCGTAGTCGGGAACGGAGAAAACGATGTCGACCCAATCGACGGCCTCCACGCCAGCCGCGTTCCGGCTCGGCCTGGTGGGTCGCAAGGTTGGCATGACCCGCATTTTCACGGATGAAGGCGAATCCATCCCCGTGACCGTGCTGGACGTGTCGAACAACCGCGTGACCCAGGTCAAATCCCCGCAAACCGACGGCTATGCCGCCGTGCAGGTCACCTATGGCACGCGCCGCGCCTCGCGCGTGACCAAGCCGCTCACCGGCCACTTCGCCAAGGCGGGTGCCGAAGCCGGCAGCGTGCTCAAGGAATTCCGTCTCGATCCCGCCAAGGCCGCCGAGTTCACGCCCGGCGCCGTGGTCGCCGTGGAATCGGTGTTCGCCGTCGGCCAGAAGGTCGACGTCACCGGCACCACCATCGGCAAGGGCTTCTCGGGCGCCATCAAGCGGCACAACTTCTCGTCGAACCGCGCTTCGCACGGCAACTCGGTCTCGCACAATTCGGCGGGCTCGATCGGCATGGCGCAGGATCCGGGCCGGGTGTTCCCCGGCAAGAAGATGGCCGGCCACTATGGCGACGTCCAGCGCACGGTGCAGAACCTCGACGTGATCCGCGTCGACGCCGAGCGCGGCCTGCTGCTGGTGCGCGGCGCCGTTCCGGGCCACGCCGGCGCCAACATCATCGTGCGTCCTGCCGTGAAGGGAGCCTGAAGATGGAACTGAAGCTCCTGAACGACCAGGGCCAATCGTCGGCCACCGTCAGCGCGCCCGACACCGTATTCGGCCGCGAATTCAACGAAGCGCTGGTGCACCAGGTCGTGGTGGCCTACCAGGCCAACGCCCGCAGCGGCAACCGCGCGCAGAAAGACCGTGCCGAAGTCAAGCACACCACCAAGAAGCCCTGGCGGCAGAAGGGTACCGGCCGCGCGCGCGCCGGCATGAGCTCGTCGCCGCTGTGGCGTGGCGGCGGCCGCATCTTCCCGAACTCGCCTGAAGAAAACTTCAGCCAGAAGGTCAACAAGAAGATGTACCGCGCCGGCATGCGCTCGATCCTGTCGCAGCTGGCCCGCGAAGACCGCATCGCGATCGTGGAAGCGTTCGCCGTCGATTCGCCCAAGACCAAGCTGGCCGCCGACAAGCTCAAGAGCCTGGGCCTGGATTCCGTGCTGATCATCACCGATGCGGTGGACGAGAACCTGTACCTGGCCACGCGCAACCTGCCGCACGTGGCCGTGGTCGAGTCCCGCTACGCCGATCCGCTGTCGCTGATCCACTACAAGCAAGTGCTGATCACCAAGCCGGCGATCGCTCAGCTCGAGGAGATGCTGGGATGAACAACCAACGTCTGATGCAGGTTCTGCTGGCGCCGATCGTGTCCGAAAAGAGCACGTTCATCGCCGACAAGAACGAACAGGTGGCCTTCCGCGTTCTGCAAGACGCCACCAAGCCCGAAGTCAAGGCTGCCGTCGAACTGCTCTTCAAGGTGCAGGTCGAGTCCGTGCAGATGCTCAACACCAAGGGCAAAGTCAAGCGTTTTGGCCGCTTCGTGGGCCGTCGCCGCAATGAAAAGAAGGCGTACGTCTCGCTCAAGCCGGGCCAGGAAATCGACTTTGCGCAGGAGGTGAAGTAAATGCCCCTCGTCAAGCTGAAGCCGACCTCCGCCGGCCGGCGCGCGATGGTGAAGGTGGTGCACCCCCACCTGCACAAAGGCGACCCGTACGCCCCGCTGCTCGAAAAGCAGATCCAGAACGCCGGCCGCAACAACAACGGCCACGTGACCACCCGCCATCGCGGCGGCGGCCACAAGCAGCACTATCGCGTCGTCGATTTCCGCCGCAACAAGGACGGCATCCCGGCCAAGGTCGAGCGCATCGAATACGACCCGAACCGCACCGCCCACATCGCGCTGCTGTGCTATGCCGACGGCGAGCGCCGCTACATCGTGGCGCCGCGCGGCGTCGAGGTGGGCGCCACGCTGCTGTCCGGCAGCGAAGCGCCGATCCGCGCCGGCAACACGCTGCCGATCCGCAACATCCCGGTGGGCAGCACGATCCACTGCGTCGAGATGATTCCCGGCAAGGGCGCGCAGATGGTGCGCTCGGCCGGCGGCTCGGCGGTGCTGCTGGCCCGCGAAGGCACCTACGCGCAGGTCCGCCTGCGCTCCGGCGAAGTCCGCAAGGTGCACATCGAGTGCCGCGCCACCATCGGCGAAGTCAGCAACGAAGAGCATGGCCTGCGCCAGATCGGCAAGGCCGGCGCGACGCGCTGGCGCGGCATCCGCCCGACCGTGCGCGGCGTGGCGATGAACCCGATCGATCACCCGCACGGCGGTGGTGAAGGTCGGACCGGCGAAGCCCGCGAACCGGTGAGCCCCTGGGGCACCCCGTCCAAGGGATTCAAGACCCGCCGCAACAAGCGGACGAGCAATATGATCGTCCAGCGGCGCAAGAAGAAGTAAGCGAGGCGAGCCATGTCACGTTCGATCAAGAAAGGCCCGTTCGTCGATCTGCACCTTCTGAAGAAGGTCGAGACGGCGACGGCCGGAAAAGACAAGAGGCCGATCAAGACCTGGTCGCGTCGTTCCACGATCCTGCCCGAATTCATCGGGCTGACGATCGCGGTGCACAACGGTCGCCAGCATGTTCCCGTTTATGTGAACGAGAACATGGTCGGTCACAAACTCGGCGAATTCGCGCTGACCCGCACGTTCAAGGGTCACGCCGCCGACAAGAAGGCCAAGAGGTAAGCGATGGCAACCACTGCGAAAGTACGGGGCGTGCGCGTCTCGGCCCAGAAGGCCCGCCTGGTGGCGGATCTGGTCCGCGGCAAGCCCGTGTCCCAGGCGCTCAGCATCCTGACGTTCTCGCCGAAGAAGTCCGCCGACATCATCAAGAAGGCGGTCGAGTCCGCCATCGCCAACGCCGAGCACAACGACGGCGCCGACATCGACGAACTGAAGGTCAAGGCCATCACCGTCGACAAGGGCGCCTCGCTGAAGCGTTTCGACGCGCGCGCCAAGGGCCGCGGCGTCAAGATCGAGAAGCAGACCTGCCACATCGTGGTCACGGTCGGCAGCTAAGGAGCCACGATGGGACAGAAGATTCATCCGACCGGGTTCCGTCTCTCGGTCAGCCGCAACTGGGCGTCGCGCTGGTTCGCGAGCGGCTCGGCCTACTCCGGCATGCTTGCCGAAGACATCAAGGTCCGCGAGTATCTGAAGAAGAAGCTCAAGGGCGCCTCGGTGGGCCGCGTCGTGATCGAACGGCCGGCCAAGAACGCGCGCGTCACGGTGTACTCGGCGCGGCCGGGCGTGGTGATCGGCAAGAAGGGCGAGGACATCGAAATCCTCAAGTCCGACCTGCAGCGCCTGATGGGCGTGCCGGTGCACGTCAACATCGAAGAGATCCGCAAGCCGGAAATCGACGCGCAGCTGATCGCCGATTCGATCTCGCAGCAGCTGGAAAAGCGCATCATGTTCCGCCGCGCGATGAAGCGCGCCATGCAGAACGCGATGCGCCTGGGCGCGCAAGGCATCAAGATCATGAGCGCCGGCCGCCTGAACGGCATCGAGATCGCCCGGACAGAATGGTATCGCGAGGGCCGCGTGCCGCTGCACACCCTGCGCGCCAACATCGACTACGGCACCTCGGAAGCCGGCACCACGTACGGCCTGATCGGCATCAAGGTCTGGGTCTACAAGGGCGACACCCTGGGCTCGGCCGAACTGGCGGCCGCGCCGGAAGCGACCAAGGACGAAGAGCGCAAGCCGCGCCGCGGCCCGCGCAATGACCGTGGCGATCGCCCGGGCAACCGCCCCGGCGGTCCCGGCCGTGGCCGCGGCGGCCGCCGCCCCGAAGGCGAGGCGGCCGCTGCCGCCCCCGAGGGTGGCGCGCGCCGTGGCGCCCCGCGCAAGCCGGCTGACGCCGCGCCCGCCGGCGCCGCGCCTGCCAAAGACGGAGAATAAGCATGCTGCAGCCAGCACGCAGGAAATACCGCAAGGAACAGAAAGGCCGCAACACGGGCCTGGCCACGCGTGGCGCGAACGTGTCGTTCGGCGAGTTCGGCCTGAAGGCCACCGGCCGCGGCCGCCTCACCGCCCGCCAGATCGAGGCCGCGCGCCGCGCGATCAGCCGCCACATCAAGCGTGGCGGCCGGATCTGGATCCGCGTCTTCCCCGACAAGCCGATTTCGCAGAAGCCGGCCGAAGTGCGGATGGGTAACGGCAAGGGCAATCCGGAGTACTGGGTGGCCGAGATCCAGCCGGGCAAGGTCCTGTACGAAATGGACGGCGTCAACGAAGTCCTGGCCCGCGAGGCGTTCCGCCTAGCCGCGGCCAAGCTGCCGATCTCGACCGTCTTCGTTGCGCGTCACATCGGCGCGTAAGGGGAATAGCAATGAAAGCGAGCGAATTCCGTTCGAAGGACGCTGCCGAGCTCAACAAAGAGCTCGAAGGTCTGCTGAAGGCGCAGTTCAGCCTGCGCATGCAGCTGGCCACCCAGCAGCTTTCCAACACCAGCCAGCTCGGCAAGGTGCGCCGCGATATCGCGCGCGTGCGGACCGTGCTGCGCGAGAAGGCCGGGAAGTAACAGATGAGCGAAACCACTCAAGCGAAGCTGACCCGCACCCTGACGGGCCGCGTGGTCAGCGACAAGATGGACAAGACCGTGACGGTCCTGGTCGAACGCCGGGTCAAGCATCCGCTGTACGGCAAGATCGTGGTCCGGTCCAACAAGTACCACGCGCACGACGAGACCAACCAGTACAAGGCCGGCGACCTGGTCGAGATCGCGGAAACCCGTCCGGTTTCCAAGACCAAGGCCTGGTCCGTCGTCCGTCTGCTCGAGGCGGCCCGGATCATCTGATCCACGGCGTCTCACGGGTACCACAGGGCCTTTCCTTCGGGAAAGGCCTTGCCATGTAGTCGGTTTGCCGGTTAGAATCTCCGGCTCACCTCTCGGAATTTCAACCCAGGGCAGGGCGGCAGCAGCCGCGTTGCCTGACGGGACCAAAACTGATCGGAAGGCTCGGCGGCTTTTGCCGGGTCGTTCGGGTTAAGTTGGAATAGGGTAAACCCATGATTCAAATGCAATCCACGCTGGGCGTGGCCGACAACACCGGTGCGCGCTCGGTCATGTGCATCAAGGTGCTCGGCGGCTCCAAGCGCCGCTATGCCGGCATCGGCGACGTGATCAAGGTCAGCGTCAAGGACGCCGCGCCGCGCGGTCGCGTCAAGAAGGGCGAGATCTACAACGCCGTGGTGGTCCGCACCGCCAAGGGCGTGCGCCGCCGCGACGGCTCGCTGATCCGCTTCGGCGGCAACGCCGCCGTGCTGCTGAACGCCAAGCTCGAGCCCATCGGCACCCGCATCTTCGGCCCCGTCACGCGCGAACTGCGCACGGAGCGCTTCATGAAGATCGTGTCGCTGGCCCCGGAAGTGCTGTAAGGAGCCGACGATGAACAAGATCCGCAAGGGCGACGAAGTCATCGTCCTGACCGGCAAAGACAAGTCCAAGCGTGGCGTGGTGCTGAGCCGCGTCGACGCCGACCACGTCGTGGTCGAGGGCATCAATGTCGTCAAGAAAAACGTGAAGCCGAACCCCATGGCCAACCAGCCGGGCGGCATCATCGACAAGACCATGCCTATCCACGTGTCCAACGTGGCGATCTACAACCCCGCGACCGGCAAGGCCGACCGCGTGGGCGTCAAGCAGGTCGACGGCAAGAACGTTCGCGTCTTCCGGTCCAACGGCGAAGCCGTCGGCGCCAAGGCGTAAGCGGGGACCACGAAAATGGCACGTCTCCAAGATTTCTACCGCGACCAGGTCGTTGCCGACCTGATCAAGAAGTTCGAATACAAGAGCGTCATGCAGGTGCCGCGCATCACCAAGATCACCCTGAACATGGGTGTCTCGGAAGCGGTCGCCGACAAGAAGGTCATCGAGCACGCCACCGGCGACCTGACCAAGATCGCCGGCCAGAAGCCCGTCGTGACCAAGTCGCGCAAGGCCATCGCCGGTTTCAAGATCCGTCAGGACTACCCGATCGGCTGCATGGTCACCCTGCGCGGCGCGCGCATGTATGAATTCCTCGATCGCCTGATCAGCGTCGCGCTGCCGCGCGTGCGCGATTTCCGCGGCGTGTCGGGCCGCGCCTTCGACGGCCGCGGCAACTACAACATCGGCGTGAAAGAACAGATCATCTTTCCCGAGATCGAGTACGACAAGATCGACACGCTTCGTGGGCTGAACATCAGCATCACGACCACGGCAAAAACCGACGATGAAGCCAAGGCGCTGCTGTCGGCGTTCCGCTTCCCGTTCCGCAACTAAGGGTGGAGTAGATGGCCAAGCTTTCACTCATCAATCGCAACGTCAAGCGCGTCAAGCTGGCGAACAAGTTCGCCGCCAAGCGCGCCGCGCTGCAGGCGATCGTCGACGACGCTTCCAAGTCCGACGAAGAGCGCTACCAGGCGCGGCTGAAGATTCAGCAGCTGCCCCGCAACGCCAACCCCACCCGCCAGCGCAACCGCTGCGCGGTCACGGGCCGCCCCCGCGGCGTGTTCAGCAAGTTCGGTCTCGCGCGCAACAAGCTGCGCGAGATGGCCATGCGCGGCGAAGTGCCGGGCATGACCAAGGCCAGCTGGTAGGAGAACCAAACATGAGCATGAGCGATCCGATCGCCGATATGCTGACGCGCATCCGCAATGCGCAACGCGTCGACAAGTCGACCGTGACCATGCCCTCCTCCAAGCTGAAGGTGGCCATCGCCACCGTGCTGAAGGACGAGGGCTATATCGACGGTTTCGAAGTGCAGGCCAACGACGGCAAGCCCGAACTCGTCATCAACCTGAAGTACTACGCCGGCCGCCCGGTCATCGAGCGCATCGAACGCGTGTCGAAGCCCGGCCTGCGCATCTACAAGGGCCGCAACGCCATTCCCCAGGTGCTCAACGGCCTGGGCGTGGCGATCGTTTCCACCTCGCGTGGCGTGATGACCGACCGCAAGGCCCGCGCCACCGGCGTGGGCGGCGAAGTCCTCTGCTACGTGGCCTAAGGAGCGCGAGATGTCACGCATCGCCAAGTATCCGGTCGAGCTGCCGAAAGGCGTCGAGGCCACGATCGCGCCCGAGCAGATCACCGTCAAGGGCCCGCTGGGCACGCTGGTGCAGCCGCTGACCGGCCACGTGAAGATCGAACAGAGCGCCAACCAGCTCACCTTCGCCGCCGCCGACGAAAGCCGCGAGGCGAAGGCCATGTCGGGCACCGTGCGCGCCCTGGTGGCCAACATGGTCACCGGCGTCAGCAAGGGCTTCGAGCGCCGCCTGACGCTGGTCGGCGTGGGTTACCGCGCGCAGGCGCAGGGCGACTCGGTCAAGCTGCAGCTGGGCTTCTCGCACGACATCGTGCACGCGATGCCCGCCGGCGTGAAGGTCGAGTGCCCGAGCCAGACCGAAGTGGTTCTCAAGGGGTCCGACAAGCAGCGCGTCGGACAGGTGGCGGCCGAGATCCGCGCTTATCGCTCCCCCGAGCCCTACAAGGGCAAGGGCGTGCGCTACGCCGGCGAGAAGGTCGTCATCAAAGAGACCAAGAAGAAATAAGGCCGCTGGCAAGGACGAATCATGGATAAGAAGCAAGCTCGTTTGCGTCGCGCGGTGCCAACCCGCCGGAAGATCGCCGAGTTGCGCGTGCATCGCCTGTCGGTGTTCCGCTCGAATCTGCACATCTACGCAAACATCATTTCGCCGGAAGGCGACGCGGTGCTGGTCAGCGCCTCCACGCTGGAGCCGGAAGTGCGCCAGCAGCTGGCGGGCACCGAGGGCAAGGGCGGCAACGTCGCCGCCGCCACCCTGGTGGGCAAGCGCGTGGCCGAGAAGGCCAAGGCTGCCGGCATCGAGACCGTCGCGTTCGATCGCAGCGGTTTCCGCTATCACGGCCGCGTCAAGGCGCTGGCCGACGCCGCGCGTGAAGCCGGCCTGAAGTTTTAAGCGAGGATCATATGGCCAAGATGCAAGGCAAGAACGCTGCGGCTGAGGAGCGCGACGACGGTCTTCGCGAAAAGATGATCGCGGTCAACCGCGTCACCAAGGTCGTCAAGGGCGGCCGTATCCTCGGTTTCGCGGCGCTGACGGTGGTCGGCGACGGCGATGGCCGCGTCGGCATGGGCAAGGGCAAGTCGCGCGAAGTGCCGGTCGCGGTGCAGAAGGCGATGGAAGAAGCCCGCCGCAAGATGATCAAGGTGCCGCTCAAGAACGGCACGCTGCATCACGTGGTGGTCGGCAAGCACGGCGCCTCGACGGTGCTGATCTCGCCCGCGGTCGAAGGTACCGGCGTGATCGCCGGCGGCCCGATGCGCGCGATCTTCGACGTGCTGGGCGTGCGCAACGTGGTGGCCAAGAGCCTCGGCTCCACCAACCCGTACAACCTGGTGCGCGCGACCCTGAACGGCCTGCGCAACAGCTCGACCCCGGCCGACATCGCCGCCAAGCGCGGCAAGACGGTCGAAGAGATCCTGGGGTAAGCCATGGCAAACGCAAGCAAGAACGTCAAGGTGACGCTGGTGCGCTCCCCCATCGGGACGCCCGAGTCGCATCGCGCCACGGTGCGCGGCCTGGGCCTGCGCGGCGTCAACAGCAGCCGCGTCCTGGTCGACACGCCGGAAGTGCGCGGAATGATCCGCAAGGTGGCCTACCTGGTCACGGTCGCGGAAGCGTGAGGAACTGACATGCAACTCAATACGCTCAAGCCGGGTCCCGGCAGCAAGCACGCCAAGCGCCGCGTGGGCCGTGGCATCGGCTCCGGCCTCGGCAAGACCGCCGGCCGCGGCCACAAGGGCCAGAAGTCGCGTTCGGGCGGCTTCCACAAGGTCGGCTTCGAGGGCGGCCAGATGCCGCTGCAGCGCCGCCTGCCCAAGCGTGGCTTCAAGCCGCTCGGCCAGCACCTGTACGCCGAGGTCCGCCTGTCCGACCTGCAGGCCCTGCCCGTCGACGACATCGACGTGCAGGCGCTCAAGCAGGCCGGCGTGGTCGGCCAGCCGGTGCGCTACGTCAAGGTGATCAAGTCGGGCGAACTGTCGCGCAAGGTGTCGCTGAAGGGGCTGTCCGCCACGGCGGGCGCCAAGGCGGCGATCGAGGCCGCCGGCGGCTCGCTGGCCTGAGCAGGGGCTAGGCTTTGGCAACCGCGAACGCAGCACTGGGCAAGACCGGCGGCAAGTTCGGCGACCTGAAGCGCCGGCTGGTCTTCCTGCTGCTCGCCCTGGTGGTGTACCGGATCGGTACGCACATCCCCGTCCCGGGCATCGATCCGGTCCAGCTCGCGTCCCTGTTCAACCAGAACTCGGGCGGCATCCTGGGCCTGTTCAACATGTTCTCGGGCGGCGCGCTTTCGCGCTTCTCGATCTTCGCGCTGGGGATCATGCCGTACATCTCGGCATCGATCATCATGCAGCTGATGACGGTCATCGTGCCGTCGCTGGAAGCGATCAAGAAGGAAGGCGAGGCCGGGCGGCGCAAGATCACGCAGTACACCCGCTACGGCACGCTGGCGCTGGCCATCGTGCAGGCGGTGAGCATCGCCACCGTGCTGGAATCCCAGCCCGGGCTGGTGATCGACCCGGGCTTCGTGTTCCGCATCACGACGATGATTTCGCTGGTCACCGGCACCATGTTCCTGATGTGGCTGGGCGAGCAGATCACCGAGCGCGGGCTGGGCAACGGCATCTCGATCATCATCTTCTCGGGCATCGCGGCGGGGCTGCCGCACGCCATCGCGGGGCTGTTCGAGCTGGTCAACACCGGAGCGATGTCGGTGCTGACGGCGCTGTTCATCATCGTGCTGGTGGCGCTGGTCACGGCCTTCGTCGTGTTCGTCGAGCGCGGCCAGCGCAAGATCGTCGTCAACTACGCCAAGCGCCAGGTCGGCAATCGCGTGTACGGCGGGCAAAGCTCGCACCTGCCGCTGAAGCTGAACATGGCCGGCGTGATCCCGCCGATCTTCGCGTCGTCGATCATCCTGTTCCCGGCCACGGTCGCCACGTGGTTCTCGAGCGGGGAAGGCACGCGCTGGCTGCGCGACATCGCCGGCGCGTTGTCGCCGGGGCAGCCGCTCTACATCACGTTGTATGCCATCGCGATCGTTTTCTTCTGCTTCTTCTACACGGCGCTCGTGTTCAACAGCCGCGAGACCGCCGACAACCTGAAGAAGAGCGGAGCGTTCGTGCCGGGCATCCGTCCGGGCGAGCAGACGGCGCGGTACATCGACCGGATCCTGATGCGGCTGACCTTCTCGGGCGCGATCTACATCACGCTGGTCTGCCTGCTGCCGGAATTCCTGGTTCTGCGGTGGAACGTGCCGTTCTATTTCGGCGGTACGTCGCTGCTGATCATCGTGGTGGTCACGATGGATTTCATGGCTCAGGTGCAGGCCTACGTGATGTCGCACCAGTACGATTCGCTGCTCAAGAAGGCCAACTTCAAGGGCAATAATCTACCGGTGCGTTGACGAGAATGTATGTCCAAAGACGACGTTATCCAGATGCAGGGCGAGGTCTTGGAAAACTTGCCCAATGCGACGTTCCGCGTAAAGCTCGAGAATGGCCATATCGTGCTTGGACATATCTCGGGAAAGATGCGGATGAATTACATCCGGATTCTGCCGGGGGATCGTGTAACCGTCGAACTGACGCCCTACGATCTGTCGCGGGCCAGAATCGTATTCCGCTCGAAATGAGCCCGGCCCGCCGGCTGAAAGACTAGGAGTCCAACATGAAAGTAATGGCATCAGTAAAGCAGATCTGCCGCAACTGCAAGATCATCAAGCGCAAGGGCGTGGTGCGCGTCATCTGCACCGATCCGCGCCACAAGCAACGTCAGGGCTGAGCCGCGCTCACCCCTAACAAGGTATTCAAGGAAACGTTATGGCCCGTATCGCTGGCATCAACATTCCGCCGCATCAGCACACCGTGATCGGTCTGACGGCGATCTTCGGCATCGGCTCCACCCGCGCGCGCAAAATCTGCGAAGCCGCCGGTGTGCCCGCCGACAAGAAGGTCAAGGACCTGAACGACGCCGAGCTCGAGCGCATTCGCGAGCACGTGAACGTCTTCACGGTCGAAGGCGACCTGCGCCGCGAAATCCAGCTGTCGATCAAGCGCCTGATCGACCTGGGCTCCTATCGCGGCCTGCGCCACAAGCGCGGCCTGCCGGTGCGCGGCCAGCGTACCCGCACCAATGCCCGTACCCGCAAGGGTCCGCGTCGCGCCGCCGCGTCGCTCAAGAAATAAACGGCTGACCGCCGCTCAAGGATCCAGAAATGGCGAAATCCCCGAACAACAACGCTTCGCAGCGTGTTCGCAAGAAAGTCAAGAAGAGCGTGTCGGACGGCATTGCGCACGTCCATGCGTCCTTCAACAACACCATCATCACCATCACCGACCGCCAGGGCAACGCGCTGTCGTGGGCGACGTCGGGCGGCGCGGGCTTCAAGGGCTCGCGCAAGTCCACGCCGTTCGCCGCGCAGGTGGCTGCCGAATCGGCCGGCCGGGTGGCGCTGGAATACGGCATCAAGACGCTCGAAGTGCGGATCAAGGGCCCCGGCCCCGGCCGCGAATCGTCGGTGCGCGCGCTGAATGCGCTGGGCATCAAGATTTCGAGCATCGCGGACATCACGCCGGTGCCCCACAACGGCTGCCGCCCCCCGAAGCGCCGGAGGATTTGACCCCCCCTACGCGCTTACGCGCGCCCCCCAGGGGGCAGTGCCGACCGACCGGCGGAGCCGGATCGGTGGCACTCTGGATGGGGCGGCGGGATGCGGAGAGTTGGGTTCTGTGGTTTTGCCGTAGTTTTCGATTGAAGTATCAGCGTCTGCCCGTTTGCCATCCGGCAACGTCATAGCAAAGGCAGACTCCTCGCCGCCGGCATTCGCCGTGCGGCCCGACAGAGAAAGGATTCATCGTGGCACGTTATATCGGTCCCAAGTGCAAGCTGTCCCGCCGCGAAGGCACGGACCTCTTCCTGAAGAGCGCCCGCCGTTCGCTCGATTCCAAGTGCAAGCTGGAAAGCAAGCCCGGCCAGCACGGCCGCACCTCCGGCTCGCGTACCTCCGACTACGGCCTGCAGCTGCGCGAGAAGCAAAAGCTCAAGCGCATGTACGGCGTGCTGGAGAAGCAGTTCCGCAAGTACTTCGAGGAAGCCGAGCGCCGCAAGGGCAACACGGGCGAAAACCTGATCCAGCTGCTCGAATCGCGCCTCGACAATGTGGTGTACCGCATGGGCTTCGGCTCGACCCGCGCTGAAGCGCGCCAGCTGGTCAGCCACAAGGCGCTGGCGCTGAACGGCCACACCGCCAACGTGCCGTCGATTCTGGTCAAGGCGGGCGACATCATCACGGTGCGCGAAAAGGCCAAGAAGCAGGCCCGCATCCAGGAATCGCTGCAACTGGCCTCCAGCCAGGGCATGCCGCAGTGGGTCAGCGTCGACACCACCAAGCTGGAAGGCACCTTCAAGCAGGCGCCCGACCGCGCCGATGTCGCCCGCGACATCAACGAATCGATGGTCGTGGAACTCTATTCCCGCTGATAGAAGGCCCCCCTACGCGCTTACGCGCGCCCCCCAGGGGGCGATGCGAGCGGACCGGAAGGGAGATCCACCCCCGCGCGGCCTGTGGCCGCACCCCCTCAAGGGGGCGATGCGGGCGGACCGGCGAAGCCGGATCCGCCGCATCCTGGATGAAGCAGTACCTTGCAGCACCGCGCTTCAGAGCGCTTTTTCCACCAGCCTTATCGGTGTAACGAGCCGAGGGTATTGATAAGGAAATCAATCATGGCTAATGCCGCATTTCTCAAGCCGCGCAACATCGATGTCGAAAGCATCGGGGCCAATCACGCCAAGGTGATCATGGAGCCCTTCGAGCGAGGCTACGGCCACACGCTCGGCAACGCGCTGCGCCGCATCCTGCTCTCTTCGATGGCCGGCTACGCGCCGACCGAAGTGCAGATCACCGGCGTCGTGCACGAGTACTCCGCCATCGACGGCGTGCGCGAAGACGTGGTCGACATCCTGCTGAACCTGAAGGGCGTCGTGTTCAAGCTGCACAACCGCGACGAAGTCGCGCTGACGCTGCGCAAGCAAGGCCCGGGCGTGGTTACCGCCGGCGACATCGAACTGTCGCACGACGTCGAGATCATCAACCCGAACCACGTGATCGCGCACCTGACCGACAACGGCCGCCTGGAAATGCAGCTCAAGGTCGAGAAGGGCCGCGGCTACGTGCCGGGCAACCTGCGCAGCTTCGCCGACGACCACGCCCGCACCGTGGGCCGCATCGTGCTCGACGCCTCGTACAGCCCGATCCGCCGCGTCAGCTACACGGTCGAGAGCGCCCGCGTGGAACAGCGCACCGACCTCGACAAGCTGGTGCTCGACATCGAAACCAACGGCGTGATCTCGCCGGAAGAAGCGGTGCGCCAGTCGGCCCGCATCCTGATGGACCAGCTGTCGGTGTTCGCCGCGCTGGAAGGCTCGACCGAAACCATCGAGGCGCCGGCCCGCGGCACGCCGCAGATCGATCCGATCCTGCTGCGCCCGGTCGACGATCTGGAACTGACGGTGCGTTCGGCCAACTGCCTGAAGGCCGAGAACATCTACTACATCGGCGACCTGATCCAGCGTACCGAGAACGAACTGCTCAAGACCCCGAACCTGGGCCGCAAGTCGCTCAACGAGATCAAGGAAGTCCTGGCCGCGCGCGGCCTCACGCTCGGCATGAAGCTGGAAAACTGGCCGCCCCTGGGCCTCGAGCGTCCCTGAGGGAAGCCCACCCCCTACGCGCTTCGCGCGCCCCGGGGGAGGCCACCCCCTACGCGCTTCGCGCGCCCCCTCAAGGGGGCGGCACTGGCGGACCGGCGGAGCCGGATCCGCTGTGCCTTGGATTGAGATTTTGATTCCACCGGCCCGCGATCTGTCCATGAGGGCAGGCCGATAGAAGAGCTGGACAACCCGCGGAATCCCCCGCACCTAGATTCGAAAGGAAAGCATCATGCGTCACCGTCACGGTCTCCGTAAACTGAACCGCACCAGCAGCCACCGCCTCGCCATGTTCCGCAACATGGCCGTGTCGCTGCTGACCCACGAAGCCATCAAGACCACCGTGCCCAAGGCCAAGGAACTGCGCCGCATCGTCGAGCCGCTGATCACCCTGGGCAAGGAACCCACGCTGGCTAACAAGCGCCTGGCCTTCGCCCGCCTGCGCGACCGCGACGTGGTGGTCAAGCTGTTCGGCGACATCGGCCCCCGCTTCGCCGCCCGCAACGGCGGCTACACCCGCATCCTGAAGATGGGCTTCCGCCAGGGCGACAACGCCCCGATGGCCTACATGGAACTGGTCGACCGCGCCGATCCGGCCGAGGCCGCCGACGCCGAATAAGGCATCGCACCGCGTATCGCAACGAAGGCCGGCTCATGCCGGCCTTTGCTTTTCAGGCATCCGGAATCCAGTTCTCGAGCAGCAGGCCGGGCACCCGCTCGAACTCGCGCAGCTTGTTGCTGACCAGTGTCAGCCCGCGGCTGCGGGCATGGCCGGCGATGTGCAGATCGTTCACGCCGATGGGCCGGCCCTGCCTTTCGAGCGCGGCGCGGATGTCGCCGTAGTGGGCGGCGGCGTCCATGTCATAGGGCAGGATTACGAGGCGGCTGCAGAAATCTTCCACCACCCTCAGGTTGCGCGGCGGGTCGCTGCTTTTCTCGGCCCCGTGCAGCAATTCCGCCAGCGTGATGACAGAGAGCGCCATGCGTTCGTGCTGCTGGTTGAACCTATGCAGCACCGAGACAGGCCGGCGCTTGATGACGTAAATGGCGATATTGGTATCCAGCAGATAGCGCAGCATGGCTTCTGGCTACAGGGCTTCGCGCTCGTCCTGATGCTGGCTGGCGCGTTCCGCCATGAAGTCTTCGGTGGCGGCGTTTTCGCCAAGGAAGAAGCTGTCCCAGGTCGATTCGGCGGGCGCGATGATGCGCTCCACGCCCACGGTGCGTACCGTTACCTTTTTCACATGCGCCGGAAAGCGCGACTCGGCAGGAAGCCTGACGGCCTGGGTGCGGTTGTTGGTGAACACGGTGCTGATCGCCATGATTTCCTCCGTTGCCGGTGCTATATACATTAACTATATACATGCGTATGGGTGTGCGCAAGGCGTGCGCCCCGCTTGACATGGCACCCCGGGCGGCCGGGCCGTCCGGGGTACTATTCCGGCATGACAACCACTTCGCTGCGCACCGGGCCGCGGCCCTTGGCGCCCCCGGGTGCCGGCCCCGCCCTGCGGGTAGAACGGCTCGACAAACGTTATGGCGACCGCCAGATCGTCGACGGCCTGTCGTTCGAGATCGCGCGCGGCGAGTGTTTCGGCCTGCTGGGGCCCAACGGCGCGGGCAAGACCACCACGCTGCGCGCGCTGCTCGGGCTGACGCCGATCGACGGCGGACGGATCCGCGTGCTGGACCGCGACATCCCGGCCCAGGCGCCGCAGGCCCGGGCCCGCATCGGCGTGGTGCCGCAGATGGACAATCTCGATCCCGACTTCACCGTGGAAGAGAACCTGCTGGTGTTCGGCCGCTATTTCGGCCTGCGCGACGCCGAGATCCGCCAGCGGATCCCGGGCCTGCTGGAATTCGCGTCGCTGTCGGCCAAGCGCCGCGCGCGCATCGGCGAGCTGTCGGGCGGCATGAAGCGGCGCCTGACGCTGGCGCGCGCGCTGGTCAACGACCCCGACCTGATCGTGATGGACGAGCCCACCACCGGGCTCGATCCGCAGGCGCGCCACCTGATCTGGGAGCGGCTGAAGGCGCTGCTGGCGCAAGGCAAGACCATCCTGCTGACCACGCATTTCATGGACGAGGCCGAGCGCCTGTGCGACCGGCTGATCGTGGTCGACCGCGGCCGCGCGATCGCCGAGGGCTCGCCGCAGGAACTGATCGCGCGCCACGTGGAGGCCGAGGTGGTCGAGGTCTACGGCGACGGCGCGGCCGGCTGGCTGGCCGAGAACCGGCCGCGGCTGCCCGGCCGCATCGAGGTCAGCGGCGAGACCGTGTTCTGCTACACCGACACGCCCGACCCCGTCATCGCCAGCCTGCGCGACCGCCGCGGGCTGCGCTACCTACACCGGCCGGCCAACCTGGAAGACCTGTTCCTGCGCATCGCCGGGCGCGACCTGCGCGAGGAGTCGTGATGGCCGCCGCCCCTTCCCGGCTCCGTTCTCCCTGGGGCCCGCCGCGCCCGGGCCGCGGCAGCATCCCCATCCTGCGCCGCCACTTCCTGGTCTGGCGCAAGACCGCCATCACCACCGTGCTGGGCGACGTGATGGACCCGATGGTGGCGCTGCTGGCGCTGGGCTTCGGCCTGGGCAGCCTGCTGCCGGGCATCGACGGCGCCCCCTACATCACCTTCCTGTCGGCCGGCTCGATCTGCATGGGCGCGCTGTACGCGGCCACCTTCGAGGCCACCTACAGCGCGTTCTCGCGGCTGCACTTGCAGCGCACCTGGGATGCGATGCTGAACACCCCGCTGTCGCTGGATGACGTGGTGGCGGCCGAGATCCTGTGGGCGGGCGCCAAGAGCATGAAAAGCGGGCTGGCCATCCTGCTGGTGGTGGCGCTGCTGGGCGTGTCGCGCGAGCAGACGCTGCTGTGGGTGCCGCTGGTGCTGGTCCTGCTGGCCGTCACGTTCGCGTCGCTGGCGCTGGTGGTGACGGCCATCGCCAAAGGCTTCGATTTCTTCCTGTACTACTTCACGCTGGTAGTGACGCCGATGGTGTTCCTGTCGGGCGTGTTCTTTCCGGTGACCCAGCTGCCGGCTGCGCTGGTGGGCGCGCTGCGCTGGCTGCCGCTGGCGCCGGCGATCGAACTGGTGCGGCCGCTGGTGCTGGGCCGGCTGCCCGAGCACCCCTGGCTGAATGTGCTGCAACTGGCCGCTACCGCGCTGGCGGCGGCCTGGCTGGCGACCGCGCTGATGCGGCGCCGGCTTTTGCGTTGACGCGGAGGCGGATAATGGAAGACGATGCCGTGCTGCTGGTGGCCAGTACCGCGCCCGACGAGGCGACCGCCCGCCGCATCGCGCAGGCCCTGGTCGAACGCCGGCTGGCGGCCTGCGTGAACGTCGGCGCGCCGGTGTGGTCCGTGTATCGCTGGCAGGGCGCGATCGAGCAGGCGCAGGAGTTCCCGCTGTGGATCAAGACCACCGCGGCCCGCCGGCAGGCGTTGATGCAGGCCCTGGCGGAACTGCATCCGTACGACGTGCCCGAGGCCTTGGCGCTGCCGGCAGTAGACGGGTTGCCCGCCTACCTGGAGTGGGTCCGACAGGAAGTGAAAGAGTGAAGTCCGCACGTATCGAATCACAGAATGCCTGCCGCTGGCTGGCGTGGCTGCTGGCCGCGTGGCTGGCGGCGGCCTGCCTGGCGCTGCCGCGCGCCGGGCACGCGGCCGACCCGGATTTCCTGCCGCCCGAGCAGGCTTTCCACTTCGAGGCCCACGCCGTCGGGCCCGACATGGTGGAGCTGAACTGGCGCATCGCGCCCGGCTACTACATGTACCGCGAGCAATTCCGCTTCGCCACCGAGCCGGCGGGCATCGAACTGGGCGAGCCGGCCATTCCGCCCGGGCATGTGAAGTTCGACCAGACCTTCCAGAAGGAAGTCGAGACCTATCGCGATACGGTCGCCATCCGCATCCCGGTGCCGGCCGGCGCGCCGGCGTTCGCCCTGATCGCCACCGGGCAGGGCTGCGCCGATGCGGGGCTGTGCTATCCGCCTACGCAGTATCGCGCCCGCATCGTGCCGGCGTCGGCGGCGGGCGGCGAGCTGCGGGTCGACAGCGGCGCCGGCGGCTGGACGGGGCTGTTCAAGGCCGATGACGTCGGCCTGGCCGACATGCTGTCGGGCGGCAGCGTGGCGCAGACGGTGCTGGTTTTCTTCGCGCTCGGCATCCTGCTGTCGCTCACGCCTTGCGTGCTGCCCATGGTGCCGATCCTGTCGGCCATCGTCGCCGGCGACACGTCGGCGGCCGCGCGGCCGCGGCTGCGCGGGCTGGGGCTGGCGGCGCTGTACGTGGCGGGCATGTCGGTGGTCTACACCGTCGCCGGCGTGCTGGCGGGGCTGAGCGGCGTCAGCCTGGCGGCGTCGCTGCAGACGCCGTGGGTGCTGGGCCTGTTCGCGGCCTTGCTGGCGGTGCTGGCGCTGGCCATGTTCGACGTTTTCACGCTGCAGTTGCCGGCCTCGTGGCAGGGCGCGCTGTCGGCCCGCGCCGCCCGCCTGCCGGGCGGCCGCGCGGCCGGCGCGCTGGGAATGGGGGCGGTGTCGGCCTTGATCGTCGGCCCCTGCGTGGCGGCGCCGCTGGCCGGCGCGCTGTTGTACATCTCGCAGACGGGCGACGTGGCGCTGGGGGCGTTGGCCTTGTTCGCGCTGGCCTGGGGCATGGGCGTGCCGCTGCTGGCGGCGGGCGCCTCGGCCGGCGCGCTGCTGCCCAAGGCCGGGCCGTGGATGGACGGCGTCAAGCGTTTCTTCGGCATGCTGCTGTTCGCGGTGGCGTGGTGGATGCTGGCGCCGGTGCTGCCGGGCTGGGTGCAGATGGCCGGCTGGGCGGCGTTGGCCGTGGTGGCCGCGGCGCTGCTGCGCGCCTTCGATTCGCTGCCGGGCGATGCCCGCCCCGGCCGGCTGGTGCTCAAAGGGTTCGGCATGTTGCTGGCGCTGGCCGGCGTGCTGCAGGCGGTCGGGCTGGCCAGCGGCGGCGACGATCCGCTGCAGCCGCTGGCGCATCTGGCGCCCGGCGGCCGGATGGACGGACTGGCCGAAGCCGGCGGAGCGCCGTCCGGGGGCGCCGCGGAAGCTGCGTCGCCTTGGCAGGCCGATGCGGGCGCGCCGCCGCCGGCAATGTCGGCGGCGCCGGCGGCCGCCGACCTGGCCGCCCGCTTCGGCGGCCCGCAGCCGGCCGGAGGGATCGACATGCCGCCGGGCGCGCCGGGTTCGCCGCCGTTGATCGGCGCGCCGGCGGCATCCAACCCATTGGGGGCGCCAGGCGAGTCTTCCGCGCCCGGCATGCCGGGCAATGCCGGCCCGGCGTCGGCGCCATCCGCCCGCGCCCCGACGGACGGCCGCCCGGTCTTCCAGCGCATCCGCACGGTGGCCGAGCTCGACGCATTGCTGGCCGCCAGCGACCGTCCCGTGATGCTCGACTTCTATGCCGACTGGTGCGTGTCGTGCAAGGAAATGGAGCGGCTGACCTTCCCCAGGCCGGAGGTGGCGCAGCGGCTGGCGCGTCTTCGCCTCGTGCAGGCCGACGTCACGGCCAACAATGCCGATGACCGCGCGCTGCTGAAGCGCTTTCGCCTGTTCGGCCCGCCCGGCATCGTCTTTTTCGAGCCGGGCGGCCGTCCGATCGCCGGCGCGCGCGTGATCGGCTACCAGGGCCCCGCCCGCTTCGCCGAAACGCTCGACAAGGTGCTAGTAGGCGGCTGAGCCCCACACCGCACGAACCCACCGCCATCCCCAGGACGCCGCGGATCCGGCTCCGCCGGTCCGCCAGCGTCGCCCCCTTGAGGGGGTGCGCGAAGCGCGCGGGGGTGGGCTTTCCCTCCGGTCCGCCGGTGTCGCCCCCTGGGGGGCGCGCGAAGCGCGTAGGGGGTTATTCTTCCCGGTCGGGGGTGTTGCGCAGCAGGGCCTTGCGCGCCAGCGCCTCCGCCACCCGGTAGGGCCGCGTTTCCAGGAAGCGCCGGGCCGAGAACCAGCTCCATAGCGCCAGCGCCAGCGCAACCATGCCGGCGATGGTCCACCAGAAGGCGCCACGGTCGCGCAGCATGGGCATGTCTTCGAAGTTCATGCCGAAGATGCCGGTTACCAGCGTCAAAGGCATGAAGATGACGGTGACGACCGTCAGGATCCGCATGATCTCGTTGGTGCGGTGGGCGGTGGCGGAGAAATGCAGCTGCACCGCCGTTTCCACCGACGATTCCATGCGGCGCGCGTGGTTCAGCACCCGCGACACATGTTCCATCACGTCGTTGAGCCGCAGCAGCAGCGTGTCGGAGCGCACGTCGAAGGCGCCCGAACCGGCAGAGCCTTCGTCGCGGTCCAGCGTGGCGTCGCGCAGCTCGCCCAGCGCGTCGTATTGCTCTTCGCAGATGTCTTCGAGCCGCCGCAGCACGATGCGCGCGTCCAGCAGCGCCAGCCAGTTGCGGAAGCGCCCGCTGGGATTCAGCAGTTCGCGCTGCCAGCGGTCCAGGTGGCGCGTGAGCGGCTGCCGCAGCGCCAGGTAGCGGTCCACCAGGCCGTTGAGCAGCCGCAGCATCAGCTCGGCCGGCCCGGCGGGCGTGCGGCCCAGGCCGCCGATCCCGCCCATGCCCCGCGCCCGCAGCTCGGCCACGGCATCGCCCGGCGCCCCGGGCTGCTGCAGGCTCGCCAGCCGGCGCTTCATGTCGTCGCAGGTGGCGCTGGCGCCGTGGCGGACGGTAACCAGCGCGCGCGGCAGCACGAAGAACGTCACCGGCTGCGTATCGAGGCTGGTCAGCGCCCCGCCTGCCGCGCCGGCGCCCGGCGCCGAGAAGTCGCGCAGGTCGTTGACCAGGCGCCGGAACACGATCATCTCGTAGCTGACGGTATTGTCGAAGTAGGACGGATGGGCCGGGTTGGCGGCGTCCTGCAGGTGCAGGTCATGCAGCCGGATGCCGGCCAGCCGCTCCACCGTGTCGCGCCACGCCTCCGGATTGGCGATCAATTCCTCTGCCGGGCTGTCCAGCCACAGGAAGCCGCCCTCGGCGCGGAACGAGGGCTGGGCCGGGCGCGGCACGCCCGGTTCGGAGATCCACAATACGTCCATGGTCGCGCGTCTGCGTTGCGTAGCGAAAGAGAGCGTCAGCCGGCGCGCAGCATGCGGGCGGCGTCGAGCGCGAAATAGGTGAGCACGCCGTCGGCGCCGGCGCGCTTGAAGGCCAGCAGCGATTCCATCACCACCCGGTCGTGGTCGAGCCAGCCGTTGGCGGCGGCCGCCTTCAGCATCGCGTATTCACCGCTGACCTGGTAGGCGAAGGTCGGCACGCGGAAGGTGTCCTTCACCCGGCGCAGCACGTCCAGATAGGGCATGCCCGGCTTGACCATGACCATGTCGGCACCCTCGCGCAGGTCGAGCGCGACCTCGCGCAGCGCCTCGTCGATGTTGCCCGGGTCCATCTGGTAGGCCGCCTTGTTGGACTTGCCCAGGTTGGCGGCCGAGCCGACGGCGTCGCGGAACGGGCCGTAGAAGGCGCTGGCGTACTTGGCCGAGTAGGCCATGATGCGGGTGTGGATGTGGCCCGCGCCTTCGAGCGCGGTGCGGATCGCGCCGATGCGGCCGTCCATCATGTCGCTGGGGGCGACGATGTCGACGCCGGCCGCGGCCTGGGTCAGCGCCTGCCGGACCAGGATCTCGGTCGTGATCTCGTTGATGACGTAGCCGTCGTCGTCGATCACGCCGTCCTGGCCGTGGCTGGTGTAGGGATCGAGCGCCACGTCGGTCATCACGCCCAGTTGCGGGAAGCGCCGCTTGAGCTCTCCCACCACGCGCGGGATCAGGCCGTCGGCGTGCGTGGCGGCCACGCCGTCGGGGGTTTTCAGCGCCGGGTCGATCACCGGAAACAGCGCGAGCACCGGGATGCCCAGCTCCACGCATTGCTCGGCCACCGGCAGCAGGGTGTCCAGGCTGTAGCGCTCGACGCCGGGCATGGAAGGCACCGGCTGGCGCAGGCCGCTGCCTTCGGCCACGAACACCGGGTAGATCAGGTCGTCGGCCGCCAGGCGGTTCTCGCGCACCAGGCGGCGCGTGAAATCGTCGCGGCGCAGCCGGCGCGGGCGTCCGGCGGGGAAATCGGCGAATACTTCGTGTTGGCTCATGAAGGGCTCCGGAAGAGGCCGCCCCCGTGCGCGCTCATGGCGCCACCTTGGGGAGGATCCAGTTTTCGATGTGCGCCGCGGCTTCTTCGATGCCGATCCGGTGCGTGGCCGAAAACGGCACCGTGGTCAGCGCGCCGATGGCCGCCAGTTCCTTCCTGACGGCGGCCTGGGCCTTGATCCGCTGGCCGTAGGGCAGCTTGTCGGCCTTGGTCAGCAGGGCCAGCACCGGCGTGCCGGTGGGCGCCAGCCATTCGGACAGCTTGCGGTCCAGCTCGGTCACGCCGCGGCGGATGTCGATCAGCAGCACCACGCCGGCCAGCGACGCGCGGCTGCGCAGGTAGCCGCCCAGCACGTCGGCCCATTTGCTCTGGTCTTCGCGCGCGACCGACGCGTAGCCGTAGCCGGGCAGGTCGACCAGGTAGCCGATGTCCTGCTCGGGGTCGAGCCGGTCGGGGATGCCGAACATATTGATCAGCCGCGTGCGGCCCGGCGTCTTGCTGGAGAAGGCCAGCCGGCGCTGCTGCGTCAACACGTTGATCGCGGACGACTTGCCGGCGTTGGAGCGGCCGACGAAGCAGACTTCGGCCGGGCCGGGCGGCGGCAACTGGTCGAGCCGTGCGGCCGACGTGGTGAAGCGGACTTGATGGAGAATCGACACAAGAGGCGGGCGAGGGGAGGCGCCGGATGGCAGTAGCCTATTGTACGGCTCCGCTCCAGCGGGGGGCCGCGGGCGGCGCTGTGTATCGGCCGCAGTCCGATAGAATCCGGATCTCCCCTGACTCCCTTCCGAAAAGCATCGATGACAGCGTCGGCCGCCCCGAACACTTCCGCGCCAAAGGAGAAAATCCTCAAGGCGGCGGCGCGGCTGTTCGCCGAGCGCGGCTATCACGGCATCGGCATCGAGGACCTGTGCCGTGCCCTGGGGGTCAGCCGCGGCGCGTTGTACCACCATATCCGCAGCAAGGAGGATCTGCTGGAGGATATCTGCATGCGCTACATGGCGGATCTGGGCGAGAAGGCTCGCCTTGCGGCGGCCGAAGAGCCCGACCCGGTGCGCCGCCTGGAGCGGCTGGGCAGCGAGCTCATCGATGTGATCGCCGCCAGCCGCGCGGAATTGGCCGTGTGCTTCCGCGAAACCCATGCGCTGGGCGCCGAACGGCGGAAAAGAGTGCTCGCCCTGCACGCCGCGTATGAGAACGTCTGGAAAGAGACGCTGCTGGAGGGCCAGCGAGCCGGCGTGTTTCTGCCGTTTTCGCGCGCGCGCCTGAAGGCGCTGCTGGGCATGCACTATTACAGCTACCTGTGGCTGGACCCGAGCCGGCCCGGCTGTGTCGACGACGCCCGGGAAGTCTTTCGCGGTATCGTGAAGGCAGCCACCATCACCGGCTGAATCGCTGCGGTGTGAGCCCTTGATTCGATGGCAGGGCAATGTCGACTAGGCATCACTGATCGTTGGTCGTACACTCGACCGACCGTTCGGTCTGTCAGGGCCGGGCGGTTCGACACCGGAATCCAGCCACAACAGGAGAAGAACATGGGTGCCAATGATCACTTCGGCAAACCCTCCTTGCCCGCCAGGCCAGGCGGGTCCGCTAACGGCGCGGCGCCGGCCCGCCGGCGCTTCCTGGCCCAGGGCGGCGCCCTGGCGACGACTGCACTGGCATCGCTGGTGCCGGGCGAAGGCGCCGCGGCCCAGAATACGCCGGCGCCTGCGGCCGGCGCCGCGAACCTGCCGCCCAACGTGCCCGAGTGGGAGCGTTCGCTCGGCGCGCCGACGGCGTCGCCCTACGGCATGCCGTCGAAGTTCGAGAAAGACGCGATCCGGCGGCTGTACCCGGGGCTGACGGAGCCGATGTCGGCCTACAGTACCAGCCCCCTGCAGGAACTCGACGGTTCGATCACCCCGAACGGCCTTTTTTACGAGCGGCACCATGCCGGCGTGCCGCAAATCGATCCCGCCCAGCATCGGCTGATGGTGCACGGCCTCGTCGAACGGCCCCTGATATTCGATATGGAGGAGATCCGCCAGTTTCCGAGCGAGTCCCACATCTACTTCCTGGAATGCTCGGGCAATCCCTCGTTCCTGCCGCCCTACGGCAAGACCGCGGCCGAGGTGGCGGGATTGGTGAGCTGCGCGCAATGGACCGGCGTGCCGCTGAAGACCATCCTGCAGCGCGTGGGCCTGCACAAGAATGCGAAATGGATCGTGGCCGAAGGCGCCGATGGCGCGTCGATGACGCGCAGCATTCCGATCGAGAAGTGCCTGGATGACGCGATGCTCGCATACAGCCAGAACGGCGAGCGCCTGCGCCCGGAACAGGGCTATCCGCTGCGCCTTCTTGTGCCGGGCTACGAAGGCAACATGAACATCAAATGGCTGCGCCGCCTGCACGTTACCGAGGCGCCCGGCCATACCCGGGAGGAAACGGCCAAATATACCGATCTGATGGCGGACGGCCGGGCGCGGCAGTTCTCGTTCGTGATGGAATGCAAGTCGCTGATCACCTCGCCGTCGGGTACCCACAAGCTGACGCGCAAGGGCACGCACGAGATGCGCGGCATCGCCTGGAGCGGCCGGGGAAAGATCACTCACGTCGATGTTTCGGTGGATGGCGGGGATACCTGGAAGCCGGCGGCGCTGCAGGACCCGGTGTTCAGCAAGGCCCTGACGGCATTCCGGGCGCCATTCGAATGGCATGGCGAAGAACTCATGATCATGAGCCGGGCGGTGGACGAAACCGGCTACGTGCAGCCCACCCTGCAGCAGCTGATCGACGCCCGCGGCAAGGTGTCCTTCTATCACAACAACGCCATCCAGCCATGGCGCATCGCTTCGAACGGGGAGGTGACCAATGGACGCAGCTAAGACGACCGCGCGCTACGCGGGCATTGCGTTGGGTTGCATGCTGTCGTGCACCGCGCACGCCGGCTACGACGGCCTCGGCCGCGCCCCTACCGCCGCCGAGATCGCGGGATGGAACATCGACGTCGATCCGTCGGGCACCGCGTTGCCCAAGGGCGGCGGCACGGTCGCCGGGGGGCAGAAGATATACCAGACGATGTGCGTGTCGTGTCACGGCATGAAGCTGGAGGGCGGGCTCGGCCCGGCGCTGGTTGGCGGCCAGGGTACGCTCGCCTCCGACAAGCCGGTCAAGACGGTGGGCAGCTACTGGCCCTATGCGACCACGCTGTTCGACTACATCCGCCGGGCCATGCCGTTTCAGGCCCCGCAGTCGCTGACCAATGAGCAGGTCTACAGCGTGACCGGATACGTCCTGCACATGAACGGACTGTTGCCGGCGGACGCCGAGGTAAACGCCAAGACGCTGATGTCGGTCAAGATGCCCAATCGCAATGGCTTCTATCTTGACGACAGGCCCGACGCACGCAACGTGCGCTGTATGGAGCACTGCCTTTCGGCGTCGAAGCGCTGAGCCGCGAAGCTGGACGCTCGCGGCTTTTCAATGGCATAACGGAGTAATGATTCGATGAAACTCAAGCCTTTCCTGCTGGCCGCCGCATTCGCCGCGGTGGCGCCCGCGGCGGCGCTCGCCGCCGACTGCTCGGCCACGATCACCGGCAACGACCAGATGCAGTTCGACAAGAAAGACATCAGCGTTCCCAAGAGCTGCAAGACCTTCAAGGTCACGCTCAAGCACAGCGGCACGATGGCGCGCAACGTGATGGGCCACAACTGGGTGCTGTCGAAGGCGGCCGACATGCAGCCCATCGTCAACGACGGCATGGCCGCCGGGCTCGACAAGAACTACCTGAAGCCCGGCGACGCACGCGTGATCGCCGCCACCAAGGTGATCGGCGGCGGCCAGAGCGATACCGTCGAGTTCGACGTCGCCAAGCTGCAGGCGGGCGGGCAGTACGCGTTCTTCTGCTCGTTCCCGGGCCACGTCGCGCTGATGAAGGGCACCGTCACGCTGGCGCCCTGAAGCGGACTTTTCCGGCTTTCTTCCGCCGCCCCGCCGGGCGACCACGCTGGACAGGGTTTCGTCGTCGGCTGGGCCTCTACTACCCGATGCGCTTCAACGTTGCCTTCGCGTGGCGCTGGTGGCGCACGTAGCCTTCGGCGCTCTGGCGCAGGCGGGCCACGTCGTCGTCGGTGAGCTGGCGCGCCACGCGGGCCGGCGCGCCGAGGATCAGCGAGCGGTCGGGGAAGGTCTTGCCTTCGGTCACCACCGCGCCGGCGCCGACCAGGCTTTCGCGGCCGATCACCGCGCCGTTGAGCACCACCGCCTGGATGCCGACCAGCGAGCCGTCGCCGATGGTACAGCCGTGCAGCATGGCCTGGTGGCCCACGGTGACGCCGTCGCCGATCCGCAGCGGGAAGCCGCGGTCGGTATGTAGCACTGCGTTTTCCTGCACGTTGCTGCCGCGGCCGAGGCGGATCTCTTCGTTATCGCCGCGGATGGCCGCGCCATGCCATACGCTGGCGTCCTCGCCCAGCACCACCCGGCCGATGACGGTGGCGGTTTCGGCCACGTAGGCGCTGTCGGGAATGGTCGGCACAAGGTCGTCCAGCTGGTATATGGCCATGGTGTTCCTCTGCGATGGTTACCCGGCGGACCGGGCTTGCTATAATAAGAGGTTTTCTGAAAACTCGTAGAAGACACGTAGCCGGGGAGGATCGGTTGCGCGTCGGGGCAATCGGCGGGGCGAGCGTTGCCGCCTGCGCGAGAAAAATTAGGTCGAGGTGTTCATGAAGCATGTGCTGTCCCTGATGCTGGTCGCAAGCGGTGTGATGCTGGGCGCGTCGGCCGTTACTCCGTCCCTCGCTGCCGACGCGGCGGCCCCGGCCAGGCCGAAGGTCGATGCCGCCAAGGGCGACCAGCTGTTCAACAACGGCGATGCTTCTCGCAACATCATCGCCTGTGCGAGCTGCCATGGCCCGGGCGGCAATAGCGCTGCCGCGGCCAACCCGAAACTGGCCGGCCAGCATCCCGAATACATCTACAAGCAACTCACCAACTTCCAGGTCCAGCAGGGCGCCAAGACGGCCGACCGGCCCAGCCCCGTCATGAGCGCGCTGGCCGCCCCGCTTACCGAGGAAGACAAGCGCAACATCGCCGCCTACCTGGGCGCGCAAACGCTGAAGCCTGCCGTGGCCAAGAACAAGGACACGGTCGAGCTCGGCCAGCGCATCTACCGCGGCGGCGTGGCCGCCAAGGGCGTGCCGGCCTGCGCGTCGTGCCACGGCGCCAACGGCGCCGGCATTCCGTCGCAATATCCGCACATCGGCGGCCAATTCCCCGAGTACACCGAAGCCCAGCTGGTGGCCTTCCGCAGCGGCGCGCGCCACAACAACGCGCCGATGGCCACCATCGCCGGCCGCCTGTCCGATGCAGAGATCAAGGCGGTGTCCGACTACGTGGCCGGCCTGCGCTGACCGCCGGCCGGAACCACCGCCGCCGGCAACGGTCTTTGAAGGGGCGCAGCCGCGCCCCTTTCATTTTTCCGGCGCCACGGCGCAAACACGGTAGCCGGCCGCCGCCATCGGCCTGCAGCGCAACCGGCCTCCAACCGCCACCATGACAGCCATCATCCCCGACCGCCGCCCCCTGACCGTGCAAAGGCTCGGCAACGATTTCGTCGAACTGCTCTGCTCGATGCGGTTCGCGGTGAGCCTGCTGAGCTTTATCTGCCTGGCCAGCGTCGTCGGGACGGTGCTGGTGCAGAACCAGCCGTCGAACAACTACATCAACCAGTTCGGCCCGTTCTGGTACGAATTGTTCGACAAATTCTCGCTTTACCACGTCTACAACGCGTGGTGGTTTCTGCTCATCATGGGTTTCCTGGTGGTTTCCACCACGCTCTGTCTGCTGCGCACTTCGCCGAAGATGCTGCGCGATATGCGGTCTTTCCGGCAGAATGTGCGCGAAAGCAGCTTGAGATCGTTCCACCACCGCGGTGAATTCAATTCCGCCCAACCCGCCCCGCAGGCCGCGGCGGCCCTGGGCGGCCTGCTGCGGGCCCGCGGCTACGCCGTGCGCGAACGCAGCGATGGCGAGGCCACACTGCTGTCCGCCAAGACGGGCACCGGCAACCGGCTGGGTTACATCTTCGCCCACTCGGCCATCGTCATCATCTGCATCGGCGGCCTGCTCGACAGCGAACTGCCGGTGCGGCTGCAGATCTGGTTCGGCGGCAAGCATCCCCTGTTCGACAACATGGCGATTGCCGACGTGCCGCCGTCGGGCCGCCTGGGGCTGGCCAACCCCAGCTTCCGCGCCAATGTGCTGGTGCCCGAAGGCGGCCAGACGCGCAATGCCATCGTGATGGTGGACGATGGCGCCATGGTGCAGCCGCTGCCGTTCACGCTGCGGCTGAAGAAGTTCATCGTCGAGTACTACTCGACCGGCATGCCGCGCCTGTTCGCCAGCGAAGTCGAAGTCACCGATCCCGACACCGGCAAGGTCTTCCCCGCCACCATCAAGGTCAACGAACCGCTGCGCTACAAGGGCGTGACGGTCTACCAGTCCAGTTTCGACGATGGCGGCAGTTCGCTGCAACTTGTCGGCCATACGCTGCGCGGAAGCCAGGATTACGCCTTCCCGGTGCATGGGACGGTGGGCGGCACCGCGGCGTTGCAGGCCGACGGCGCGCCGCCCGAGCTGAAGGACCTCACGGTCGAATTCAGCGGTTTCCGCCCCATCAACGTCGAAAACTTCGCCGCCGGCAGCCCCGGCGCCGCTCAGCCGCAGAACTTCCGCGAACACGTGGCCTCCGTGGCCGGCAGCGCGGCGCGGCCCGGGCACGACAAGGATTTCCGCAACGTCGGCCCCAGCGTGCAGTACAAGCTGCGCGACGCCAGCGGCCAGGCCTACGAATTCCACAACTACATGCTGCCGGTGGCGATCGACGGCAACGAAGTCTTCCTGGCCGGCGCGCGCGCCAACCCCGACGATGAATTCCGCTACATGCGGATCCCCGCCGATGCCGACCATTCGGTGAAGGAATTCCTGGCCCTGCGCGCCGCGCTGCAGGATCCGGCCGTGCGCGCCGAGGCCGCGCGCCGCTTCGCCCAAGCCAACCGCGCCGCCACCGGCTCGGGCGCCGCCTCCGACGAGCTCGTCTCGCAGCTGGAGGCCTCGGCCCGGCGGGCGCTCGACACCTTCGCCAGCGGCGGCCTGCAGGCCATCGCCCGCTTCCTGGAAAACAGCGTGGCGGCCGACGAGCAGCAGCGCGCCGCCGACGTGGTCATCAAGCTGCTGGGCGGCGCGATGGACGACGTCCGCGCCGTCGAGCGCGAGCGCACCGGCCGGCCGCCGCTGCCGCGCACCGGCCCCGAAGCCCGGCAGGCCGCCAACTGGCTGCAACTGTCGATCGCCGCGCTGTCCGACCTGACCGTGTACCCGGCGCCGGTGCTGTTGTCGCTGACCGATTTCAAGCAGGTCCAGGCCAGCGTGTTCCAGGTCAGCCGCACGCCGGGGAAAAATGCGGTATACCTGGGCTGCCTGCTGCTGATCGCCGGGGTGTTCTCGATGTTCTACATCCGCGAGCGCCGGGTCTGGATCTGGGTCCGGCCCGCGAACGGCCAGCCAGGCGCGCATGCGATGATGGCGATGACCTCCCAGCGCCGCACGCTGGACTTCAACCGCGAATTCGAACGGCTCAGGGCAGACGTCGCCGCGCTGCTCGGGGCCGCCAAGGGTGGTACGTAATGGAACTGACTTCGACCGAATCCCCGCAGGGCCTCTCGCCCCGCCTGTCGCGCTTCGAAACCGGCGGCCGCAAGGTCGACTGGACCGATCCCGTCTTCCTGCTGCTGCTGGCGGCCGGGGCCGCCTTCGCGATGATGCGCGTCGGCGGCATCATGACCTACTACGACAAGGCCATCCTGGTGGGCGCCGTGCCGGTGCTGGCCTGGCTGGGCTGGCTGTGGCGGCCGCTGCGCGCCCTGATGGTGGCGGTGGCGCTGGCCGCCGGCCTGGCCGTCATGTCCTACCACGGCGACCTGGCGCGCGCCGACCAGGCCTTCCTGCTGAAATACCTGCTGTCGTCGCAATCGGCCATCCTGTGGATGTGCTCGCTGTTCTTCCTGGCCACCGCCTGCTACTGGATCGGCCTGGTGTTCCGCAGCGCCACCGGCGCCTGGCTGGGCACGGCGCTGTGCTGGAGCGCGGTATTCGCCGGCCTTACGGGCCTGCTGGTGCGCTGGCACGAAAGCTACCTGCTCAGCCCCGACATCGGCTACATCCCGGTCAGCAACCTGTACGAAGTATTCGTGCTGTTCTCGCTGATCACCTCGCTGTTCTACCTGTATTTCGAACAGAAATACGACACCCGCGCGCTGGGCGGCTTCGTGCTGCTGGTCATTTCCTCGGCCGTGGCCTTCCTGCTCTGGTACACCTTCGACCGCAACGCGCAGCAGATCCAGCCGCTGGTGCCGGCGCTGCAAAGCTGGTGGATGAAGCTGCACGTGCCCGCCAATTTCATCGGCTACGGCACGTTCTCGCTATCGGCCATGGTGGCCTTCGCCTACCTGGTCAAGGCTCACGGCCAGACCCGCTCGGCGGCCGCGCTGGCGCCGCTGTTCGTGCTGGGCGTGCTGCTGGCCGTCGAGCCCATGGTGTTCCGCCAGAGCGGCCTGCCCGCCTACTGGACCACCTACGCCGGCGTGGCGGCGCTGATCGTGGCCGGCATCCTGCTCGGCCGCCGCGCGCTGGCCGAACGCCTGCCGTCGCTCGAAGTGCTCGACGACATCATGTACAAGGCCATCGCGGTCGGCTTCGCCTTCTTCACGGTGGCCACCGTGCTGGGCGCGCTGTGGGCGGCCGACGCCTGGGGCGCCTACTGGCAGTGGGATCCGAAGGAAACCTGGGCGCTGATCGTCTGGCTCAACTACGCCGCGTGGCTGCACATGCGGCTCATCAAGGGCCTGCGCGGCAACGCGGCGGCCTACTGGGCGCTGGTCGGGCTGCTGGTCACGGGTTTTGCCTTCCTCGGCGTAAACATGTTCCTGTCGGGCCTGCATTCGTACGGCGAGCTCTGATCGCTCCGGCCGTAGGGCGCGGGCGCGCTGACGCTCCGCCGCGGCCGGCCTGCTGAAACTTGCCCGGGCCGGCCCGGTCTATCCGGAGCGCCGCCGCGCCCGGCCTTGCGGCCGCCGGTGCCTTACTGGAGCCTGTCATGCTGATCCGCAAGCCGTCCGATGTGCTGCCGTCCGACATCACCCCCGAAGCGGTCTACCGCGACCGCCGCCGGCTCATGCTGCAAGCCGGCCTGGCCGCCTCGGCGCTGGGGATGTCCGGCTGGGCCGGGCGCCGCGCGTTCGCCGCCGAAGCCGCCCCCCGCACCACTGGCGTCAAGCTGGCCGCCACCCGCAATGCCAACTACGTGGTGATGGACAAGGTCACCCCGTTCAAAGACATCTCTTCCTATAACAACTTCTACGAATTCGGCACCGACAAGACCGATCCGTTCGACAACGCCGGCCGCTTCAAGACCACCCCATGGTCCGTCACGATCGACGGCGAAGTCGCCAAACCGCAGACCATCGGCCTGGACGACCTGCGCCGGCTGGCGCCGCTGGAAGAGCGGATCTACCGGCTGCGCTGCGTGGAGGGCTGGTCGATGGTCATCCCTTGGACCGGCTATTCGCTGCGCGAGCTGATCCGCCGCGTCGAGCCCACCGGCAACGCCAAGTTCGTGGAATTCACCACCGTCGTGCAGCAGGACACCATGACCGGCCTGCGCACCCGCGTGCTCGACTGGCCCTACGTGGAAGCCCTGCGGATGGACGAAGCCATGCATCCGCTCACGCTGCTGACCTTCGGCGTATACGGCGAGACGCTGCCCAACCAGAACGGCGCGCCGGTGCGCATCGTGGTGCCGTGGAAGTACGGCTTCAAGTCGGGCAAATCGCTGGTGCGCATCCGCTTCGTCGAAAAGCAGCCCGTCACCAGCTGGATCAAGGCGGCGCCGCAGGAATACGGCTTCTACGCCAACGTCAACCCCGACGTCCCGCATCCGCGCTGGAGCCAGGCCACCGAACGGCGGATCGGCGAAGACGGGCTGTTCACCCCCAAGCGCAAGACGCTGCCGTTCAACGGCTATGCCGACCAGGTGGCGTCGCTGTATGCGGGCATGGACCTGAAGCGTTACTACTAGTGGCTTCCGCTCGCGCCCCCGAGCCCGCCGCCGGGTCGGTCCCGCCCCGGCCCGCCGCGCCGCGCAGGACGCCGGCGCTGCGCGTATTCGGCGTCCCGATGCCGGTTTTCAAGACCCTGCTGTTCATCGTCTGCCTGTTTCCCATCGCGCGCTGGGTCTGGCTGGGCACCCACGATGGGCTCACGGCCAATCCGGTTGAATTCCTGACGCGATCGTCCGGCAGGTGGACGCTGACCGGCTTGCTGCTGACGCTGTCGGTGTCGCCGCTGCGGGTGCTGTTGAAACAGCCCACCCTGCTGCGGGTGCGGCGGATGCTGGGGCTGTTCTCTTTCTTCTACGCCTGTCTGCACTTCACCACCTACGTCTGGTGGGACCAGTGGTTCGACGTGGTGGCTATCCTGGCGGACGTGGCCAAGCGGCCGTTCATCATGGTGGGGTTTGCGGCGCTGGTGCTGCTGATTCCGCTGGCGGTTACGTCAACGCAGGGGTGGATGCGCCGGCTGGGGCGCAAGTGGCAGGCGCTGCACCGGATGGTATATGGGATCGTGGTGCTGGCGCTGTTGCATTACTGGTGGCAGAAGGCCGGCAAGAACGATTTCGCGGTGGTGACGATTTACGTGGCGGTGTTCGCGGGGTTGATGGCGTGGCGGGTGTGGGGATGGTGGCGCGCCAGGGGGCTGCGTCGGTACGGACAGGCACGGCATTGAATGGTTTGGCGGTGCAGTCCAGGGCAATGCGCCCTGTCGCGCGGAAGTGAAGGCCGATTGAAATTGCACAAAATAATGCATAAAATAATGCAATATTCAGCCTGTCCCTTCATGCGAGGCATGCCATGAGCGTCAATCCCATATTTGCCTCCTCCACTGTCAGCATCACCGATCTGCGTCGCAATCCCAATGCCGTGATCGATGAAGCCGACAACGCTCCCGTGGCTGTCCTGAACCACAATCGCGCCACCGCTTATGTGATTTCGGCCCGCGCGTTCGAAGCGCTGATGGACCGCCTGGAAGATGCCGAGTTGGCCGACATCGTCCGCAAGCGTCGTGGCGGCAAGGCGGTCAAGGTCTCGCTCGATGACCTATAGCCTGGAGTTTCACGAAGACGCCCTCAAAGAATGGCGCAAACTCGACGGCAGCATCAAACAGCAGTTCAAGGACAAACTGGCCGAGAGGCTGGAAAAGCCGCACGTTCCCACAGCGCAGCTGCGGGGCAGGGACATGCAGAATACCTACAAGATCAAATTGCGCACGGTGGGCTACCGCCTGGTCTACGAGGTCAACGACCAGGTCGTTACGGTGTTGGTGCTGGCGGTTGGTCGACGAGACAAAAGCCAAGTGTATGAACAGGCGCAACTGCGCAAGAAATAGCCGCATGTACCCAGGCCGCGGTCAGCACGGCCGACTTGACCGTCATGCTCGACAACAGCCGCGACGTCGCGCATGCGTACTCGCTGGTTACCACTATTTATGAAGGGCCCGTGGGGTATCAGGGAGGAGTCCATCTGGGTGGGGCAGACACTAACCAAGTATTTGTGCCAACGCCATGGGCTATAAAAGGCGTTCAAATTTTGAAATCCACTCCAATTCGATAGGCGATGTGATGGCTCCGGTCTATGAGTGCGAAGAAATCCGACGTTTGTTGTTGGAATTGAATTCTCTTCTCCTAAATAACGGCGAAGAGAATTGGCGCCGCGGCATTAAGGCTGCAATTGGCGAGCTAACAAACGGGGGCGGGGAGGTGAATAGCCTTGGTTGGGAAAATGCCCGATCGATTTACAAGACTATGAATGAGGGAGGGCGAGGGTTTGCAGAATATTTTTTTTGGTCGGATGATGAAACTAAGCGAATCTTGGCAAATGAAAAGTTGGACGCCCTTCGTGCCAAGTTATGGGAGGCATTTGATCTCTAAATCGCTGGGCGTCGCTAGGGAGAACGCAACGGCCAGCCGAACCGTACTTTAGGGCTTGTCACGCTTCACACGGGCAGGCGTCGGAAAGCCGCCTCTAGCTGGCGCTGCGGCCACTACGGTTGGTCGTGCTAAGCGGATTGCAAGTGTGGTTGCTGACGATGCAGGCCTTTATAAGATAAGAAAGCCTTTCCGAATCCACGGGGCTTGCTGATGTTGCGGACGGAGAATGGTGGGCGATGTGGAAGGCGTTCCAAGTGGAGGGGCGGACGAGAACGGGAGCGGGAACGGCTTGGCTGGCGATATCACGGATTTCCATTTAGTCGATCCGCTACATGGCTGGGTGCTGATGGAAAGGATTTTTGGCGGAGAGCTCCGGCTATTCCGTACCACGAATGGTGAGAGAACCTGGCAGCAGGTTGCTTATCCACAATTCCAGATTTTGACGGCATTGCAATTTTCCATGCCCGTCATGGCTATGCGTTGGCGAAGAAGGCAATGTATCCCACGCGGACGACGGCGCGCGCTCTCATGTCGGCTTGTTTTCCCTCGGCCTGGATGCTCAGTAAACCGGCTGAATTCTCACTCGACCGTCGATTCCAACGCCAGCAACTGCGCGACCGTTTCCCGTCCCCGCACCACATGGAACCGGTCGCCATCCACCATCACCTCGGCCGCCCGCGGCCGGGTGTTGTAGTTGCTGGCCATCACCATCCCATACGCCCCAGCAGACTCGATTGCCAGGTAATCGCCCTGCCGCACCGCCAGTTCGCGGTCGCGCGCCAGCCAGTCGCCGCTTTCGCACACCGGCCCGACCACGTCGTACAAGGCGCTTGGTTCGTCCGAACGCGGCGCCACCGCCAATACGCCGTGATACGCCTCGTATAGCGTGGGCCGGATCAGGTCGTTCATCGCCGCGTCGACCACGACGAAGTTCTTCACCTCGGTCGGCTTCAGATACTCGACCTGCGTCACCAGCACGCCGGCGTTGCCCACCAGCGAACGCCCCGGCTCCATCACGATCTGGCGGTCGCCGTAGCCGCGCGTCCGCAATCGCTCGAACACTGCGTCGAGCAGCAGGGAGGGCGACAGCGGCGTTTCGTCCGAATAGCGGATGCCCAGGCCGCCGCCCAGGTCCAGGTGGCGGATGGTCACGCCCTCAGCCGCTAGGGTGTCGAGTAAGTCCAGCAACTTGTCGAGCGCGTCCAGGTAGGGCGATACCTCGGTGATCTGGGAGCCGATATGGCAATCAACGCCGACCACGTCGAGGCCGGGCAGCGACGCGGCCGTGCGGTAGGCCTGGGGCGCTTCCGCGATGGCGATGCCGAATTTGTTTTCCTTCAGCCCGGTGGAGATGTAGGGATGGGTGCGCGGGTCGACGTCGGGGTTCACGCGCAGCGACACCGGCGCGCGCCGACCCATGGCGGTGGCTACGTCCGACAGGCGGTGCAGCTCGGCCACCGATTCGACGTTGAAGCATTTCACGCCGGCTTCCAGCGCTGCGCGCATTTCGTAGGCCTGTTTGCCCACGCCCGAGAACACCACCTTGCCCGGATCGCCGCCTACCGCCAGCACGCGCTGCAGTTCGCCCTCCGACACGATGTCGAAGCCGGCGCCCAGGCGCGCGAATTCGCGCAGCACGGCCAGGTTGGAGTTGGCCTTCATGCCGTAGCAGACCAGCACGTTGCGGCTGCCGACCGCCTGTTGGTAGGCGCCGTAGGCCGCCCGCAGCGCGGCGCGGGAATAGACGTACAGCGGGGTGCCGAGGCGGTCGGCCAGTTCGGCCACCGATACGCCCTCGGCATGGAGCACGCCGTCGCGATAGGCAAAGTGGGGGCTTCCGACCGGGGTCGGCAGGGGGCGCTGGGCGGCGTTCATTATGGAATCTGGGAATCGGAGGTGGGTCGGTTCTGCTCGCTGATGCTTGAGGTCGAGCTGGCCGGGGGTTGGGGCGGCGGCGCGGGCTGCCGGGCGCGTTCGGGCGCCGCCACGGTGGCGGGATGCTCGGGCGGCGGGGCGGGCGGTGCCGGGGGCGGCAGGTATAGCGGGCCTACCTGACCGCAGGCTCCGGCCAACGCGGCCAGCGCGAGCACAGCCGCCAATCGCCCTGCGCGCAGCGTGGCGATTCGGGCGCTGGAGGGCGCGCTGGCTACAATGAAGGCATCCCCAACCTGACTGTCGGGATGCTGGCATGCGGCGCGTGCCGGACGGGCATATTTCATCAACGTTATCCAGATTGCGTACCACCCCGCTTCGCCCCCTCCAGGATGCGGCGGATCCGGCTCCGCCGGTCCGCCCGCATCGCCCCCTGGGGGGGCGCGCGAAGCGCGTAGGGGGGAGCCTATTCTATATGAACGAAAGCGAGTTCCTGGCCCTGGCCGAGGCCATCCTCGATGCGATCGAGGCACAATGCGACCACTGGTTCGAACAGTTGGACATCGACGTCGAAAGCGCGCGCAGCGGCAACGTGCTGACCTTGACGTTTGCCGACCGCAGCCAGGTCGTGATCAACAGCCAATCGCCGATGCGCGAAATGTGGGTGGCGGCGCGCAGCGGCGGCTTCCACTATCGCCAGGTGGACGGCCGCTGGATCGACACCCGCTCGGGCGAAGAAATGGCGGCCGCGCTGTCGCGGATCTGTACGGAGCAGGCCGGCCGGCCGATCACCGTCACGCTGCCCTGACGCGCTCCGCCGTCACGGCGGCGTGCTGTCGCCGTTGGGCGACGGCAGCGAACTCTGCCGGCCGCTGTTGTTGTTGATCCAGTTGCCCACGCCGTCGAAGAAGCTCGACATCGGATCGCTGGGCGGCGGCGGGGGCAGGCCGATGGACGCCACCGCCTGCCCCGGCGGGAATTCCGCCAGGTAGTAATCCCCATTCTGTACCAGCACGCCCTGCGGCACGACCGGGTCGCGCGGCGGCGGGGCGTCTTTCAGCGCGCTCTGCATGTATTTGAGCCAGATCGGCATCGCCGCGCCGCCGCCGGTTTCGCGCACGCCCAGCGATTTCGGCTGGTCGTAGCCCATCCACGCGATGCCCACCAGGTTGGGCGTATAGCCTGCGAACCAGGCGTCCACCGAGTTGTTGGTAGTGCCGGTCTTGCCGGCCACGTCGGACCGCTTGAGCGCGCGGGCGCCGGCGGCGGTGCCTACTCGGGCCACGTCGCGCAGCATGGAATCGGTGATGAAGGCGACCCGCGCGTCGATCGTGCGCAGCGATTCGTCGCCGGCCTTGGTGGGCCGCGCCTGCATCAGCACGCGACCGGTGCTGTCGGTCACCTTGTCGATCAGGTAGGGGGTGACGCGGTAGCCGCCGTTGGCGAACACTGAGTACGCCCCGGCCATCTGCAGCGGCGTGACGGTGCCCGCGCCCAGCGCCATGGTCAGGTAGGCTGGGTGGCGCGCCGCGTCGAAGCCGAAGCGGGTGATGTAGTCTTGCGCGTACTGCGGGCCGATGGTCTGCAGGATGCGGATCGAAATCATGTTCTTCGATTTCTCCAGGCCCTGCCGCATCGTCATCGGCGCTTCGTTGGTGCCCTCGTAGTTCTTCGGCTCCCAGCGCTGCGAGCCGGTGGCCGAGGCCTCCAGCACGAACGGGTCGTCGGAGATGATGGTGGCCGGGGTCAGCCCGCGCTCCAGCGAGGATGCATAGATGAAGGGCTTGAAGCTGGAGCCCGGCTGGCGCCAGGCCTGGGTGACGCGGTTGAACTTGCCGCGGTAGAAGTCGAAGCCGCCCACCATCGAGCGGATCGCGCCGGTCTGCGGGTCGGTCGAGACGAACGCCGCCTGCACCGCCGGCGTCTGCAGGATTTCCCAGTCGTTGCCCAGCTTGTGGATGCGCACCACGGCGCCGCGCCGCAGGCGCTGGGTAGGCTGGGCCTTGGCCGACAGCGCCGACTGCACGAAGCGCAGGCCCTTGCCGCTGATCTCGACGATGTCGCCGGTGCTGCGCGCCACGCGCACCTTCGCTTCCTTGCCGGTCTCGACCGACAGCACCACGGCGGCCAGCAGGTCGTCGTCGTCCGGGTGGTCGTTGAGGGCTTCGTCGACCGCCTCGTTGAGCTTTTCGGGGTCGTTCTCGACATTGGCCGGCAGGTCGACGAAGGCTTCGGGGCCGCGATAGCCGTGGCGGCGTTCGTAGTCCATCACGCCGTCGCGCAGCGATTCGTAGGCGGCGTTCTGGTCATCCTTGCGCACGGTGGTGTAGACGTTGATGCCGCGCGTGTAGGTGTCTTCCTTGTAGATGTCGTACACCAGCTGGCGCGCCAGCTCGGCCACGTATTCGGCGTGCACGGAGAATTCGCCGCCCACGGGGCGGATGCGGATCTTGTCGTTGAGGGCCGCCTGGTATTCGGGCTCGGTCAGGTAGCCGAGCGCGAGCATGCGCTGCAAAACATACTCCTGGCGGGCCTTGGCGCGGGGCGGGTTGACGATCGGGTTGTAGCGCGACGGCGCCTTGGGAATGCCGGCCAGCATCGCGGCTTCGGCAGCGGTGATGTCGGACAGGGGCTTGCCGAAGTAGACCCGCTCGGCCGCGGCGAAGCCGTAGGCGCGCTGGCCCAGGTAGATCTGGTTGATGTAGAGCTCGAGGATCTGGTCCTTGCTGAGGTTGGACTCGATCTTGAAGGTGAGCAGGATTTCGTAGAGCTTGCGGGTCCAGGTCTTCTCGGACGACAGGTAGAAGTTGCGCGCCACCTGCATCGTGATGGTGCTGGCGCCCTGCGTCTTGGACATGTTGACCAGGTTGGTGAGGGCGGCGCGGATCACGCCCGTCCAGTCGATGCCGCCGTGCTGGTAGAAACGGTCGTCTTCGGCCGACAGGATGGCGGACTTCAGCACGTCGGGGACGTCGCGGATGCGCACCACGTTGCGCCGCTCCTCGCCGAATTCGCCGATCAGGGCGTTGTCGGCGGTGTAGATGCGGAGCGGGACTTTCGGATGGTAATCGGTCAGCGCGTCGAGGTCGGGCAGGTTCGGATAGGCCAGCGCCAGCGCCAATCCGACCAGCAGCGCGCCGCAGACCGCCAGCCCGGCAAACACGCCGGCGATCTTCAGGATGATTCGGGACATGAGGAGACAGCTTCCGTTAGGAATTGACCCATTATAGGAACATCGACAGGACGGCGCTTGTAGACCGCCGGCAACGCGCGTCGTTCCTGTAACAGTGCGTGCCGGGGCCGGATCCGTTCGTGGCAGGGGGCGCGGCCGGCCTTTTTTGGCGTCGCCGCCGCATTGCTGGATAATTGGCCGATTATCATTGCCGCAGCCTGCGCCGTGCCGTGAACGCCTTCCTCGACCCCTGCCCCGCGCCGTCCGCCCCGGCGCCCGGCCCGGCCGCGCCGGTGTTCCTGATCGGCATGATGGGCGCCGGCAAGACCACCATCGGCCGCGCATTGGCGCGGGCGCTGGGGCGCCGCTTCGTCGACGTCGACCAGTTGATCGAGGAGCGCTGCGGCGTGCGTATCCCCACGATTTTCGAGCTGGAAGGCGAGGCGGGCTTCCGCCGCCGCGAAACCGGCGCCATCGACGAATGCAGCCGGATGGAGGGCGTGGTGCTGGCCACCGGCGGCGGCGCGGTGCTGTCGGCCGAGAATCGCCGGCTGCTGGCGCAGCGCGGCATCGTAATCTACTTGCGCGCCCGCGCCGAGGAGCTCTACCAGCGCACCCGGCACGACCGCAACCGGCCGCTGCTGCAGACGGCCGATCCGCTGGGCCGCATCGTCGAACTGCTGGCCCAGCGCGAGCCGCTGTACGAAGAGGTGGCCGACGTGGTGGTCGATACCGGCCGTTCGTCGGTGCCGCGGCTGGTGCAGCGCATTCTTCCCTTGCTGCAGCAATGCGGCAAGCCTGTCGTCGCGGCTGCCGAGCTGCCGCCGCTGGAGAACCCATGAAAGAAGTCCGCGTCGATACGCCCGGGGGCAGCTACCCCATCCGCATCGCCCCCGGCCGGCTCGACCGCCTGGCCGAGTCGGTGCCGGCCGATGCCACCACGCTGGTGCTGGTCACCAATCCCACCGTGGCGGCGCTGTACGGCAAGCGCGCCGAGGCCGCGCTGCGGGCGTCCGGCAAGCCGGTGCTGCGCGTCGAGCTGCCCGACGGCGAGGCCTACAAGGATTGGCAGACGCTGAACCTGATCTTCGATGCGATGCTTGCGCATCACTGCGACCGGCGGGCGGTGATCGTCGCGCTGGGCGGCGGCGTGATCGGCGACGTGGCGGGCTTTGCCGCGGCGGTCTACATGCGGGGCATCCGCTTCATCCAGGTGCCGACCACGCTGCTGGCGCAGGTGGATTCCTCGGTGGGCGGCAAGACGGCCGTCAACCATCCGAGCGGCAAGAACATGATCGGCGCGTTCTACCAGCCGATCGCGGTGGAAATCGACACCGACGTGCTGAACACGCTGCCCGCGCGCGAGGTGTCGGCCGGGCTGGCGGAAGTCATCAAATACGGCGCCATCCTCGACGCCGCCTTCTTCGCCTGGTGCGAGGCCGAGGCGGGCCGGCTGCGCGCGCTGGAGGCCGACGCGCTGGCGGCGGCGATCGCCCGCTCCTGTGAGCTGAAGGCCTGGGTGGTGTCGCAGGACGAGCGCGAGACGGGGCTGCGCGCGATCCTGAATTTCGGCCATACCTTCGCGCATGCGATCGAGGCCGGCGTCGGCTTCGGCGCCTGGCTGCATGGCGAGGCCGTGGGCTGCGGGATGGTGCAGGCGGCCGAACTGTCGGTACTGGCGGCAGGCCTGCCGCGGGGCGACGCCGACCGCATCCGCGCGCTGGTGTCTGCCATCGGCTGCCCCACCTACGCGCCCGACCTGGGCACCGAACGCTGGTTCGACCTGATGCAGGGCGACAAGAAGACCGAAGGCGGCCAGATCCGCTTCATCCTGCTGCCCGAGCTGGGCCGCGCGGTGCGTACCCCGGCCGCGGCCGAGCAGGTGCGGCGCGCGCTGGACCTGACCGTGGCGCGGCAGGCCGGCGAGCCGTCGGCCATCGCCACGCTGGCCTGAGCGCAGGCCCGGCGCCATGGCGAACGCGCTTGCTCCCTACGCCGCCGACCCGGCCCGCTCGCGCGGCCGCCGCCACCCCGAGCCGCCGCCCGAGGGCCGTACCGAGTTCCAGCGCGATCGCGACCGCATCGTCCATTCCAACGCCTTCCGCCGGCTGGAATACAAGACCCAGGTTTTCATCAACCACGAAGGCGACCTGTTCCGCACGCGGCTCACGCACAGCCTGGAAGTGGCGCAGATCGCGCGCTCCATCGCGCGCAACCTGGGGCTGAACGAAGATCTGGTCGAGGCGATCTCGCTGGCGCACGACCTGGGCCATACGCCGTTCGGGCACGCCGGGCAGGACATCCTCAACGCCTGCATGCGCGAAGCCGCGCCGGAGGCCGGGGGCTTCGAGCACAACCTGCAGAGCCTGCGGGTGGTGGACCGGCTGGAAGAACGCTACGGCGAGTTCGACGGGCTGAACCTGTGCTTCGAGACGCGCGAGGGAATCCTCAAGCACTGCTCGGTGGAGCGGGCACGGGCGCTGGGCGACGTGGGCGAGCGTTTCCTCAACCGCACCCAGCCCTCGCTGGAGGCGCAGATCACCAATCTGGCCGACGAGATCGCCTACAACAACCACGACATCGACGACGGCCTGCGTGCCGGGCTGATCGACGTTGAGCAACTGCGCGACGTGGCCATCTTCGGCCGCCACCACGCGCAGGTGCTGGAACGCTATCCCGGCCTGCCCGAGCGGCGCGCCATTACCGAAACCGTGCGGCGGATGATCAACACCCTGATCGTCGACCTGACCACCACCACCGCTCGCAACATCGCCGACCTGGCGCCCGCCTCCATCGACGACGTGCGCGCCGGCCCGCTGCTGGCCGGCTTCAGTCCGTCGGTGCGGGCCGAGGCCCAGGCGCTCAAGCGCTTCCTGTTCGACAACCTGTACCGGCACTACCGAGTGATGCGCATGACCAGCAAAGGCAAGCGCATCGTGCGCGACCTCTTCACCGCCTTCCTCGAAGAGCCCCGCCTGCTGCCGCCGCAATACCAGGTCGAAGGCCGCGCCGAACAGGCCCGCGCCATCGCCGACTACATCGCCGGCATGACCGACCGCTACGCGACCAAGGAACACCGGCGGTTGTTCGCGCTGTTCGACGATTGATCTAGCCGCCGGTTTCCAGCCGTTGCCGCACATGCTGCGCGAAGGCATGCGCGATGACCGGCAGTTGCCGGCTGCGCAGGCCGGCCAGGACCAGCTTGCCGCGGGGGAAGTTGCGGTCTTCGATGTCGCGGGCGATCAGTTCGCCGCCGTTGCTGACGGCGCCGATGTCGATCTGGAACGAGAGGGCATTGCCGTGGTAGAGGCAGCCGCGCAGGAATTCGAATGAATTGCTTTCGATCATCGGCTGCAGCTTGACGGAGCTGCGGGCCAGGAAGCGTTCGAGCAGCTGGCGGCCGCCGGTGTCGCGGTTGGCCAGCACCACGGGGTAGTCCGCGCATTCGCGCAGCCGCAGGCGGTCGCGGGCGGCCAGGGGGTGGTCGCGGTGCATGACGACCACCAGGCGCTGGTCGAACTGGGCCATGGCTTCGATGTCGGGCTCGGCGTCGAGGTTGAAGACCAGGGCCAGGTCGACGTCGAAGCTGCGCAGGGCGGCCAGCGCGCGGACGTGGTCGCCGATCGCCACGTCGAAGGCGACCAGCGGGTGCGTTTCGCGAAAGCTGGTGACCGCGGCGGGCAGCCAGGCCGGCGCCAGCGCCTGGCTGGCGATGATCCGCACCGTGCCGCGCCGCCGGCCCTTCAACTCCTCGATCTGCGAACGGATGCTTTCCAGTTCGGCGTTGCGTTCGCGGATGTAGCCGACGAACAGCTCGCCGGCGGCGGTCAGCCGCATGCCGCGCGGCAGCCGTTCGAAGATCGGCGTGCCGAGTTCTTCCTCCAGGTCCTGGATGCGGCGGTTGACGGCCGAAGGCGCCACGTGCAGCCGTTCGGCGGCCTGGCGGATGGAGCCGGCGCGGGCGACTTCGTCGACGTAGCGGAGAAAGCGCAGGTGGTTCATCGGGCTGGAGCGGCTGGGCGATGCGGCCATGGTACCCGTACCTGTCGCCGCGTCCACGCGGTTGCCGGACTCTTCCCGGGCGGCCCTGCGGGACACGGAGGACGGCGGCATCGTGATGCCGCCTGCCCGCTTCATGGTGGTGCGGAATGCGTCGCTTTGGTGCGCAGGCCTCGCCGCCTGGCAAGCATGCCCGCCCCCGGGGGCCGGTTTGCCGGCGATTGCGCCTGGTCGCCGGGGCGCTGTTGAGCGTCGGGCCATGAGCGGTTCGGCCAAGTGGCATCGGTCCAATCTCGCGATCGTTGCCGAATCGGCAACGGAAGCGGCGCAATAAAGTACCGATCCGATGCACTGGAATCAGTCTTCCCGGTACGGGGATTGCATAGGGAAGAGCCATCGCTTCCCACCGCGCCGGCGCACAACGCCGGCGCATCGCCCCAAGGATTCCGCCAAGATGGACGCTCGGCAAGTTGTTCCCGGCCTGCACGGCACCGCGCCCGATACCGCCTGGCGCGACGACGGCCAGGTCTTGAGCCTGGTGCGCCGGCCCGCGCCGCCGCGGCCGCTGCGCTTCGGCGCCGTGGGCGGCCAGGCGCTGGAGATCGACGCGCTGCGCAGCGCGCTGGTGGTCGTCGACATGCAGAACGACTTCTGCCACCCGCAGGGCTGGATCGGCCAGAAGGGCCAGGACGTGGCGCCGATGCGCGCCCCCATCGCCGCGATCGCGCGGCTGCTGCCGGCCTGGCGCGCCGCGGGCGGCACGGTGCTGTGGCTCAACTGGGGCATCCGCGCCGACCGGCTCAACCTGCCGCCCACCGTGCTGTACAAGGGCAGCCGCGGCGGCACGACGGGCTATGGCGAGCGCTCGCCGGAGGACCATGGCCCCTCGCTGGTGCCGGGCCATTGGGGCGCGCAGGTGATCGAGGAATTGCCCGTGGCCGGATCCGACATCACCGTCTACAAGCACCGGCTGAGCGGCTTCTGGGACAACGAACTCGATTCGGTGCTGCGCCGGCAGGGCGTGTCCACGCTGCTGTACGCCGGCGTCAATACCGACCGCTGCGTGTTCTCGACCCTGCAGGACGCCGGCTTCCTCGGCTACGACAACATCCTGCTGGCCGACGCCTGCGGCACGCCGTCGCCGGCCTACGTGACCGACGCCATCCATTTCCTGGTCCGCCAGCTGCACGGTTTCGTTGCCGGCACCGACGCGCTGCTGGCGGCGCTCGACGCTTCCCTTTCACCGCAAACACAAGGCTGACGCGAGACCTCTCGCACCGGCCGCCCCTTCCTGAACCGCAAGGAACCGACATGAAACTCGCACGCCGACTCGCCCCGCTTGCCCTGTGCGCGGCCCTGATGCCGCTGGCCGCGATGGCCCAGACCAAGATCAAGCTCACCCTGAACTGGAAGTACGAAGGCCCGCAGGCCTGGTTCTTCGTCGCCCAGGACAAGGGCTATTTCAAGGCCGAAGGGCTGGACGTGGAGATCGACCAGGGCGAAGGCTCGGCCGCCGGCGTGCCCAAGGTGGCGGCCGGCACCTACACCGCCGGCTTCGGCGACATGAACGCGCTGATCGAACTGGCGGCCAGGCGGCCGGCCGACGCGCCGGTGGCGGTGTTCATGCTCTATAACAACCCGCCGTTCACGGTGGCGGTCAAGGCCGACAGCCCGATCAAGACGCCCAAGGACTTCGAGGGCCGCACGCTGGGCGGGCCGGCCAACGACGGCGCGCTCAAGCTGTTCCCGACCTTCGCCAAGGTGGCCGGCATCGACGCCGCCAAGGTCGACATCACCAACATGGCGCCCAACCTGCGCGAGCAGATGCTGGTGCGCGGCCAGGTGGAAGGCGTGTTCGGCTACATCACCACCATCCGCTTCGCCGCCAAGGGCGTGGGCATCGATCCCGACAAGGACCTGCGCTTCGTCAACTTCGGCGACTACGGCCTGGACCTGTACTCCAACACGCTGTTCTTCTCGCGCAAGTTCGTCGCCGAGCATCCCGAAGCGGTCAAGGGCTTCCTGTCGGCCGTGAACAAGGCTGTCAAGGACGTGCTGAAGGATCCCGACATGGGCGTGGCCGCCGTGCTCAAGCGCGAGCCGCTGCTGAAGGCCCCGCTGGAAAAGGAAAAGCTGCTCTACACGCTCAAGCGCGACATGAGCCACCCCGAACTCGCCAGGCTGGGCCTGGGCGACGTGGACGACGCCCGCCTGAAGCGCTCCATCGACCTGGTGGTGCAGGCCTCCAGCCTGCCCGCCACGCCGGCTGTGGACCAGGTGTTCGACCACCGCTTCCTGCCGCCGCGCGCCGAGCGCCCGTCCAAGCTCGTGCCCGGCGGCGCCGATTGACGACCGAGAGCCGATTCCCATGGATTTGAAACTGAAGAACAAAGTGGCCGTCATTACCGGACCGGCCAAGGGCATGGGGCGCGCGGTGACGCTCGCCTTCGCCCGCGAGGGCTGCGGCCTGGTGCTGGCCGGCCGCGACCTGGCCGCGATCGAGCCGGTGGCCGCCGAGGCGCGCGAACTCGGCGCGCGTGCCGAGGTGGTGCGCTGCGACCTGGTCGACGCCGGCCAGACCGAGGCGCTGGCGCGCGCGGCCGAGAAGGCCTTCGGCCGCGTCGACATCCTGGTCAACGTGGCCGGCGGCTCGGGCCCGATCGGCAAGACCGGCTGGGAAACCACCGCCGAGGAGTTCGACGACATCGTCGGCCTGAACATGAAGGGCTGCTTCAACACCATGCGCGCCGTGCTGCCGGGCATGATCGAGCGCCGCTACGGCAAGGTGGTCAACGTGGGCGGTACCTTCGGCATGCGCGGCCGCGCCGGCCGCATGGCGTACTCGGCCTCGAAATGGGGCCTGCGCGGCATCACCAAGAGCTTCGCGCTGGAGGCCGGGCCGTACAACGTCAACGTCAATTGCGTGGCGCCGGGCATGGTCGACGGGCCGCGCTTCCGCGAGAAGGTGTGCGCCGAGATGGCGGCGCGCCTGGGCATCGGCCTGGAGGAGGCCATGGCACGCCACGCCGCCGACTACGCGCTGCGGCGCGTGACCACCGACGACGACGTCGCCCAGGCCTGCCTGTTCCTGGCCAGCGACGCGTCGCGCCAGATCACCGGCGTCGACCTGCCGGTCGACGGCGGCTGGGCGATGCTCTGAAAAGAGGAAGACACTGATGGAAAAAGTAGACCTGGTCATCCGCGGCGGCACCGTCGTCGCCCCCGACCGCATGGTGCAGGCCGCGGTGGCCATCGACGGCGAACGCATCGTGGCGGTCGGCCACGACGACCTGATGCCGGCCGGGCGCGAGGAGCTGCGCGCCGACGGCCTGTACCTGCTGCCCGGCGCGATCGACAGCCACGTGCACTTCCGCGATCCCGGCTATCCGCGCAAGGAAAACTGGAAGAGCGGTTCGGCCGCGGCCGCCTGCGGCGGCGTGACCACGGTGTTCGACATGCCCAACACCAACCCGCCCACCGGCACGCTGGAGGCCTTGCGGCTCAAGCAGAAGGCGGCCGAGTCCTCCTATGTGGACTACGGCATCCATGGCCTGTTCGGCGACGACACGGTGGACCGCCTGGAAGAATTGCTGGAAGGCGGCGTGACCAGCTTCAAGGCCTTCGTCGGCAACACCTTCGGCAACCTGCCGGCGCCCAGCGACGGCGCCCTGCTCGAAGGCTTCGAGAAGCTGGCGCCGCTGGGCATCCGCACCGTCGTGCATGCCGAGAATTCCTCCATCATGGCGCGCCGCCAGCAGCGCCTGCAGGACGCCGGGCGCAACGATGCGCTGGCGCACCTGGCGTCGCGGCCGGCGGTGTGCGAGATCGAGGCCATCGGCCGCGTGCTGGCGCTGGCCGAATGGACCGGCGCGCGCGTGCACATCGCCCACCACAGCGCGGCCGATTCGCTGTTCGTGCTGCGCGAGGCCAAGCGGCGCGGGGTGGACGTGACGGTCGAGACCTGCCCGCAATACCTGCTGCTGAACACCGGCGATACCGGCCGCCTGGGCGGCATCCTGCGCCTGAACCCGCCGATCCGCGAGGCCCGCCACAACCAGCCGCTGTGGGACGCGCTGATGGAAGGCGTGATCGACATGATCGCCACCGACCACGCGCCGCACACGCCGGAAGAGAAAACCCGCGACAGCATCTGGGACTGCGATTGCGGATTCCCCGGCGTGGAAACGCAGATGCCCTTGATGCTGACCGAGATCAACCGCGAGCGGGCCACGCTGATGGATTACGTGCGCTGGAGTTCGGTCAACCCGGCCAAGGCCTGGGGCCTGTACGGCGCCAAGGGCGTGATCGCGCCCGGCGCGCATGCCGACATCGCCGTGGTCGACATGGCGCGCGGCGGCGTGCTGTCGCAGGGGCGCCTGCACAGCCTGAGCCGGATCTCGCCCTGGCACGGCCGCACGGTGCGCGGCGTGCCGCTGCACACGCTGGTGCGCGGCCGCTTCGTGATGCGCGACGGCAACCTGGTGGAAGAGGCCGCGGGCTGGGGCCGCTCGGTCAAGGCCGTGCAGCGCATGCCGGCGCCGCGGCCGCGCAACGCCGACAGCTATACCAGCGCCGTGCTGGCCACGCCCGAAGGCGCGCCGCCGGCGCGGCCATTGGAGATGATGCCATGACCGGCCACGCGCGCCGCGCCTCGGGCAACGCCGGGCATCCGGCATCGAACGGCCGATCGGCGGCGGCGATCTGCGCCGGCGGCGTGCCGATTTTCCTGCCCACGGGAACTCATTCATGAATCCGACCTTCATCGAACTGGCCGACGTCACGCTGCGCTACGGCGGCGGCACGCTGGCGCTGGACCATACCGACCTGCGCGTGGGCGAGGGCGATTTCGTCGCCCTGGTGGGCCCCAGCGGCTGCGGCAAATCGACCATCCTGAAGCTGACCGCCGGCCTGCTGCGGCCCAGTTCGGGCGCGGTCATCGTGGGCGGCCGCGAGGCCGGGGCGCCGGCCGCGGCGGCCGACGCGCGGCTGCACGACCCGCACGCGCCGCGCGTGCGCATCGGGCTGGCCTTCCAGAACCCCACCATGCTGCCCTGGCTGACGATCCGCGAGAACGTGATGATCCCGCTCAAGATCGTCCAGCCCTTCCGCGCCGACTTCGCGCGCAAGAAGCGCGGCGAATACGCCGAACGCGCCGAGGCGCTGCTGGCCCAGGTGGGCCTGAAGGGCTTCGGCGACAAGCGGCCGTGGCAGCTGTCGGGCGGCATGCTGCAGCGCGCCTCGCTGTGCCGGGCGCTGGTGCACGAACCGCAGCTGCTGCTGCTCGACGAGCCGTTCGGCGCGCTGGACCAGTTCACGCGCGAAGAGCTGTGGGCCATCATGCAGGACCTGTGGATCGCCAAGCGCCCCACGGTGCTGCTGGTCACGCACGACCTGCGCGAATCGGCCTACCTGGCCAATCGCATCTGCGTGATGAGCGCGCGGCCCGGTCGCATCCTGGAAGACCGCGCGGTGCCGTTCGCGCGCCCGCGCACGCTGGAAGGCAGCTACGCGCCCGAGATCGCCACGCTGGTGCAGGAACTGCGCATGCGCATCGCCCATGCGCGCAGCGACGGCGACGCGCGCGCCGCCGACGACAGGAGGGCCGCATGAGCGCCGTTCCCGCTTCGACTTCTTCGAGTGCTTCGTTCGCGCTGTCGCCGCGGGCGCGCCGCTACCTGCTGTCGGCGGTGGCCCTGGTCGGCTTCTTCCTTGCCTGGGAACTGATCTGCCTGGCCACCGGCGTGTCCGACCTCGTGCTGCCGCGGCCCTCGCAGATCATCGTCGTTCTGGTGGAAAAATTCCCGCTGCTGTGGCCGCACACCGTGCAGACGCTCTACACCACCGTGGCCGGCTTCGTGCTGGGCGTGCTGGCCGGCGTGGTGCTGGGCGTGGTGGTCGGCTCTTCCAGGCTGGCCTACGACGTGGCCTATCCGCTGCTGGTGGGTTTCTCCAGCATCCCGAAGGTGGCGGTGGTGCCGATCTTCGTGGTGTGGTTCGGCTCCGGCACGGTGCCGGCGATCCTGACCTCGATGGTGATCAGCATCTTCCCGGTGGTGGTCAACGTGGCCACCGGCCTGGCCACCACCGAGCCGGAACTGGAGGACGTGCTCAAGGTGCTCGGCGCCAGCAAGCGCGACCTGCTGTGGAACGTCGGCCTGCCGCGCGCGCTGCCCTATCTGTTCGCGTCGCTGAAGATCGCCATCACCCTGTCGTTCGTCGGCACGGTGCTGTCGGAAACGGTGGCCGCCAACAAGGGCATCGGCAACGTGATGATGATCGCCAGCGGCAATTTCGACGTGCCGCTGGTGTTCGCCGGGCTCATCATCCTGGCGGTGCTGGGCGTGGCCTTGTACGCCATCTCGGCCTACATCGAGATGCGCCTGACGGGCTGGACGCAGCGCAAGGCCGAGCAGGATATCGTGATGGCCTGAAGGCCCCGCACCCGGCCGCGCCTCGTGGAGACCGGCCGCGGGCCGGGATCAGCGCCCCAATGGGATAATCCTGCCGACAGCCACGACGACCGAACCATGAGCGACTTTCCCCTCCTGCGCCGCATCGCGGTGTTCTGCGGTTCCAACCCCGGCATTTCGCCGGCCTATGCCGACGCCGCCCGCGCCCTGGGCCAGGCGATCGCCGGCCGCGGCATCGAGCTGGTCTACGGCGGCACGCACAAAGGCCTGATGGGCCTGATGGCCGATGCCGCGCTGGCCGCCGGCGGCCGCGTGACCGGCATCATCAACCGTCGCCTGCACGAACGCGGCCACTTGCATCCGGCCCTGTCGACGCACGAGATCGTGGCCGACATGCGCGTGCGCAAGGCCCGCATGGCCGAGCTGGCCGACGCCTTCATCGCCCTGCCGGGCGGCCTGGGCACGCTGGAAGAGCTGTTCGAGGCTGCCACCCTCACCCAGCTGGGCGACCACAGCAAGGCCTGCGGCGCGCTGAACGTGCGCGGCTTCTACGAGCCGATGCGCGCCATGCTGAACCACGCCGTGGCCGAGCAATTCATGAAGCCCGAGCACCGCGACATGATCGTGATCGAGGCCGACCCGCAGCGCATGCTCGACGCCCTGGCCGTCTGGCGCGCGCCGACCGTGCAGAAATGGTTCGGCCCGGGCGACAATGTGGCCGTCCCATCCGCTCCAACTCCCTGACCCGACGCCAGCCATGACCCGCGTACGCATCACCTCCGCCGGCCACACCTTCATCGCCGAGCCCAACCCCCAGGCCCCGCAAACGGTGGCGGCCTTCTTCAAGCTGCTGCCCTACCGGCAAAAGATCATCCACGTGCGCTGGAGCGGCGAGGGCTGCTGGATCCCGCTGGGCGACTTCAAGCTGGGCGTGGGCTTCGAGAACCACACCAGCCACCCCTCGGTGGGCGACATCCTGTTCTACCCCGGCGGCTACAGCGAAACCGAAATCATCATGGCCTACGGCAGCTGCATGTTCGCCAGCAAGATGGGGCAACTGGCCGGCAACCATTTCCTGACCATCGTCGAAGGCAGGGAAAACCTGCGCGCGCTGGGCGAGAAGACCCTGTGGGAAGGGGCGCAGGACATTCTGTTCGAAGCGGCCTGATGTGCGCCACAATCGCGTTGTACGATTGACGCCCATGGATACGCATGACAAACCTCCGCAACGGCGCGTCGGCTACCGCGACCGCCTCACCTACCGGCTGCTGGTGCTGTCCAACACCCTCGGCAAGGGAGCCGTCCGCCTGTACGCGGGACAGTACGGGATTCCGCTCGCGCAATGGCGGCTGCTGGTGTCGATCGCGCTGGAAGGCCCGGCCAGCGTAAGCGAGCTGGCCGAGATGCTGGCCACCGACAAGGGCTGGGTCAGCCGCGCCGCGGCGGCGCTGGCTGAAAAGGGCTACCTGGTGGGTCTGCCCGACCCGAACCATGCGCGACGGGTAATTCTCAAGCTGACGCCCAAGGGCAACGCGCTGTACGCCAAGATCCAGCCGGCCTGGAGCCGGCGCCAGGAGCAACTGGTGTCGGTGCTGGACCCGCAGGAGCAGGCGCAGCTCGATGTCATCCTGCACAAGCTGCAGCGGCAGGCCGAGCTGATGCTGCACGACGCCGCCGAAGTGGCGGCCGCGTCGGCATCGGCCGGGCGCGGCCGCTGAGGCCGCCCACGCAGTCAGAAGTACAGGAAGATCGGCTCGAACGACGAATCGCAGTTCGCCAGCAGCGCCTTTTTCCACACCATCCTGAACGATTCGCCGTCGGGTCGCAGCCGATGTCGGTACTCGCCGGCGAACACCCGCTGCAGCGGCGCCGGCAGCATCGGCCGGTGCTCGAACATGAAGAATACCGAGCGCACCTCGATTTCTCCGGTGGCCGCATCGCGCTCGTCGATCACCACGTTGGAAACCTGGCGCACCGCGCGCGAGGCCGGCTGCTGGCCGTAGACCTTGGGATGCCGCAGGCGCCGGATGCGGTTCTGCATGAATTCGCGGTCGTCGAAGATCAGCGAGACCTCGTCGCGCGGGCTCGCCTGGCCGATGCGGGCCGGCGCCCAGTAATAGCCCTCGGGCACGAACAGCGCCATCCATTCCTCGAACTTGCGGTCGTCCAGCAGCCGCGCCTCGCGCACGAGGAAGGCCTCGACCTCGCGGTCGGAAACGCCGGCGACGGCGGGAATCGGAGCATTCATCAAACGGCCTCCTTCATGTATTTCAGCCAGCCCTGGAACTGGTTGCGCATGCCGATTTCGCTGGTGCCCTTGGCGCGCCGCACCTCGCCCTCGTCGCGGTCGGCGCCCATGTAGCGGTTGAACCAGACCCACTCCGAGCCTGCGCCCTCCAGCCCGCCCTGCACGCGCCGGAACATCTCCACGTCGTCGGTCTGGATCAGCGAGGCAGCGGCGTGCGTCATGTTGAGGAAACGGATCAGGTTGGTGTTGATTTCGTCCGGCGCGCCTTGCAGCAGCACCGGGAAGATGCGGATCTCGGTGCGGTCGGGAGCCAGCGGCCGCACCACGCGCACGTGGCTCGAGGCCAGCTGCATCACCACGCTGGGGTAGATGACGACGTTGTGGAAGCGTTCTTCCAGGATGGCATCGATGCGCCCGGGCGGGTGGCGCCGGGCCAGAGCCGCGCGGTGCGCTTGGACCAGCGGGCCGCCGCGCTTGTCGTCCTCGAACGGCAGCCGGCCGCAATAGCCCAGGCCCCAGTCGAAGGCCGTGATGTCGACCTCGTCCCATTTCGAGCCGCGTTCGGCCACGTCCAGGTGCGGGCCGGCGTCGTCGCCGATGCGGCGCTTGAACTGGCGGTTGCGTTCGTCGACGCTACAGGCGTGCGCGAACTGGGGATGGTAGAGATCGTTGACGTTCTCGACCTGCTGCTTCCAGTTGGCCGGCACGATGTACCGGTGCATGCCGCCGCTCAGCCGCACTTCGCCGTCCGGCGCGCGGTCCACGATCTGGTCGATGCATTGCGCGGCCGGCCCGAGGAAGGCCAGCAGGCCGGGCATTGGGTCGGCGGCCGGCGCCAGGCTGGCGAATACGAAGCCGCGGTGCGTGTCCACGCGCGGCACCTTGGCCAGTCCGAAGCGCTCCTGGTCTGTCATGTCGTAGCGGTCGGCGTAGGCGTCGCGCATCGGCGCCAGCACCAGCTCGCCGTTGGTCCGGAACGTCCAGCCGTGGTACGGGCAGCGCAGCAGATTGCCGGTATTGCCGCGCTCGTCGGTCACCAACATGGTGCCGCGGTGGGAGCAGCGGTTGTGCAGCACCTGGATGCGCCGGTCGTGGTCGCGCACCAGCAGCACCGGCATGCGGCCCATCCAGGCGGCCAGGTAGTCGCCCGGTTCGGGGACCTGGCTTTCATGGCCGATGTACAGCCACGCCCGCCCGAAGATGCGGGTCATTTCGAGCTCGAAGATTTCCGGGCTGGTGTAGACGTCGCGGTGTACCCGGTCCGGATGCACCAGGGCATCCGGATCCGGCATCCGCCAGGGCCTGTCGATCGCATTCATCGTGCCGCTACCTCCATAACTGATTTCGAAGTGGTTTATTGCTGCGACTGCATAAAAATCGAATAAAGGTCTGGAGGCCCTTGAATACTAGGGCCTTGCAAGAAGTTGGATGCCTGCCAAAACTTTATTGCTGCAACTGCGTTGTCATGGCAACATTGACCGCAACCGTCGAGTTGTCATGACAACATCCTACGTGCCGGATTCCGGGTGCGTCAAGGCTTCTCGCGCAGCGCGATCGCAGTTCGTCCCGACCCTGGAGCAAGAAATGAAAGCCTTGATCTGTCTGCTGATCTTCTGCTGTGCCGCCGTTGCGCCCGCGTCCCGGGCCGGCGCCTATCCCGACAAGCCCATTCGCGTCATCATCCCTTACCCCGCCGGCGGCAGCGGCGACGTGGTGGCGCGCTACATCGGCGCGCGCCTGACCCAGGCGTGGGGACAATCGATCGTGGTCGAGAACGTGGCCGGCGCCAACGGCAACATCGGCGCGGCCGCGGTGGCGCGCGCGCCGGCCGACGGCTACACCCTGCTGCTGGGCACCGACATCCAGATGAGCATCAGCCCGCATGTCTACAAGCAGCTGCCCTACGACCCGTTCAAGGACTTCGCAGAGGTGGTGCCGGTGGTGTCGATCGAATACATCCTGTCGGTGCCGGCGTCGATGCCGCCCAGTACGCTGCCGGAGCTGGTGGCTTTCCTGAAGCAGCATCCGGGCCAGTACAACTACGCGTCGACCGGCATCGGCAGCTTCCATCACCTGTGGACCGAATGGCTCAAGAGCGTGGCCGGGATCGAGGTGAGCCACATCCCGTACAAGGGCAGCGGCCAGATCATTCCAGACCTGCTGGCCGGCCGCGTGCAGATGGCCTACATGGGCGTGCCGCAGACGCTGCCGCTGCTCAAGGGCGGCTCACTGAAGGCGATCGCCACCGGCGCGCGGCACCGGCTCTCGGTGGCGCCCGACATCCCGACCGTGGACGAAACCTACCCGGACGGGCCCAACAATGCCTACTGGAGCTTCTTCGCGCCGGCCGGCACGCCGGCCGGCGTGGTGGCCAAGCTCAATGCCGAGATCAACAGGATCCTGTCGGTGCCGGAGGCCGGCGCGTATTTCGCGTCGCAGGGGCTGGTGCCGATGGGCGGCACGTCGGAAGCCCTGGCCGCGCGGCTGCGATCCGACTACCAGCGGTGGGAAAAGGTTATCGAGCACATCAACTTCAAGCCCGAGTCCTGAGTACCGGCGCCGGGCTTTCGCGGTGGCGGCGCCGGCGTTTGCAAGCGGGCGCCTTTGCTTCCATGATTGGGCCTGTTCGCAAAGGACCACCATGGAAAGAAAAGCCGCCGCCCATCTGCAGCGCGGCCTGAAAAACCGCCACATCCAGCTGATCGCGCTCGGCGGCGCGGTGGGCACCGGGCTGTTCCTCGGCATCGCGCAAACGATACGCCTGGCCGGCCCGTCGGTGCTGCTGGGCTATGCGATCGGCGGATCGATCGCCTTCCTGATCCTGCGCCAGCTGGGCGAGATGGTGGTCGAGGAGCCGGTGGCCGGGTCGTTCAGCCATTTCGCGTACAAATACTGGGGCGACTTCGCCGGCTTCGCTTCGGGCTGGAATTACTGGGTGCTGTACGTGCTGGTGGGCATGGCCGAGCTGACGGCGGTCGGCATCTACGTGCAGTACTGGTGGCCGGGCGTGCCCACCTGGGCGTCGGCGGTGGTCTTCTTCGCGGCGATCAATGCGATCAATCTGGTGCACGTGAAGCTGTACGGCGAATTCGAGTTCTGGTTCGCCATCGTCAAGGTGGCCGCCATCGTCGCCATGATCGCTTTCGGCGCCTACCTGCTGCTGGCCGGCAAGGCGGGGCCGCAGGCCGGCATCGGCAACCTGTGGCGGCTGGGCGGCTTCTTCCCGAACGGCGCGGGCGGCCTGGTGATGGCGATGGCGGTGATCATGTTCTCGTTCGGCGGGCTGGAGCTGGTCGGCATCACGGCGGCCGAGGCCGACGACCCCCGGCACAGCATCCCGCGCGCCACCAACCAGGTGGTCTACCGCATCCTGCTGTTCTATGTCGGCTCGCTGCTGGTGTTGCTGTCGCTTTATCCATGGCGCGACGTGGTGGAAGGCGGCAGCCCCTTCGTGCTGATCTTCCGCGCGCTGGACGCCGGCGCGGTGGCGGCGGCGCTGAACGTGGTGGTGCTGACGGCGGCGCTGTCGGTCTACAACAGCTGCGTGTACTGCACCAGCCGGATGCTGGTGGGCCTGGCCGAGCAGGGCAACGCGCCGGCCCGGATGCGAGAAGTGGACCGCCGCGGCGTCCCGCTGGCGGCGCTGGGCGCATCGGCCGCGGCTACCGGACTGTGCGTGCTGATCAACTATGCGATACCGCAGGCGGCCTTCGGGCTGCTGATGTCGCTGGTGGTGTCGGCGCTGGTGCTGAACTGGCTGATGATCTGCATCGCCCACCTGCGTTTCCGCGTCCGGCGCGGCGGGCAGCCAGGACGTTTTCCCAGCATCGGCTATCCCGCCGTCAACGTGCTGTGCCTGGTCTTCCTGCTCGGCATCCTGGCCGTGATGGCACTGACGCCGGGCATGCGCGTCTCGGTGGCGCTGATTCCGCCGTGGCTGCTGGTGCTCGCGCTGGGCTGGCGGCTGTCGAAAGCGGCGGGCGGGCGCGGCGCCGCCGGGTCCTGAGCGCGGGCCTGCCGTTTATCGCAGGAACAGCCGGTAGGCCGGGTTGGCCGATTCGTCCCAGTGCCGGTAGCCCAGTTCCTGCAGGAAGGCCGCGAAGGTCTTCTTGTCGGCCGGCGGCACTTGCAGCCCGACCAGGATGCGGCCGTAGTCGGCGCCCTGGTTGCGGTAGTTGAACAGGCTGATGTTCCAGTTGGGCGACATCGAACTCAGGAAGCGCATCAGCGCGCCGGGCCGCTCGGGGAATTCGAAGCGGTACAGCAGTTCGTTTTCCACGATGCCGCTGCCGCCGCCGATCATGTGGCGCAGGTGGGTCTTGGAGACCTCGTCCTGCGTCAGGTCGAGCGCGGTGAAGCCATTGCGGCGGAAATTGGCGGCGATGCGCGTCGATTCGCCGGGCGCCGAGATTTCGAGTCCGACGAATACGTGCGCCTGCTGCGCGTTGCTCATCCGGTAGTTGAATTCGGTCACGCTGCGCGAGCCGATCAGTTCGCAGAAGCGCCGGAAGCTGCCGCGCTGCTCGGGCATGGTGACGGCGAACACGGCCTCGCGCGCCTCGCCCACTTCCGCCCGTTCCGACACGAAGCGCAGGCGGTCGAAATTCATGTTGGCGCCGCAGGCCACCGCCACCACGGTCTTGTCCTTCCAGCGGTGCTGGGCCAGGTAGTGCTTGGCGCCGGCCACCGCCAGCGCGCCGGCGGGCTCGAGCACGCTGCGGGTGTCCTGGAACACGTCCTTGATGGCCGCGCAGATGGCGTCGGTGTCGACGGCGATGAAGTCGTCCACGTACTTGCGCGTGAGGCGGAAGGTTTCCTCGCCCACCAGCTTGACCGCGGTGCCGTCGGAGAACAGGCCGACGTCGGGCAGGGTGACGCGGCGGCCGCGCGCCACGCTCTGCATCATCGCGTCGGAATCGTGGGTCTGCACGCCGACGATGCGGATTTCCGGCCGCAGCTGCTTGATGTAGGCGGCGACGCCGGAGATCAGCCCGCCGCCCCCCACGGCCACGAAGATGGCATCGAGCGGGCCGTTGTGCTGGCGCAGGATTTCCATGGCGATCGTGCCCTGGCCGGCGATCACGTCGGGATCGTCGAAGGGGTGGACGAAGGTCAGCTTCTGCCTGCGCTCCAGTTCCTTGGCGTGGTTGTAGGCGTCGGTGAAGCTTTCGCCGAACAGCACGACCTCGGCGTCGCGCGCGCGCACGGCGTCGATCTTGACCTGCGGGGTGGTGACCGGCATCACGATCACGGCCCGGCAGCCCAGCCGCTGGGCCGACAGCGCCACGCCTTGCGCGTGGTTGCCGGCCGAGGCGGCGATCACGCCCTTGGCCAGGGCCTTGGGCGGCAGGTTGGCCATCTTGTTGTAGGCGCCGCGCAGCTTGAAGCTGAAGACCGACTGCGTGTCTTCCCGCTTGAGCAGAATGCTGTTGCCAGTGCGCGCCGAAAGCTGGGGGGCCGCTTCCAGCGGCGATTCGACGGCGACGTCGTATACCTTGGCGTTCAGGATACGCTTGAGATAGTCGGCAGGCATGATACGGCTCGGCTTGGGGACGGACGCGGAGCCGGTAAGTTTGACACAAAGCGATGGCCCCTGCCGCCGCGGCCCGCGCCATCCACCGGCGCCGCAGGCGGGCGCGGCCCCGGGCGGCCGCGCGCCGGTTAGCCGGTACACTTGCGCCCATGCAAATCTGGCTCGAACACTCCGTTCATTGGCTGCTGGCCGCGCTGGCCCTGCCCCGCGTCGGGCTGCCGGCGATCCTGGTCGTCAGCCTGCTGTCGGCCACGCTGCTGCCGATGGGTTCCGAGCCGGCGGTGTTCGGCTACGTGAAGCTGGCGCCGCACATGTTCTGGCCGGCGGTGCTGACGGCCACCATCGGCAACACGCTGGGCGGCATCGTCAGCTACTGGATGGGCTGGTGGGCGCACCGCGGCATGATCCGCCTGCGCGAACGCTACGAGGCGCGCCACGGCCATCCGCACCCGCACGCCCACCAGCCGCACCAATACGACCTGCAGACCCGGCGCGGCCGGATGCAGGCGCGCGCGCACGACCTGCTGGAACGGTTCGGCCCCAAGACGCTGCTGCTGTCGTGGGTGCCGATGGTGGGCGACCCGCTGTGCGCGGTGGCCGGCTGGCTGCGGATGGATTTCTGGCCCAGCGTGCTGTACATGGCGATCGGCAAGCTGGCGCGCTACCTGACCATGACTACTGCATTGCTGTGGTTTTTTTAGCGGTGAGCCCACCCCTTTCGCGCTTCGCGCGCCCCCTCGAGGAGGCGACGCGAGCGGACCGGCGGAGCCGGATCCGCCGCATCCTGGATGGGCGGCGCAGACTCATGCACCGGGGAACGCGCCAAGAACGATGGAGCAGCTAGATGAGCGAAACGCGGCTGTACGGACTGAAGAACTGCGACACCTGCCGCAAGGCGCGGGCGTGGATGGACGGCCACGGGCTGCCGTACGCCTTCATCGACTACCGGGCCGGGCCGGTCGGAGCCGAGGTGCTGAAAGACTGGGCGCGCCAGGTGGGCGGCTGGGAGAAGCTGGTCAACCGTTCCTCCACCACCTGGCGCGGGCTGCCCGAGTCCAGCCGCCAGCCGGCGGGCGAGGCCGACTGGCTGGCGCTGGTCGTGGCGAATCCGCAACTGGTGCGCCGGCCGGTGTTGGTAACGGGCGACGGCCGCGTCAGCGTCGGGTTCTCCGACCCGGCCTGGCAGGCGCGATTCCGGCTTTGAGACAACCCTGCCGGCGTTGCGGGAACCCCGGAAATCCGGCCCCGGAGGGGCCGATCGGCTAGAATGGCTGCCCTCGGGAAGACGTCGAACGCCATGAACGCCCCTCTGCCTATCGCCCTCGCTTCCGCATCGACGCCGACTCGCCTGCGGGAGATTCCGTACAACTACACCTCGTTCTCCGACCGCGAGGTGGTCCAGCGCCTGCTGGGCCCGCAGGCCTGGGACATGCTGTGCGAGCTGCGCAGCGAGCGCCGCACCGGCCGCTCGGCCCGCATGCTGTACGAAGTGCTGGGCGACATCTGGGTCGTCCGCCGCAACCCCTATCTGCACGACGACCTGCTCGACAACCCGCGCCGCCGCGCGCTGCTGATCGAGGCCCTGAACCACCGCCTGCGCGAGATCGAGCGCCGCCGCGAGCCGTCCGACGCCGAGCGCGACGGCAAGGTCGGCCGCCTGCTCGACATGGCGCGCGCCGCGGTGCGCGCCTTCGAGCTGGAGTTCAGTGACACGGCCGAGCTGCGCCGCCGGGCGGTCAAGGTGCTGGGCCGCGTCACCGCGCGCGACAACATCAAGTTCGACGGCCTGTCGCGCGTCTCGCACGTGACCGACGCCACCGACTGGCGGGTGGAATACCCCTTCGTGGTGCTGACGCCCGACAACGAAGAGGAAATCGCCGCGCTGGTGCGCGGCTGTATCGAGCTGGGCCTGACCATCATCCCGCGCGGCGGCGGCACCGGCTACACCGGCGGCGCCGTGCCGCTCACGTGGAAGTCGGCCGTCATCAATACCGAGAAGCTGGAAACCATCGGCGCGGTCGAGGTGGGCGAGCTGCCGGGCGTAACCGGGCCGGTGGCCACCCTGTTCACCGGCGCCGGCGTGGTCACCAAGCGCGTGGCCGACACCGCCAGCGCGGCCGGCTACGTGTTCGCGGTCGACCCCACCTCGGCCGAGGCCTCCTGCGTGGGCGGCAACATCGCGATGAACGCGGGCGGCAAGAAGGCCGTGCTGTGGGGCACCGCGCTCGACAATCTCGCCTGGTGGCGGATGGTGGACCCGGAAGGCAACTGGCTGGAAGTGACGCGGCTGGAGCACAACCAGGGCAAGATCCACGACATCGAAACGGCCCGCTTCGAGCTGAAGTGGTTCGACGGCGGCGCCGCCCCCGGCCAGCGCCTGCTGCGCACCGAACTGCTGGAGATCCCCGGCCGCGTGTTCCGCAAGGAAGGCCTGGGCAAGGACGTGACCGACAAGTTCCTGTCGGGCCTGCCGGGCGTGCAGAAGGAAGGCACCGACGGCCTGATCACCTCGGCGCGCTGGGTGGTGCACCGCATGCCGAAGCAGACCCGTACGGTCTGTCTGGAATTCTTCGGCCAGGCGCGCGACTCGATCCCGTCCATCGTCGAGATCAAGCACTACCTCGACGGCGAGGGCCGCGCGCGCGGCGCCATCCTGGCCGGGCTGGAGCACCTGGACGAGCGCTACCTGCGCGCGGTCGGCTACGCCACCAAGAGCAAGCGCGGCGTGCTGCCCAAGATGGTGCTGATCGGCGACATCGTGGGCGACGACGAGAACGCGGTGGCCGTGGCCGCCAGCGAGGTGGTGCGCCTGGCCAACACCCGCCACGGCGAAGGCTTCGTGGCCGTCAGCGCCGAGGCCCGCAAGAAATTCTGGCTCGACCGTTCCCGCACCGCCGCCATCTCGCGCCACACCAACGCCTTCAAGATCAACGAAGACGTGGTCATCCCGCTGCCGCGGATGGGCGAATACACCGACGAGATCGAGCGCATCAACATCGAGCTGTCGACCACCAACAAGATCAAGCTGATCGACCGCCTGGCCGAGTTCTTCGACGGCGACCTGCCGCTGGGCAAGAGCGAAGACGGCGAGGCCGAGGGCCTGGCGCCCGAGGAAGTGCTGGGCGACCGCGCCGTGCAGGCGCTGGAGCTGCTGGCTGCCGTCAAGGAACGCTGGCAGTGGATCCTGCGCAGCATGGACCTGCCGCTGGCCGACACGCTGGGCGAGTTCTCGCGCATCGGCCTGGCCACGCTGCTGCCGGCGCTGCATGCCCGGCTCGACGCCGAGCCCCACGCCCGCGTGTTCGACGTGGTGCAGGACCGCACCGTGCGCGTGTCGTGGCGGGCCGAGCTGCGCGCGCCGCTGCAGCGCATCTTCGCCGGCGCCGCCTACGCGCCCATCCTGGCCAAGGCGCAGGAAATCCACGACAAGGTGCTCAAGGGCCGGGTGTTCGTGGCGCTGCACATGCACGCCGGCGACGGCAATGTGCACACCAACATCCCCGTCAACTCCGACGACTACGAGATGCTGCAGGAGGCCAACGACGCCGTGGCCCGCATCATGGGCGTGGCGCGCCGGCTCGACGGCGTGATCTCGGGCGAGCACGGCATCGGCATCACCAAGCTCGAATTCCTGTCCGAAGCCGAGATGGCGCCGTTCCGCGACTATAAAAAGCGCGTCGATCCGCACAACCGCTTCAACGCCGGCAAGCTGATGCCGGGCGGCGACCTGCGCCACGCCTACACGCCCAGTTTCAACCTGATGGGCCACGAGTCGCTGCTGATGCAGCAGAGCCACCTGGGCGCGATCTCGCACGCCATCAAGGACTGCCTGCGCTGCGGCAAGTGCAAGCCGGTGTGCGCCACCCACGTGCCGCGCGCCAACCTGCTGTATTCGCCGCGCAACAAGATCCTGGCCACTTCGCTGCTGATCGAGGCCTTCCTGTACGAGGAGCAGACCCGCCGCGGCGTCAGCATCCGCCATTGGGAAGAGTTCGAAGATGTAGGCGATCACTGCACGGTCTGCCACAAGTGCGAGAAGCCCTGCCCGGTCGACATCGACTTCGGCGACGTTTCCATGAACATGCGGGCGCTGCTGCGCCGCATGGGCAAGAAGTCGTTCAACCCCGGCACGGCGGCCGCGATGTTCTTCCTGAACGCGAAGGATCCGCGCACCATCAACGCCACCCGCAAGGCCATGGTCGACGTCGGCTACAAGGCGCAACGCATGGCGCACGATCTGCTGGCCAAGGTGGCGCGCCGCCAGACCCAGCGGCCGCCCGCCACCGTGGGCAAGCCGCCGCTGCGCGAACAGGTGGTGCATTTCGTCAACAAGAAGATGCCGGGCGGGCTGCCCAAACAGACCGCGCGCAAGCTGCTCGACATCGAAGACGCCAAGTACGTGCCCATCATCCGGCCGCCGCAAAGCGCGGCCGACGCCGAGGCGGTGTTCTACTTCCCCGGCTGCGGCTCGGAGCGCCTGTTCTCGCAGGTGGGCCTGGCAACCCAGGCCATGCTGTGGCAGGTGGGCGTGCAGACCGTGCTGCCGCCCGGCTACCTGTGCTGCGGCTACCCGCAGCGCGGCAACGGCATGGAAGACAAGGCCGAGAAAATCATCACCGACAACCGGGTGCTGTTCCACCGGATGGCCAATACGCTGAACTACCTCGATATCAAGACGGTGGTGGTCAGCTGCGGCACCTGCTACGACCAGCTGGCCGGCTACGAATTCGAGAAGATCTTCCCCGGCTGCCGGCTGATCGACATCCACGAGTACCTGCTGGAGAAGGGCGTGAAGCTGGAGGGCGTGACCGGTACCCGCTACATGTACCACGATCCCTGCCACACGCCGATGAAGCTGCAGGATCCGATGAAGACGGTGCGGGCGCTGGTGGGCGAGGGCGTGGACAAGAGCGACCGCTGCTGCGGCGAGTCGGGCACGCTGGCCGTCACCCGGCCCGACGTGTCGACCCAGGTGCGCTTCCGCAAGGAAGAGGAACTGCGCAAGGGCGCCGACAAGCTGCGGGCCGACGGCTTCGCGGGCGACGTGAAGGTGCTGACCTCCTGTCCGTCGTGCATGCAGGGCCTGAAGCGCTACAACGACGATGCCGGCCTGGATGCCGACTACATCGTGGTCGAGATCGCGCGCCACGTGCTGGGCCCGCAATGGCTGGAAGACTACGTCAGCCGCGCCAACGACGGCGGCATCGAGCGGGTGCTGGTCTAGCGATCGGCGCGATCTGCCTAAAGTTTGTCCGGCCGAGGGCGTTAACCATCCAACCGCCCCTCCCGGTCGATACCATGGATCAAGCTTCGCCTGTGCCGGTGCCGTACTCCGCGCGCCTGAACGACTTCCGCATTTCCCTGCCGATGGAGATCCGGACCCTGCTCGGGCAGATGGCCGAACAGAACGTGCTGATTTCGCTCACGGCGCCGCGCGGCATCACCTATACCACCACGATCTGGGAAGTCGACCGCCTCAAGGGCACGCTGTGCCTGGGCGTGGAGCCGTCCGGCCGCCATCTCGACCGCATCCTGGCGGCCGAGGAACTGCTGGCCGTGGGCTATCTCGACAAGGTCAAGATCCAGTTCGACGTGCACGACCTGATGCAGGTGCGCGATACCGACGGCCAGAGCGTGCTGACCTGCCGGCTGCCGCGCGAGCTGTACCGTTTCCAGCGCCGCTCGCACTTCCGCGTGCGGCCCCTGCCCACGCCGGCGCCGGTGGTGCGGCTGCGTCCCTACCCGGAAAGCCCGGCGGTCGAGCTGCGGATCATCGACGTCAGCGTCAGCGGCGTGGCCCTGCTGATGTCCGGGCGGGTGCCGCTGTCCACCGGCATGCAGGTGGCCGGGGCCGATGTGGAGCTCGACGCCGACACGCGCTTCGTCGCCAATCTCGAGGTCATGAACGTCAGCCCGCTGCGGCAGGATGTCTCCAGCAGCCGGGTGGGCTGCGAGATGAGCGGGCTGAGCGCTCCCGCGCTGCGCGCGCTGCAGCGCTTCATCAACCAGACCCAGAAGCGCCGCCGCGCAATGGCCTGGGCCGACCTGTAGCCGCGCGCCGTCCTCGGCCGCCGCGGCTTGCGCTATGCTTGGGCGATCTCGACCCGATCGGCATGCCATGAGTTCTCCGACGCCATGTCCCCTGTGCGCCCAGGCCTCCGGCGCGGCGCTCTGGCGCAACGAGGCGCTGCGCGTGATTGCCGTCGACGACCCGGACTATCCGGGTTTTACGCGGGTAGTATGGCGGCGCCACGTCGCCGAAATGACCGAGCTGGCCGAAGCCGAGCGCGACATCCTGATGCGCGCCGTGTTCGCGGTTGAGGCGGTGCAGCGCGCCGTGCTCGGGCCCGACAAGGTCAATCTGGCCTCGTTCGGCAACGTCGTGCCGCATCTGCACTGGCACGTGATTCCGCGCTGGCGCGACGACCGCCACTTCCCGGACCCGGTGTGGGCGCCCCCTCGCGTGGCGGCAGGCGCCGAAACCGCTGCCTGGCTGGAGCGCCGGGCCCGCGCCCTGCGCCTGCTGCCCGTCTACTACGACCGCCTCGGGGAAGCGCTGACTGGGCTGTGACCCTGGGTCGGGGAGCCCCCTACGCGCTGGCGCGCGCCCCCCAGGGGGCGGCACCGGCGGCACCGGCGGAGCCGGATCCGCGGTGCCCTGGATTTCTATAGCAGCTCGCAGCGTACGGTGATCGGATGCCGACGCAGCGCGGCGACGACGTCTTCTCCAACCCGCTCGCCGGTGTCGGTCAGCACATAGCCGATCGGCCCCTTGGTCTGCAGCTGCTGGCTGACGATATTGATGTTGCGTTCGGCAAACAGGCTGTTCAGCGTGGCCAGCGCGCCGGGCTCGTTGCGGTGCACGTGCAGGATGCGCGAGGCGCCGGCCGGCGCCTGATAGGGCAGTTCCGGGAAGTTGACCGCGCCCTTGGTGGTGCCGCTTTGCAGGAAGCGCACCAGCTTCTCGGCCACTTCGCGGCCGATGTTTTCCTGCGATTCGACCGTGCTGCCACCGATGTGCGGGGTAAGGATCACGTTGTTCAGCCCGATCAGCGGGCTGGCCAGCGGTTCGTCGGGGCCCTTGGGCTCGGTGGGGAAGACGTCCAGCGCGGCGCCGGCGATCTGCTTGGCGTCGAGCGCGGCGCGCAGCGCGTCGATGTCGACCACGGTGCCGCGCGAGGCGTTGATCAGGATCGCGCCGCGCTTCATCTGCGCCAGCGTCTGCGCGTTGATGATGTTCTCGGTGGCGCGGCCGCCCGGCACGTGCAGCGTGACCACGTCGGCCTCGGCCAGCATCGAGGCCAGGTCGGAATAGGGTCGGGCGTTGCCCAGCGGCAGCTTGGCTTCGATGTCGTGGAAGATGACCCGCATGCCGACCGCCTCGGCCAGCGTGCCGACCTGCGAGCCGATGTTGCCGTAGCCGATGATGCCGAGCGTCTTGCCGCGCGCCTCGAACGAGCCGGAGGCGGACTTGTCCCAATGCCCCTGGTGCACGCGCGCGTTCTTCTCGGGGATGCGGCGCAGCAGCAGGATCGCTTCGGCCAGCACCAGCTCGGCCACCGAACGGGTGTTCGAGAACGGCGCGTTGAACACCGGCACGCCGTGTTCCATGGCCGTGGCCAGGTCTACCTGGTTGGTGCCGATGCAGAAGCATCCCACCACGCCCAGCGCGGGCGCTTCGTCGAGGATGGAACGGTCGAGGTGGGAGCGCGAGCGGATCCCGACCACGTCTGCGTCGTGCACCGCGGCGCGCAGCGCGTCGGGCGGCAGCGCGGTGGCGTGGGTGACGATGTCGTGGTAGCCGGCCGCGTTGAAGACTTCGACGGCGCTGGGGTGGATGTTTTCCAGCAGAACGATTTTGGGCATGGGGGACTCCGCTGTTCCTGTTCGTATCGTATGGCCCCGGAAGCGCGGTCCTCCGGGGCGGCGGCGCGATGCCGCGGTCAAGCAGTGAGAGCGCCGGCCGGCGCTTTAGTTCTCGCCCGCCTGGCCGGCCACGCGGCTGGGCGGGAAGCGCAGCGCGAAGGTGCTGCCCTTGCCCACCTCGCTGGCGATCTCCAGCTCGGCGTCGTGCCGCATCGCCACGTGCTTGGTGATCGCCAGCCCCAGCCCGGTGCCGCCGGATTCGCGCGAGCGGCCGCGGTCGACGCGGTAGAACCGCTCCGTGAGCCGGGGCAGGTGGTGCGCCGCGATGCCGGCGCCGGTGTCGGTCACGGCGTAGCGCGCGCCGCCGTCGGGCTCGCGGCGCCATGATACGTGGATGCTCTGGCCGTCCGGCGTGTAGCGGACGGCGTTGATCAGCAGGTTGGAGATCGCCGACGCCAGTTCGGTGGGGGCGCCCAGCACGTCCAGCCCAGGATCGACGTCGCTCGACATGCGGTGGCGGCCGGCCGACAGCGCCTCGGCCTGGCTCACCGTGTTGGCGATCATCTGCGGCATGTCGACCGGCTGCGGATCGGCCGCCGGCGACGATTCGAGCGCCGACAGCGTCAGCAGGTCGGCCACGATGGCCTGCATGCGCCCGGCCTGGTCGTGCATCATCGACAGGTATTGGTGGCGCTGTTCCGGCGCGATCGCGTCTTCCGGCAGGTCGCGCAGCGTTTCCAGGAAGCCGGCCAGCACCGTCAGCGGCGTGCGCAATTCGTGCGACACGTTGGCGACGAAGTCGCGGCGGGTATTTTCCAGCCGCTCGATCTGGGTCACGTCGCGCGTCAGCAGCATGCGCTGGCGCTGGCCGTAGGCGATCAGCTGGACCATCAGCAGGCGCTCGAACGAGGCCGGGCTGCGCAGCAGCAGCGGCGCCGGCCAGTCGCCCTGGGCCGCGTAGCGGACGAATTCGGGCGTGCGCACCAGGTTCAGCAGGTTTTGCCCGCGGTCGGCCGGCAGGCGCAATCCCAGGTGCTGGCGGGCGATGCGGTTGCACCAGTCGATGTGGAATTCCTGGTCGAGCGTGACCAGGCCGTCGGGCAGCGCCTGGGCGGCCGAGAAAAAGCCCTGCACATTGCCTTCGAGCTGCGCCAGCTGGCGTTCCTGGGTGCGCAGGTGGCGGTAGAGCCGGGCCAGGGTCTCGTCCCAGATGCCGGCCGAGGCCGGCGGCGGCCGCCGCAGGTCGTGCGACCAGCGCTCCACGCGCGAGAATTGCCACAGCTGCCAGCACAGCAGCAGGCCCAGCCCGAGGCTGAACAGCGCCCAGCTGAAATGGGGGCCGGCGACCGGGCCGCCGAGGGCGGACAGACCGGCCAGCAGCAGCACGACGAGGAGGTTGCGGATCCAGACCATGGCGCGGATTGTCGCATTACCGCGAGGCCGCGGCCGGCCGGGCGGAAGGGCGGCTCAGTCGGCCTGCGCCCCGGCCACCGGGTGAGCGGTGAAGCGATAGCCGCTGCCGCGCACGGTTTCGACGTGGGCGTCGTGCCGGCTGGGCTCCAGCGCCTTGCGCAGGCGGCGGATGTGGACGTCGACCGTGCGTTCCTCGACGAATACGTGGTCGCCCCACACCTGGTCGAGCAGCTGCGAGCGCGAGAACACCCGCTCCGGGTGGGTCATGAAGAAGTGCAGCAGGCGGAATTCGGTGGGCCCGATGTTGAGCGGGACGCCGTTGCCGTTGAGGCGGTGGGTGACCGGATCGAGGGCCAGGCCGGCCACGTTGATCAGGTCGTCGGTGAGCTGGGGCGCGCGGCGGCGCAGCACGGCCTTGATGCGGGCCATCAGCTCCTTGGGCGAGAACGGTTTGGTAATGTAGTCGTCGGCGCCGGCTTCCAGGCCTTCCACCTTGTCCTGCTCCGAGCCCTTGGCGGTCAGCATGATGACCGGTACGTTCTTGGTGCGGTCTTCGCCGCGCAGCTTGCGCGCCAGCGCGACGCCGGAGGCGCCGGGCAGCATCCAGTCGAGCAGCACCAGGTCGGGCAGTTCGGCGCGGATCAGAGTTTGCGCCTGCTCCGCGTCGGCGGCCCGCAGGACTTTATGCCCGGCAAACGAAAGATTGACCGCGATCAGTTCCTGGATGGCGGGTTCGTCTTCGACGACGAGGATGGTGCTGGACATGATGGACCCGTGGGTTGCTGAAGCATGTCCATAGTATGGCGGCAATGTGTCACGTATGTGACATTGCGGTGCCACAGGCGCGGGGAGCCGGCGCCCCGATCGGCTACCATTGTCGGTTAACCCGGAAGAAACCCATGGCAGGCCTGCACAAACACACCCCCATTCCCACCCGTATCGTGGTGCACCGGCAATCGCGGGCGCTGGAAGTGGCGTTCGACGACGGCCGCAGTTTCATGCTGCCGTTCGAGCTGCTGCGGGTGTACAGCCCGTCGGCCGAGGTGCGCGGGCACGGGCCGGGGCAGGCGGTGCTGCAGACCGGCAAGAAAGACGTCGACATCGTCGGCCTGGAACCGGTGGGCAATTATGCGGTCCAGCCGGTATTTTCCGATGGCCACGCCACCGGCATCTATTCGTGGGACCTGCTGTACGAACTGGGCCGCGACGCCGACGCGCTGTGGGCCGACTACCTGGCCCGGCTCCAGGCCGCGGGCGCCTCGCGCGAAGCCGCCGCGCCCGCCGGCACGACCGAGATCCGCCGCCAATCCGGCGGCAAAGGCAAGCAATGAACGACGAACGCACGGCGCGCGGCGCCGACCCGGACGGCACCACCCATTTCGGCTTCCAGCAGGTGGCCGAAGGCGACAAGGCCCGCAAGGTGGCCGAGGTCTTTCATTCGGTGGCGTCGCGCTACGACCTGATGAACGACCTGATGTCGGCCGGGCTGCACCGCGCCTGGAAGGCCTTCACCATCGCCCGCGCCGGGGTGCGGCCGGGCATGAAGGTGCTCGACATCGCTGCCGGCACCGGCGACCTGGCGCGCGTCTTCGCGAAGCAGGCGGGCCCCACGGGGCAGGTGTGGCTGACCGACATCAACGATTCGATGCTGCGGGTGGGGCGCGACCGCCTGCTCGACGCCGGCGTGGTGATCCCCGCCGCGGTGTGCGACGCCGAGGCGCTGCCGTTCCCCGACGCCACCTTCGACCGCGTGACGGTGGCCTTCGGCCTGCGCAACATGACCCACAAGGACCGCGCGCTGGCCGAGATGGCGCGCGTGCTGCGGCCGGGCGGCAAGCTGCTGGTGCTGGAGTTCTCGCGCGTGGCCAGGCCGCTGCAGCCGGCCTACGACTGGTATTCGTTCAGGATCCTGCCCTGGCTGGGGCGCAAGGTGGCCAACGACGAGGCCAGCTACCGCTATCTGGCCGAATCGATCCGCATGCATCCCGACCAGGACACGCTGGCCGGCATGCTCGAGGCGGCAGGCCTTTCGCGCGTGCGCTATTTCAATCTGACCGCCGGCGTGGTGGCCCTCCACGAGGGAATTCGCCTGTAGATGGCCCACCCCTACGCGCTTCGCGCGCCCCTGGAGGGGCGGCGCTGGCGGACCGGCGGAGCCGGATCCGCGGCGTCCTGGATGGGCGATACGCATTGAGGTGAACTTTCTTTTCAGTCCGGAGTCAGCTACATTCAGCTTGTTGTCAGGAAAGATGTCCTGGCGACACCGACATATAGGAGAACCCCAGGATGTCTCGACGCTTTCTTTTCCGTTGCCTGGCTTCGCTGGTGCTCGCGCTGAGCGCCGGCGCGATGCTGACGGCAACGCACGACGCCGAGGCCAGGCGCCTTGGCGGCGGCGGCAGCATCGGGCGGCAGTCCGGTAATGTGACCCAGCGCCAGGCGCTGCCGCCGGCCGGCGCGCCGCGCCAGGCCCAGCAGGCCGCGCCGTCGCAATCGGCGGCGGGCGCCGCCGCGGCCGGCACGGACGCGCGCAGCGGCATGTCGCGCTGGCTCGGCCCGATCGCGGGCATCGCCGCCGGCCTCGGTCTGGCCGCGCTGCTGTCGCATCTGGGCCTGGGCGCCGCGATGGCCGAGATGCTCGGCAGCCTGCTGCTGATCGGGCTGGTGGTGTTTGCCGTGCTGTTCATCCTGCGCCGCCTGCGCGGCCAGGCGCCGCGCCCGGCCTGGCAGGGCGCCGGCCAGGGCGGCGGCTTCACGCCGCCGCCGGCGCGCGATTCGCTGGCCGCCCGCGAAGCCGCAGCGCCCGTGGCCGCCGCCCCGGCGCCGGCCGCCCCCGAGGGCGGCGTCACCCACGCGGGCATGACGCCCACCGGCAACTGGAGCATTCCCGGCGATTTCGACACTGCCAACTTCCTGCGCAACGCCAAGGCGCATTTCGTGAAGCTGCAAGGCGTGTGGGACCGCGGCAACGTCGATGAAATGCGCGATCTGGTCACCGACGATCTGCTGGCCGAACTTAGCCAGCAGATCAGCCAGCGCCAGGGCCAGAACGTGACCGAGGTGGTGCTGCTGAACGCCGAACTGCTCGGCATCGAAGGCGTTTCCGATGGCCATCTGGCAAGCGTGCGCTTCTCCGGCATGCTGCGCGAAGAGGTCGGCGCCGAAGCGTTCCGGTTCGAAGAGATCTGGAACCTGTTCAAGCCGAACGACGGCGGCTGGCTGCTGGCCGGCGTGCAGCAGGTCAATTCGCCCCAATGAGCGCCGGCGCCCGGCCCGGCAAGGCGGGCCGGTAAAGTACACTGCACGGGTCAGAATCCCGTGGAACGCCCGTCCCCGGACGGGCGTTCTTCTTTGTCATCCGCCGATTCATGTCTGCCTTGCCTTCTCCCTATGCCGCCGCAGTGCGCGCGCTGAACGCGCTGCTGGCGCGCGAACCCTGGGCGCGCGAGCGCCTGCGGCCGCACGCCGGCAAGCACGCGCGGCTGCTGTTCGGCGCCGCCCGCGTCGACCTGTGCGTGACCGCCGACGGCCAGGTCGAATGGCAGCCTGCTGCCAACGGCGCTTCCACCGAAGCGCCGCCCGCGCAGGAGTCCGCCCTCGGGCGCGGGTCCGGGGAGCCTTGCCCCGGCGCGCTGTCCGCGGCGCCGGACGTGACGCTGTCGGTGGCCACCGACAAGCTGCCGAGCCTGCTGTCGGGCGATGCCGCGCGGCGCATGAGCGCGGTGCGGATCGACGGCGACGCCGCCTTCGCGCACGCCATCGGCGACCTCGCCCGCGACCTGCGCTGGGACGCCGAGGAAGACCTGGCGCGCCTGGTGGGCGACATCCCCGCCGCGCGCCTGTCGGCCGCCGCTTCCGGCGCCTGGCGCGGCCTGCGCGAAGGCGCCTGGCGGCTGGCCGAGAACCTGGCCGAATACGCTACCGAGGAACGCGGGCTGGTGGCCGGCGGCCAGCCGCTGGCGGACTGGGGCGCCGAAGACCGCCGCCTGCGCGACGACGCCGAGCGCGCCGCCAAGCGCGCCGCCGCGCTGCACGGCCGGCTGGCGCCGCAGGACGGCGGCGGCGCCGGCCCGGAGGCCTGACCCGTGCTGACCTTCCTGCGGCTGATCCGTATCGCATTCGTGATGTACCGCTACGGCCTGGACGAACTGGCCGTATCGAGCATCCGCCAGCCCTGGACCACGCGCGTGCTGGCCGTGCTGCGTTTCGGCCGCCGGCTCGACACGCCGCGCGGCGCGCGGCTGCGGCTGGCGCTGGAAACGCTGGGGCCGATCTTCGTCAAGTTCGGCCAGGTGCTGTCCACCCGCCGCGACCTGATCCCGGCCGACATCGCCGACGAACTGGCGCGCCTGCAGGACCGCGTGCCGCCCTTCGATTCCGAACTGGCCGTCGAATGCGTGCGGCGCGGCCTGGGCCGCCATCCCGACGAACTGTTCGCCCATTTCGAGCGCCAGCCGGTGGCCTCGGCCTCGATCGCCCAGGTGCATTTCGCGGTGCTGCACGACGGCCGCGAGGTGGCCGTCAAGGTGCTGCGGCCCAATATGCTGCCGGTGATCGACAAAGACCTGCGCCTGCTCAAGGCCTTCGCCCGCCTGATCGAGCGGGTGTCGCCCGACGGCCGCCGGCTCAAGCCGCGCGAGGTGGTCGCCGAATTCGACAAATACCTGCACGACGAGCTCGACCTGCTGCGCGAGGCGGCCAACTGCAGCCAGCTGCGCCGCAATTTCTCGCCCGACGGGCCGCGCGCCGACCTGCTGATCGTGCCGGAAGTGATGTGGGACTACTGCTCGTCGTCGATCTTCACGATGGAGCGCATGCGGGGCATACCGGTCAACCACGTGGCGCGCCTGCGCGAGGCCGGGATCGACCTGAAGAAGCTGGCGCGCGACGGGGTGGAGATCTTCTTCACGCAGATGTTCGCCGACGGCTTCTTCCATGCCGACATGCACCCGGGCAATATCTACGTGTCGGACCGGCCGGAGTCGCTGGGGCGCTACATCGCGCTCGATTTCGGCATCGTCGGTTCGTTGTCGGAGTTCGACAAGAACTACCTGGCTCAGAACTTCCTGGCCTTCTTCCGCCGCGACTACCGGCAGGTGGCGCGGCTGCACATCGAGTCGGGCTGGGTGCCGCCGCACACGCGCGAGGAAGAGCTGGAGGGCGCGATCCGCGCCTGCTGCGAGCCCTACTTCGACCGTCCGCTGGCCGAGATCTCGCTCGGCCAGGTGCTGATGCGGCTGTTCCAGACCTCGCGCCGCTTCCATGTGGAGATCCAGCCGCAGCTGGTGCTGCTGCAGAAGACGCTGCTCAACATCGAAGGGCTGGGGCGCGAGCTCGACCCGTCGCTCGACCTGTGGAAGACCGCCAAGCCCTACCTGGAGCGCTGGATGAACGAGCGCATCGGCTTCGCGGCCCTGCGCAACGGCATCCGCTTCGAGTCGCAGCAGTGGGCGCAAATGCTGCCGCAGATCCCGCGGCTGATACACCACCGGCTGTCGGAGCCCGACCGCTCCGAAGCCATCCTGGGCGAGCTGCGGCGGCTGCGCGGCGCGCAGGAACAGGGCAACCGCCTGCTGGCCGCCGTCGCCGGCGTGCTGGCGGCCGCCATCGCCGTGGCGCTCTGGGCGCTAACCAGGTAAGGGTAATCCGCGCTTCCCGTCCAGGGCACCGAGGATCCGGCTCCGCCGGTCCGCCAGTGCCGCCCCTTGATGGGCGCGCGTGAGCGCATGGGGTGGGCCCATCCATGCGATACTCCCGCGGTTTGTCTTCCCGGGCCCCTTTTTCCTCCACGCGCGCCGCATCATGGTCATCTGGTTCGTCCTGCTCTATCTCGCGGTGTCGGTCGCCATCGGCATCTATGCGGCCCGCCGGGTGTCGAGCTCGGCCGACTACGCGGTGGCGGGCCGGCTGCTGCCGCTCTACATGGTGGTCACCACCACCTTCGCCACCTGGTTCGGCTCCGAAACGGTGCTGGGCGTGTCGTCGGTATTCGTCAAGGACGGCCTGTCGGGCGTGGTGGAGGATCCGTTCGGAGCCTCGCTGTGCCTGGTGCTGGTGGGCCTGTTCTTCGCCCGCCGCCTGTACCGGCACAACCTGCTCACGCTGGGCGACTACTTCCGCGAACGCTACGGCCCGTGGGTCGAGATCCTGATGAGCGTGGCCATCATCGTGTCCTACCTGGGCTGGGTGGCGGCGCAGGTCAAGGCGCTGGGGCTGGTGTTCCACATGCTCGATCCGCAGCTGTTCTCGCAGCAGCGCGGCATGCTGGTCGGCATGGCGATCGTGCTGGTGCATACCGTGTTCGGCGGCATGTGGTCGGTGGCGCTGACCGATTTCCTGCAGATGATCGTGGTGGTGGCCGGCCTGCTGGTGATCGCCGGCTTCGCCACCGACCTGGCGGGCGGCGTGGCGCCGGTGATGCACCTGGCGGCGCAGCGCAACCTGCTCGACATGGCGCCGCCGGCCAACGCGCACGACATCCTGTTCTTCGTGGCCGCGCTGGTGACCATGATGCTGGGGTCGATCCCCCAGCAGGACGTGTACCAGCGCGTGATGTCGGCCAAGGACGCCGGCACCGCGCGGCTCGGGCCGGTGATCGGCGGCATGCTCTACCTGCTGTTCGCCTTCATCCCGATGTACATCGCGCTGGCCTCGTTCGGCGTGATGCCCGACGTTGCCAACGCCCTGTTGCAGGACGACCCGCAGAAGATCCTGCCCACCTTCATCCTGGAACGGATGCCGGTGCTGGCGCAGATCCTGTTCTTCGGCGCGCTGCTGTCGGCCATCATGTCGACCGCCTCGGCCACGTTGCTGGCGCCGTCCACGATCTTCGCCGAGAACATCCTGCGCCATCTGGTGCCGCGCCGGCTGACCGACCGCGAGTCGCTGCTGTCGATGCGCGTTTCGGTTACGGTATTCGCCGGCTGCGTGGTTGCTTTTGCGCTGACCACGTCCGACAGCATTTACGAAATGGTCGCGAGCGCGTATACCGTAACCTTGGTGGGGGCCTTCGTGCCGCTGCTGATGGGCTTGTACTGGAGGCGGGCCACCACCCAGGGGGCCCTGGCATCTTCCGTGCTGGGCGTGCTGGGCTGGCTGCTGTGCAGCGTCTTCGCCGCCGAGGTTTTTCCGCCACAGCTGGCGGGCCTCCTGGGCGGATTCGCCGGCATCGCGGCCGGCTCGCTCCTGCCGCAGTTCGTCCGGGCGCGGACCCGGCCGGCCCTGCATCCCTAGCTGTTATCCTGACGGCGGGCTGTCATCGCCGGGTCACTGGCCGCGGTTATCGTTCTGCCGGTTCCGGGCTCCCGCTGCGTTCTTTAGCAAGTCATTGATTTTCCAAGTAAAAGGCTAGCCATGTTGTACCCCGAATTGTTCAAGTCCCTGGAAGCCGTGCGCTGGCAAATGGCTACGGACATCCCGTGGGACGAATTCGACGGCAGCAAGCTGACCGACGAGCAAGCCAATACCATCAAGATGAACGCCATCACGGAATGGGCGGCGCTGCCGGCCACCGAGATGTTCCTGCGCGACAATCGCGACGACAGCGATTTCAGCGCGTTCATGTCGATCTGGTTCTACGAAGAACAGAAGCATTCGCTAGTGCTGCAGGAGTACCTGCGGCGGTTCCGGCCCGAGCTGGCGCCGACCGAGGAAGAACTGCACGCGATCCGCTTCGAGTTCGATCCGGCGCCCGAGCTGGAAACCCTGATGCTGCATTTCTGCGGCGAAATCCGGCTCAACCACTGGTATCGCCGCGCATCGGAGTGGCATACCGAGCCGGTCATCAAGTTCATCTACAAGCTGATCTCGCAGGACGAGGCGCGCCATGCCGGGGCCTACCTGCGCTACATGAAGCGGGCGCTCGCCAGCCGGGGCAAGGACATCGCCGACCAGGCGCGCGCCGCGTTCTCCAAGATCGGCGTGCTGATGGCCTCGGCCCGCCGCACCTCGCAGGCGCTGCACCCCACCAATCTGCACGTCAACAAAGACATGTTCCCCAACGACACCATCCAGTCGCGGCTGCCCGAGCCGGGCTGGCTGGAGCGGTGGCTGGACGAGCAGATCAAGTTCGACAAGGAATGGGAAAGCAAGGTGGCCGACCGCATCCTGCACAACCTCTCGATCCTGCTCGACCGCAGCTTCGCCACCGCCCAAGACCTGAACCGCTACCGCCGCGAACTGGTCGGCAACGTGGTCGACGCCATGTCCGGCGCCAAGCAGTCCCCCACGCAGCGCACCGCCTGACCCAGACGAGTCCACCCAGGATGCGGCGGATCCGGCTCCGCCGGTCCGCGCGCATCGCCCCCTCGAGGGGGCGCGGCCGCAGGCCGCGTGGGGGTGGGCTTCCCTTCCGGTCCGCGCGCATCGCCCCCTGGGGGGTGCGCGAAGCGCGTAGGGGGCTCAACCCAACTTTACCGGCACGAAAATCTTCGTGTCGCCGCGCTGGATCAGCAGCGCCACCGTCTTGCCGGATTTGGACAGCAGGTCGCGCACCTGCTCGGGCGACCGCACCGGCGTGCCGTTGAGCGACAGCAGCACGTCGCCCGGCTGCACCCCGGCCTGCGCCGCCGGGCCGGCGGCCTGTTCGATCACCAGGCCCGAGGCGATGCCGGTTTCCTGCTTCTCCTCCGGCGCCAGCGGCCGCAGCGCCAATCCGAGCTTGCCGTGCTGCGCGGACTGGCCGGCATCACCCGCCTGGGCCGTTTCGTGCCCGACCGAACCCAGCGTCGCCACGATCTGGCGCTGGCTGCCGTCGCGCCACACGTCCAGCGTCACCTTGTCGCCGGGCGAAGCCAAGCTGACCACTGCCGGCAGGTCGCCGGAGGCGACCACGTCCTTGCCGTCGATCTTGCGGATCACGTCGCCGGGCTGCAGGCCGGCCTTGGCGGCCGGGCTGCCCTTCTCGACGCTGGAAACCAGCGCGCCGGAAGGCGAGTCGAGCCGGAACGAGTCGGCCAGGGCCTGGTTGACCTCCTGGATAGTGACGCCCAGGCGGGCATGCTGCACGCTGCCGTGGGCCACGATCTGGTCCTTGATGCGCGAGGCGACCTCGATCGGGATCGCGAACGACACGCCCTGGTAGCCGCCGGTCTGGCTGTAGATCTGCGAGTTGATGCCGACCACCTCGCCGCGCGAATTGAACAGCGGGCCGCCGGAATTGCCGGGGTTGACGGCGACGTCGGTCTGGATGAAGGGCACCGAGCTGTCGTTGGGCAGCGAGCGGCCCTTGGCGCTGACCACGCCGGCGGTCACGGTGTTCTCCAGGCCGTAGGGCGAGCCGATGGCGAGCACCCATTCGCCCACCTTCAGATTGGCCGAGCGGCCCAGCGTGACGACCGGCAGGTTCTTGGCGTCGATCTTGATGACCGCGATGTCGGTCTGCGGGTCGGAGCCGAGCACCTTGGCGCGGTATTCGCGGCGGTCGGTCAGCTTGACCACGACGTCGTTGGCGCCGCGCACCACGTGCGCATTGGTCAGGATGACGCCGTCCGGGCTGACGATGAAGCCGGAGCCCTCGCCGCGCATCGGCACCTCGCGCGTGGGCGCGCCCTGGAAGCCGAAGAAGAATTGCGAGAACGGGTCGTCGGAATCGGCCAGCGAGGCCTTGGTGGTGCCCGTCACGCTGATGTTGACCACCGCGGGGCCGTAGCGTTCGGTGATCTGCGAGAAGTCGGGCGGCGTGACGACGCCGACCGGCGCCGCGGCGGCGGCCGGCGCGGGGGCGCCGGCCACGGGGTCGGCATGGACGAGGGCGGTCGCGCCGACGGCGCCGATCAGCCCGGCGGCAGCAAGCGCCATGGTCAGACGGGAAGCGGAATAGGTTCGGGTGTTCATTCGAGCTCCTTTTTTGGCTTGCTCAAGGACATGCAGCAAGATTGGGGCTCGATACTTAAGTGAGGCTTAAGGTCCCCTTACGCGCTACGTGCGGAACGGTGGCCCCGGATCCGCCGCATCCCGGGTGGTGCGGCGTGGGGTGGGATGCCGGTGATTCAGTTGGGGGGCGTGGTGTTGGACGGGAAGCGCACCGTGGCGCGCAGGCCGCCCAGCGTGGATGAACGGTCGAGCAGGATGTCGGCGCCGTGGCGGGTGGCGATGGTGCGGGCGATGGCCAGGCCCAGGCCGCTGCCGCCGGCGCTGGCGCCGCTGGCGGCGCGGTAGAAGCGGTCGAAGACGCGGTCGCGCTCTTCGGGTGGGATGCCGGGGCCGCTGTCTTCGATTGTCACGCGGGGGCCGGCTGGGTCGGCTTGTACGGAGACGTCGACCTGGCCGCTTTCCGGGCTGTATTTGATGGCGTTGTCCAGCAGGTTGCGCAGCAGGATCGCCAGCGCGTCGGCGTGGCCGCGCACCCGCGCGGCGTCGCTGCGCACGACGCCGAGGTCGATCCGCCGCGCCTGTGCCAGCGGCAGCACGTCGGACAGCGCCTGGCGGACGGCGGCGTCGAGGTCGACCTCGGCGGGCGGCGCGTCGCTGCCGGCCTCCTGCCGCGCCAGCGCCAGCAACTGCTCGACCAGCGCGGCGGCGCGGGCGATGCCGGTCGCCAGGCGCTCCACTGCCTGGCGCCGCGCGGCGTCGTCGGAGGCGCGCTGCAGTGCCTGCACCTGCAGGGTGAGCGCGGTCAGCGGCGAGCGCAGTTCGTGCGCGGCGTCGCTGACGAAGCGCTGCTGCGCCGCGAAGGCCTCCCGCACCCGTCCCAGCAACAGGTTCAGCTCGTGCACCAGCGGCCGCACCTCGTCGGGCAGGCCGGCCTCGCTCACCGCGGCCAGGTCGTCGGGCCGGCGCGCGGCCAGCTGGCGGCGGGTGCGGTCCACCGGCGCCAGCGAACGGCTCACCACCCACCACACCACCAGCATCAGCAGCGGCGCGATGGCGGCGATCGGCCATACCGCGCGCAGCGCCAGCGCGCGGGCCATGCCGGTGCGCAAGGCCATGTCCTGCGCCACCTGGATCACCTGCTGCCGCGTCTGCAGAGAGAACACGCGATAGGTGGCGCCGTCCGCTTCCAGCGTGGAAAAACCCAGCACGGTGCGGTTGGGCAGGGTACGGTTGGGCGCCGAGCGGAACAGCCGGATGCCGTCGGGCGTCCAGATCTGGATCACCACGTCGCCGCTGCCGCCGCCGAACGGATCGCCCGGCGCCGTGCCGAGGATGGGATTGCCTTCGGCCAGCGACAGCGCCGTGCGCTGCAACTGGTAGTCGAACACCTCGTCGGCCTGCGCCAGCGCGCCCTGGTAGGCCACCAGCCCCTGCACCAGCGCCGCCAGGAAGATCGCCGCCAGCAGGAAGGCCAGCAACCGCGCGCGCAAAGAATGAGTCACCCGGCTCCTCATGCCTATTTTCGACGCGGTGTGCTCTCTGCGCTGGCCGCTCCAGGGCGCCGCGGATCCGGCTCCGCCGGTCCGCCAGCGCCGCCCCCTTGAGGGGGCGCGCGATGCGCGTAGGGGGTGGGGTTCACCACATAGCCGACGCCGCGCACGTTCTGGATCAGGTCGGCGCCCAGTTTCTTGCGCAGGCCGTGGATGTGCACTTCGACGGCGTTGCTGCTGATCTCGTCTTTCCAGCTGTACAGCTTTTCTTCCAACTGGGCGCGCGACAGGATCATGCCGGGCCGCGCCAGCAGCGGTTCCAGGATCGCCCATTCGCGGGCGGTGAGCGTGACCGGGCGGCCGTCCACCGTGACGCTGCGGGCGGCCGGATCGATGGCGACGCCGCCGTGTTCGTAGACCGGCTCGGCGCGGCCGGCGCTGCGCCGGATCAGCGCCCGCATGCGGGCCAGCAGTTCGTCGACGTCGTAGGGCTTGACCACGTAGTCGTCGGCGCCGGCGTCCAGGCCGCGGATGCGGGCGTCGACCGCGTCGCGCGCGGTGGCGATCAGTACCGGCGTGCGCGACTTGCGCGCGCGCAGGCCGCGCAGCAGGTCCAGGCCGTCGCCGTCGGGCAGGCCGAGGTCGAGCAGCACCAGGTCGTAGGTTTCGGTACGCAGCGCGGTGTCGGCGCTGCGCCGGTTCTTCACCCAATCGACCGCGTAGCCGTCGGCGCGCAGCACGTCCAGCACGCTCTCGCCGATCATCGCGTCGTCTTCGACCAGCAGGATCCGCATGGCTGCAAGGGCCGCCGGCCGGCGCCGGCGGCCGCTCAGGTTACTGCACCAGGTGCGAGATGAACTTGGTGTTGAAGTAGGCTTCCATCGCCTCGGTGCCGCCTTCCGAACCGTAGCCGGAATCGCGCACGCCGCCGAACGGCACTTCCGGCAGCGCCAGGCCCAGGTGGTTGATGGTCATCATGCCGACTTCCAGCGCGCGGCCGATCGCGTCGGCCGTCTTGGCCGAACGCGTGAACACATAGGAGGCCAGGCCGTAGGGCAGGCGGTTGGCTTCGCGCACCACTTCGTCGAAGCTGCTGAAGGGGTTGAGCAGCGCCACCGGGCCGAAAGGCTCGTCGCTCATGAACTTGGCGCCGGCCGGCAGGTGGGTCAACACGGTGGGCTCGAAGAAGTTGCCGCTGTCGCCGATGCGTTTGCCGCCCGCGCTCAGGCGCGCGCCCTGCTGCAGGGCGTCGGCCACGCCGGCTTCCATCGCGGCCAGCCGCCGCGGGTTGGCCAGCGGGCCCATGGTGGTGCCGTCGGCCAGGCCGTTGCCGACCTTGATCTTGCCGATGGCGGCGACGAATTTTTCGCGGAAGGCCTCCAGCACCGATTCGTGCACCAGGAAGCGGGTGGGCGACACGCATACCTGGCCGGCGTTGCGGAACTTGCTGCCGGCCAGCACGCGCGCGGCGTTGTCGAGGTCGGCGTCTTCGAACACGATGACCGGCGCGTGGCCGCCCAGCTCCATCGTGGCGCGCTTCATGTGCAGGCCGGCCAGCGCGGCCAGCTGCTTGCCGACCGGCGTGGAGCCGGTGAACGAGATCTTGCGGATGACCGGGTGCGGGACCAGGTATTCGGAGATCTCGGCCGGGTTGCCGTAGACCAGGTTGAGCACGCCGGCCGGCACGCCGGCGTCGGCGAAGGTACGGACCAGCTCGGCCGGCGAGGCCGGGGTTTCCTCGGCCGCCTTGGCGATGACCGAGCAGCCGGCGGCCAGCGCGGCCGAGACCTTGCGCACCAGCTGGTTGATCGGGAAGTTCCACGGCGTGAAGGCGGCCACCGGGCCGACGGGTTCCTTCAGCACGTGCTGCTGGACGCCTTCGGCGCGCGCCGGCACGATGCGGCCGTAGGCGCGGCGGCCTTCTTCGGCGAACCAGTCGATGGTGTCGGCCGCGGCCGATACTTCCATCCGCGATTCGGCCAGCGGCTTGCCCTGCTCCATCGTCATCAGCGTGGCGATGGCATCGACTCGCGTGCGCAGCAGCTCGGCCGCCTTGCGCATGATCTTGTAGCGCTCGAAGGCCGGGGTCGAGCGCCAGACCTTGAACCCCTTGTCGGCGGCCTCGAGCGCGCGGTCGAGGTCGGCGCGTCCGGCGCGCGCGAGCTGGCCGATGACCTGGCCGTCGGCGGGATTGCGGATCGGCAGCGTTTCGCCGGACTGGGCGGCACCCCATACGCCGTCGATGAACAATTGGACGTTCGGATATTGGGCTTGTGTCATGCGAGTCTCTTCTTGGTTGCACAGGCCGCCGGTGGAGCGCGGCGGCACAGGATGGTCCGGCGCGGGCGCGGGCGGATCGCCGCGTGGCCTTGTTGGTGTTCGGGGAAATTTCCTGTCGCCATCAACTATATGCCAGCGGCCGGTGCTTGGCGAATCCGGACGGCTGCCGCCCGCGCAAGGCCTACAATACCGGCCTCGCGTTTGCTGCAGGTGACCGCCGTGCCGGCCCGTTTCGAATCCAAGATCCTCCAGCCCGACGATTGCGTGCGGGCGGTCGAGCGCGGGGTGCCGCGCCCGCTGGTGTTCACCAATGGCGTGTTCGACATCCTGCACCGGGGCCACGTCACCTACCTGGACGCCGCGGCGCAGCGGGGGGCGACGCTGGTGGTGGCGATCAATACCGACGCCTCGGCGCGGCGGCTGGGCAAGGGGCCCGACCGGCCGCTGAACGGCCAGGCCGACCGCGCCGCGCTGCTGGCCGCGCTGGCCTGCGTGGACCTGGTCACCTTCTTCGACGACGACACGCCCGAGCGGCTGATCGCGCGGCTGCGGCCGGACCTGATCGTCAAGGGCGGCGACTACGACATGGAGCGGCTGCCCGAGACCGCGCTGGTTCGCAGCTGGGGCGGCGACGCGGTGGCGATCGATTTCGAGCACGACCGCTCCACGACTTCGCTGGTCAAGCGGATACGGGCCTCGGGCAATTGATGGCGTTCCTTGCCGCCCCTCGGCGGCCTCCGGGAGGACGCGGGCCAGGCTCAGCGCACTGGAAGCTCAGCGCGCCTTGAAGCTCAACACGGCTTGAAGCCCTGGCGCGGGAAGCGCGTTGTCGCGCCGGCCAGTGCCTGGCGCTCGGCATTGCCCAGGCCGCGCAGCACCAGCCAGCCGCGGTTGCCCGTTCCCGGGCGTTCCACCATCAGCAGGTTGCGCACGCCCACGCCCTGCAGCGCGGCGATGCGCCGGCGCGCGCCGGCCGACGAATTGAATACGCCCAGCGAAATGCCGTTGCGGTAGGGCCCCGCTTCCTGGATCACGAACAGATCGTTCACGCCACGCTGCTGCAGCCGCGCCGCCAGCGCCTGCGCGGCCGTCGCGCTTTCCAGCGGCGGCACCACCACCATGTGCGAGGAAGGCGCGGATTCGCGCCGCACGGCCACGGTCGCGCGCGGCAGCCGCTCGGCCGACCATTGCCGCGCCGCGTCGAGCTCGGCGTCGGCGAAGCCGCCCCAGGCCAGGCAGCGGCCCGGAGGCAGCGCGGCCTGCCGGGCGGCGGTTGCGTCCTGGTCCTGGTTCGCCGCCGCGGGGGGCGTGGCCGGTGCGGCGGCACGGACCGAAGCGGCGCCGGCGCTGCCGGCCGGTGCGGTGCTGCCACCAAGGCCGCCCGCCGCCTCGGCGTTGCCCGGCGCCATGCCGTCATCGCCGCTCGCCCCGACCGTGGTCGCGCCTGCCATCGCGCCATCGGCTGCGGCGGCCAAGGAAGGCGACGCGCCTGGGTCGCCAGGCTGGCGCGTGAAGGAAGAGGGGCTGGGAACCGCCGCGCTACCGGGAGGCGCCGGGGCGGCATCGGCCGGACCGGCGGGCGCGCCCGCCGCATGGCCGTCGGCCTGCGGCACCGAAATCAGCCCGGGCTGGATCTCCTGGGCCAGGCGGGCCGGTTCGCGGCCGCGGTCCGACGGCGAGGGGCCGAACCAGCCTCGGCCGAAGCCGAAGAGGGCGAGATTGGCCAGCAGCAGGACGATGAACAACGTGCGCATGACGGGCGGAAGCGTTCGAAGAAGTGGATAGGCGACGGCGGCTAGACCGCGGCATCCGGCGTCGAGGCTTTGGCCCCGGCCCCTGCCCCGGCTTCAGCCGCGGCGAGGCAGGCGAGGCCATCGAGCACGGGATTATCGACGACCACCGGCATCTTCGTCGACCCGGCGGCGCGCAGCAGCCGCTGCGCTTCCTGGGCCAGCGCCGGCCAGGCGCCGCCGGCGGCATATACCTGCGGTTCGCCGCCGACCCGTTCGCGCACCGTCAGCCACTGGCGCAGCAGCGCCCCGGCCTGCGCCGCCGCGATGCCGGAGACGATGGCATCGTGGGTGTGATCGGGAAAGCCGGCGATGCGCCCGGCGGCGTCCGGCAGGCCGGCGGTGCCCGCGGCCAGCGCGCGGCGCATCAGTTCGCCGCCGGGCAGGATCAGGCCGCCGATGAAGCGGCCGCCGGCGTCGATGGTGTCCAGGGTGGTGGCCGTCCCGAAATGCGCCAGCAGGCTGGCGGGATCGGCGCGGTGCCGGGCGCGCTGCCAGATGCCGGCCATCGCGAACCAGCGGTCGGCGCCCAGGCGTTCCGGCTCGCGGTAGCCATTGCGAAGCCCGAGCAGTTGCGCCGACGCGCCCACCCAGCGGACGGCGCAGCCGCGCGGGGCCAATAGCGCCGCCAGCCGCTGCGCCGCGGCCGGGCCGGCCACGTTGGTGCCCAGCGCCGCCCGCGGCGCGGCCGGCAACGCATCCAGCCAGGCTGCCATCGCCGATGCCTGGTCGTGGCCGAACGAGGCCTGTTCCGCTTCGCGCGGGCTGGCGGCGTCGGCATAAGGCCGGTCGAGGCGCCAGCCCAGCTTGACGCGGCTGTTGCCGGCGTCGATCAGCAGCAGCGCGGCGGACGGCCGATTCCCGGCGCTCACTGTTCGCCTCCCTCCACGCTGCGCACGCTGACGTCGCCGACGGTAACAGTGTGCAGGCCTTGCCCGTTGCGCAATTGCAGGCGGCCGGCGGCATCGATCCCGCTGGCGGTGCCGGCCAGCAGGGGCCGGCCGTCGTCGGTGACGGCCACGGTGCGGCCGGCCAGGGCGTCGACGGCGGCGAAGCGCGGCAGGAAGGGGGCCAGGCCCTGCACCTCGAAGGTATCGGCCGCCTGCCGCCAGGCTTCGGCAACGGCCGCGACCAGCGCGACCGGGTCGGCGCCGCCTCCGGTGGCCGCCCAATCGGCGACGTCGCGGCCGAGCGCCGCCGACAGCTCGCGCGCGCCGCGCAGATTGATGCCGATGCCCAGCACCACGCCAGAACCGCGGCCCTCGCCCGCCGGCGCCGAAACGGTTTCGGTCAGGATGCCGGCCAGCTTGGCGTCGCCCCGCTGGATGTCGTTGGGCCACTTCAGCCGCAGCCGCTGCGCGCCGGCCGGCAACAGGGCGTTCAGCGCCTCGCAGGCGGCAACGCCGGCGGCCACTGCCAGCGGCGGCAGCGCGGCCGGCGGCAGGCCCAGCCGGAAGCCGCACGAGAACAGCAGCGCATCGCCCGCACGCGCCTGCCAGCTGCGCCCGGCGCGGCCGCGCCCGGCCTGCTGCGCATGGCTGCCGTGCAGAATGGGCGCCCGCGCATCCCCGGCCCCGCCCCGCAGCACCTGCTGCACATCGGCGTTGGTGGAACCCGTGACGTCCAGCCACGACACGGTGCCGAAGCCGGGCAGCCCGCGCGCCAGCAGCACGGCGAAGTCTTGCGGATCGGGCAGTGCAGTAAGCGTGGAGGTATCGGACATGATGCAGCCCGGAACAAAAGAAAGAGAAGCAGCCATTGTAGTTTCCAGGGAGCCGGTACCCGCGCCACCCATCCGGGGCGCCGCGGATCCGGCCGCCGGTCCGCCAGCGTTTCCCTCCGAGGCGAGCAGCCGCAGGCTGCAAGGAGCGGGCCGCCTTCCATTGGCCCGTCCCCGCGCAGGGGGACTAAACTTACGGCATGCCCGTCCGAGCCCCGTCCGACCGAGCCCCGCCCCCGCGCCAAGCGTCCTGGCAGCCGGCGCCGATCGCCCGGCTGGCGCTGGGCATCATGGCGCTGCTGGTGGTCTACGCGAGCCTGTATCCGTTCACCGGCTGGACGGATGTCGGCCTGCCGGCCTTCGCCTATCTGCGCGCCCCCTGGCCCCGCTATTGGCTGGGATCGGAAATCGCCGCCAACGTGGCCGCCTATGCGCCGCTGGGCGCGCTGTTCGTATGGGCCGTCTACCCGGGCTTGCGCGGCACGGCGGCGGTCCTGGCGGCCACGCTGGCCTGCGGCGCGCTGTCGGCCATGCTGGAGGCGCTGCAGACCTTCCTGCCCGATCGCATCGCTTCCAACGTCGACCTGGCGGCCAATGCGTGCGGCGCGCTGCTGGGCAGCCTGCTGGCCGCGCCCGCGGCGCCGCGCCTGATCGGCGCCGGCGCCTCCGCGCGCTGGCGGGCCCGCTGGTTCACCGCCGACGCCGGGCCCGCGCTGATGCTCGCAATGCTATGGACGCTGGTGCAAGTGCCGCGCCAGCCGATGCTGTTCGGCACCGGCGAACTGGGCCGGCTGCTGGGCGACTGGGTATCGGTGCCGTCCGGCTTGCTGGGCGAGTTCTGGCCGCCGTCGCCCGCCCACCGCGTGTGGGCCGAGTCGGCCTGTACCGCGGTGGCAGTGATCGGGGTGTCGATGCTGTTGCTGCACGTGGCGCGGCCGGTGCGCGCGCGCGGGGTGCTGCCGTTCGCGCTGGTGGCCATCGCGCTGGCGATCAAGACGCTGCTGCAGCCGCTGGCGGTGCCGGGCCTGCCGGCGGGCGTCTGGGCCACCGGCGGCGCGCTGCTGGGCGGCGCGGCCGGCATGCTGCTGGCGGCCGCCTTCGCGTATCTGCCGCCGCCGGCCCAGCGCGTGCTGGGCATCGTCGCGCTGGCGCTGCAGCTGGCGATCGTCAACCTGTTCCCGCCCGACCAGTATTTCGATTCCGACAGTCTGTTCGCCGGCGTACGCTGGCTGCGCCTGGAATCGCTGACGCTGGGCCTGTCGGTGATCTGGCCGCTGGCGGCGCTGCTATTGCTACTCGTGCGGCATCGTGCCGCCCGGTCCTGATTGTTTGTTGAGACCTTCCATGGCGGCTACTACTGAATATCGGAACTTCGAGGGGCGGGCGGGGGCGATCGATTGCGCCATTGACCTGCCCGGCGGCGGCATCGAGGCGGCCCGCGGCTGGGCGCTGGTGCTGCATCCGCATCCGCTGTTCGGCGGCGCGCGCGAGAACAAGGTGGTGACCACCGTGGCGCGCGCCTGCGTGCAGTGCGGGCTGGTGGCGGTGCGGCCCAACTTCCGCGGCGTCGGCCGGTCGGCCGGCGCATTCGACAACGGCGACGGCGAGGCCGACGACATGGCGGCGCTGGTCGGGCAGTTCCGCGCCGCCCATCCCGGCCCGGCGCAGGGCCGCTTCGTGCTGGCCGGCTTCTCGTTCGGCAGCGCCGTCGCCAGCCATGTCCACGCGCGCTGCGGTCCCGGCAGCGGGCCGGACCTGCCGGTGGCGGCCCTGATCCTGCTCGGCACGGCCGCCAGCCGCTTCACCGTGGCCGAAGTGCCGGCCGACGCGCTGGTGGTCCACGGCGAACAGGACGATACGGTGCCGCTGGCGGCGGTGCTGGACTGGGCGCGCCCGCAGTCGCTGCCGGTAACGGTGATCCCCGGCGCCGGGCATTTCTTCCACGGCAACCTGCCGATCGTGAAGCGACTGGTGCTGGCCCGCCTGTCGCAGGCCGGCCTGAACCCGCTGTAGCCATCCGTTTGCGGCAATCCGTTTGTAGCAATCCGTTGCATCACGGTCGACCTGCCGGCGGCGCGCGGGCAGGGATGCCTATAATCCCGGTACCACTCCGCACGAGCCGCTGGCGCCGCGCCGGGCCGCGGTCCCGGCACATCGGCATCCAGCTTTTTTGATGATGCTGATCTCATGAACCTGCGTTTTCCCACGGCCCCGGCCGCCCGCGCGCTTGCCGCGGCCGGCCTTGTTTCCGTCTTCCTGCTTGGCGCGATGGCCGCGCCGGCCCCGGCCCGCGCCGCCGAGCCCGCGGCCGCCGCCGCTGTGGCGGAATCCCCGGCGGCCGGCACCGCGCCAGCCAACGTCGGCCTGCTGTCGTCGGTGCCGGCGCCGGCCATCGCCGCCCGCGCCTGGATCACGATGGACGTCACCAGCGGCCAGGTGCTGGCCGAAGAGCGGGCCGACGAACGCATCGAGCCGGCCTCGCTCACCAAGGTCATGTCGGCCTACGTGGTGTTCGACGCGCTGGCCGACAAGCGCATCACGCTGGGCCAGACCGTCAACGTGTCGGAAAAGGCCTGGCGCACCGGCGGTTCGCGCATGTTCATCGAGCCGCGCAAGCCGGTTACCGTGGAAGAGCTGATCCGCGGCATGATCGTCCAGTCCGGCAACGACGCCACCGTGGCGCTGGCCGAGGCCGTGGCCGGCAGCGAAGACGCCTTCGTCGCGCTGATGAACCAGGAAGCCGCCCGCATGGGCATGACGAACACCCACTTCGTCAATTCCGACGGCCTGCCCGACCCGCAGCATGTTTCCACCGTGCGCGACCTGGCCATCCTGGCCACGCGGCTGATCCAGGACCACCCGGCCGAATACGCGTACTACAAGGAAAAAGAGTTCACCTACAACAAGATCAAGCAGCCCAACCGCAACCGGCTGCTGTGGCTCGATCCGTCCATCGACGGCATGAAAACCGGCCATACCGAGGCCGCGGGCTATTGCCTGATCGCCTCGGCGCTGCGCGGCGACCGCCGCGTGGTGACGGTGATGGTCGGCACCCGCAGCGAAAGCGCGCGCGCCCAGGAAAGCCTGAAGCTGATGAACTGGAGCTTCCAGAACTTCGACACGGTCAAGGTCTATGACGCCGGCCAGGCGGTAGCCGAACCGAAGGTATGGAAGGGCAACGCCAGCCAGGTGGGGCTCGGCTCGGCCAAGCCGATCTGGGTGACGGTGCCGCGCGGCCAGGCCGGCAACATCAAATCGACGATCGAGCGCGCCGAGCCGCTGGTGGCGCCCTTGCAGGCCGGCCAGCAGGTCGGTACGCTGAAGCTCACGCTCAACGACAAGCCGATCCGCGAAGTGCCGCTGACGGTGCTCAAGCCGGTCGAGCTGTCGGGCTTCTTCGGCCGCGCGTTCGACGCCGTGCGGCTGTGGTTCCAATAGGAGTCGCCATGATCCCGGGCATCGCCGAAGACGCCGTCGCCTATCTCGACGGCACTTTCCTGCCACTGGCCGAGGCCCGGGTATCGGTGCTCGACCGCGGCTTCATCTTCGGCGACGGCGTGTACGAGGTGGTGCCGGTGTACCGGCGCCGCCCCTTCCGCATGGCGCAGCACCTGGCGCGGCTGGCGCGCAGCCTCGGCGCCATCCGCATCCGCAACCCGCACGACGAGGCCGGCTGGCAGGCGCTGGTGGAACGGCTGATCGCCGCCCATCCGTACGACGACCAGATCGTCTACCTGCAGGTCACGCGCGGCGTGGCCAAGCGCGACCACGCCTTTCCCGCCGGCGACCTGGCGCCCACCGTGTTCGGCATGAGCAGCCCCTTCACGCGGCCCGACGCCGCCCAGCGCGACGGCGGCCTGGCCACGGTGTCGATGCCCGACGAGCGTTGGCTGCACTGCGAGATCAAGTCCGTCTCGCTGCTGGGCAACGTGCTGGCCCGCCAGTACGCGGCCGACCGCGGGGTGCCCGAAGTCGTGATGTTCCGCGACGGCTTCCTGTCCGAAGGGTCGTCCAGCAACGTCTGGCTGGTCAAGGACGGCGTACTGCGAGCGCCTGTCAAGAACAATCTGATCCTCGAAGGCATCCGCTACGGCTTCATCGAATCGCTGGCGGCCGCGCGCGGCATCCGCTTCGAGATGCGGCCCATCGCGCGCGCCGAGGTCGACGCCGCCGACGAATTGATGCTGTCGTCGGCCACCAAGGAAATCCTGCCCATCGTCAGCCTCGACGGCCGGCCGGTCGGCGCCGGCCGGCCCGGCCCGGTCTACGCCAGCCTGCGGCAAGGCTACGACGAGGCCATAGGATGAAGCCCACCCCTACGCGCTTCGCGCGCCCTTCAAGGGGCGGCATCGGCGGACCGGCAAAGCCGGATCCGCGGTGCCATGGATAGGGCGGTGCGGGTTCACGCGCTGTGGACTTGCGCAGCTTCATGGAAACTGAAATGGCACAAATTCCTTCTTCCCCCGACGGCGACAGGCCGTCGCTGATCGAATACCCGTCCGACTTCCCGATCAAGGTCATGGGCGCGAACCACCCGCAGTTCGTCGAAATCCTGACCGAGGTGGTGCAGCAGCACGATCCCGGCTTCGACGGCGCCACGGTGGAGGTGCGCGCCAGCGCGGGCGGCAACTACCTGGGGCTGACCTTCATCGTGCGCGCCACCTCGCGCGAGCAGCTCGACGCGCTGTACCGCGCGCTGACCGGGCACCCGATGGTCAAGTACGTGCTGTAGACGCGATGCGGATCCGTTGGCTGCCCGGCCCGGCCGGCTACGAGCCGGTCTGGCGCGACATGCAGGCCTTCACCGCCGGCCGCGATGCCGGCACGGAAGACGAGATCTGGCTGGTCGAGCACCAGCCGGTGTTCACGCTGGGGCTGGCCGGCAAGCCGGAACACCTGCTCGCCGCGCACGACGTGCCGGTGGTGCGCAGCGACCGTGGCGGGCAGATCACTTATCACGGGCCCGGCCAGGTGGTCGCCTACGTGCTGCTGGACCTGCGGCGGGCGGGGTATTTCGTGAAGGAATACGTGGCGCGCGTGGAGCAGGCCGTGCTGGACCTGCTGGCCGGGCTGGGCCTGCCCGACGCCACGCGCAAGCCGGGTGCGCCGGGCGTCTACCTGCCCTGGCCGCGGCCGGCGGCCGGCACGCCTGCGCGGGAAACCGAGGCGCCTGCCGTGCCCGAAGCCCCCGAACTGGCCAAGATCGCCGCACTCGGCATCAAGGTACACCGCGGCTGCACCTACCACGGCCTGGCGCTGAACGTCGACATGGACCTGGCGCCGTTCGGCTGGATCAACCCCTGCGGCTATGCCGGCCTGCGCACGGTCGACCTGCGCTCGGCCGGGGTGGCGATTTCCGTGCGGGAAGCCGGCGACCGCCTGGGCGCGGAACTGCAGCGCGTGCTGCGGGCGCCGGCGGCGGTAGAATAAGGGTCGACACCAATTGCAGCCCCCGGTTCTACCCCGGCCCCGCTGCCAAGGAACCCCATGAGCACCTTTGCCGATTCCCCCGCGTCCGGCACCCCCGCCGCCGCGCCGTACGATCCGCTGCAGAAGCAGAAATCGCAGGCCAAGCTGGCCCGCATTCCGATCAAGGTCGTTTCCGCCGAAAAGCTCAAGAAGCCCGAATGGATCCGCGTCAAGGCGCCGGCGCCCACCTCGCGCTTCCACGACATCAAGCGCATCCTGCGCGAGCACAAGCTGCATACGGTGTGCGAAGAGGCGTCCTGTCCCAATATCGGCGAGTGCTTCGGCAAGGGCACGGCAACGTTCATGATCATGGGCGACAAATGCACCCGCCGCTGCCCGTTCTGCGACGTCGGCCACGGCCGACCCGATCCGCTGGACGCTGATGAACCGCTCAACCTGGCGCGGACCATCGCCGCGCTCAAGCTGAGCTACGTGGTCATCACCTCGGTCGACCGCGACGACCTGCGCGACGGCGGCGCGGCGCACTTCGTCGACTGCATCGCCCGCACGCGCGAACTGTCGCCCGCCACCCGGATCGAGATCCTGGTGCCCGATTTCCGCGGCCGCCTCGACCGCGCGCTGGCCATCCTCGACGCCGGCCCGCCCGACGTGATGAACCACAACCTGGAGACCGTGCCCCGGCTGTACAAGCAGGCGCGGCCGGGCTCCAGCTACGAGCATTCGCTGAAGCTGCTGGCCGAGTTCAAGGCGCGGCATCCCGACGTGCCGACCAAGTCCGGGCTGATGCTGGGCCTGGGCGAGACCGACGATGAAATCCTGCAGGTCATGCGCGACATGCGGGCGCACGGGGTGGATATGCTTACCATCGGCCAGTATCTGCAGCCGTCGGAGCACCACCTGCCGGTGCTGCGCTACGTGCATCCCGATACCTTCGCGATGTTCGAGCGCGAGGCCTATGCGATGGGGTTCTCGCATGCGGCGGTGGGGGCGATGGTGCGGTCTTCGTACCATGCCGACCAGCAGGCGCATGCCGCCGGGGTGGCCTGACGCCGGGCGCAATGTCGTAGGCCACATGCCCCGCGAGGTGTCGTGGCCCTGGTAGTTTCCTACTTGTCGACGGCGTTTTTCACCGCCGAGGCGGCGGGCGAACAGGGGAACGATCGCAGCGGTTTTCTCCTTCATGGCGATGGGCTTTGTGCCATTGGCGCGAGTAGGAATTCTATTTCGACTTGCCGCGTACGGGCTGCCGTCGCGGGCGCGTGCCGGCCGGGCCGATTCAAGAGCCGCTTGGTGGGCGATAGCCGGTAGGACATTCGTATCCCGCTACGAATATCCGGCGGGCGTTGCAGGCGATAGAGTGCAGTCCGATTCTCGCTGCATTCCCCGCCATGCCGAACCACGACGCCACCTACAAGCTGCTGTTCTCCCAATCGCCGATGATGGCCGCGCTGCTGCGCGGCTTCGTGCGCGAAGAATGGGTAGGCGCGCTGGACTTGTCCACGCTCGAACGCATGCCCTCCTCCTTTGTGACCAACGACCGCCAACGGCGCGAAAGCGACATGGTCTGGCGGGTGCGCAGCCGTGCTCGGTGGGTCTACGTCTACCTGCTGCTGGAATTCCAGTCGCGTAGC
>NZ_BAABFO010000017.1:0-110935 GCF_039541095.1 Pigmentiphaga soli
TTGATTGAGGTACTTGTCTTCCTAAGACCGCTTGGCCTCCGACTTCCGGCCGGGCACGGCGCGGCCGCAGGCGCTCGCGTCGGCGCCGCCACCGGCAACGCCCGCATCGCGCCGCCGCGCCCGCCCATCGTCGCGATCGGCGGCATCACGCCCGCCAACGCGCCGCTGGCGGTGGCCGCCGGCGCCGACGCGCTGGCCGTCATCACATCTTTGTTCGGCGCCGACGACGTCGAAGCCGCGGCGCGCGCCTTCTGCCGCGCCTTCGACCCCGCGCAAGCCGACCCGCCCGAGGAGACCACCCGATGAGCCGCAACGAAGACCTGTTCGACCGCGCCTGCCGCACCATTCCCGGCGGCGTCAATTCGCCCGTGCGGGCCTTCCGCTCGGTGGGCGGCACGCCGCGCTTCATCGCGCGCGCGGCCGGCCCGCACGTATGGGACGCCGAAGGCGCCCGCTACATCGACTACATCGGCTCCTGGGGCCCGGCCATCCTCGGCCACGCGCCGGCCGAGGTGATCGAGGCGGTGCGCGAGGCGGCGCTGGGCGGGCTGTCGTTCGGCGCGCCCACCGAGGCCGAGGTCGAACTGGCCGAGCTGCTGGTGCAGCGCGTGCCGTCGATCGAGCAGGTGCGGCTGGTCAGCTCCGGCACCGAGGCCACGATGAGCGCGATCCGCCTGGCGCGCGGCTACACCGGCCGCCACAAGATCGTGAAATTCGAAGGCTGCTACCACGGCCACGCCGACAGCCTGCTGGTCAAGGCCGGCTCGGGCCTGCTGACGTTCGGCAACCCCACCTCGGCCGGCGTGCCGCCGGAATTCGCCGCCCATACGCTGGTGCTCGACTACAACGACCAGGCCGGCGTCGAGGCCGCCTTCGCGCGCTTCGGCAGCGAAATCGCCTGCGTCATCGTCGAGCCGGTGGCCGGCAACATGAACCTGGTCAAGCCCGCGCCCGGCTTCCTGCAGGCGCTGCGCGACCAATGCAGCCGCCACGGCGCGCTGCTGATCTTCGACGAGGTGATGACCGGCTTCCGGGTCGGCCCGCAGGGCGCCCAGGGCCTGTACGGCATCCGGCCCGACCTGACCACGCTGGCCAAGGTGATCGGCGGCGGCATGCCGATCGGCGCCTTCGGCGGCCGGCGCGACGTGATGGGCCAGATCGCCCCGCTCGGCCCGGTCTACCAGGCCGGCACGCTGTCGGGCAACCCGGTGGCGGTGGCCGCCGGGCTGGCCACGCTCAGGCTGCTGGCGCAGCCGGGCTTCTACGAGCGGCTCGAAGCGCAGACGGCCAAGTTGGTGGAGGGCCTGCGCGCGGCCGCCGCCGCGGCCGGCGTGCCGTTCAGCGCCGACCACGTGGGCGGCATGTTCGGCATCTACTTCCGCGACACCCCGCCGGCCTCGCTGGCCGATGTCTCCGCCAGCGACGTGCCCGCTTTCAACCGCTTCTTCCACGCGGCGCTGGCGCGCGGCGTGATGTTCGCGCCGTCGGCCTTCGAGGCCGGCTTCGTGTCGATCACGCACGACGACGCGGTGCTCCAGGAAACGCTGTCGGCCGCCGCGGAGGCCTTCAGGCAGGTTCGCTAGCCGACCTTGGCGTGGGTCAGCACGGGAATCACGCGCACCAGTTCGGCGATCTTCGCGCTCAGGGGCAGTTCGATTCCCGCCTTGTCGCTGGTCTCCAGCGCGATCTCCATGTCTTTGATCGACCAGGGCATCTCCGAAACCTTGTCCCAGTGGCGCAGGCTCCAGTTGTCGGCGCTGCTGGTCACCAGGGCGCGCCGCAGCGAATCCACGTCCAGCTGCCACGTTTTCGCCAGGCTCAGGCCTTCGTAGTTGGCCACCACGCAGGCCCACAGGATCAGGTTGTTGATGGTCTTGGCGACCTGGGCGGCGCCCGGCTTTTCGCCGACGTATTCGATATCGGCGCAAAACGGCCGCATCAGCGCCGCGGCCTCGTCGCAGGCCGCCTTTGCGCCGGACAGAAAGGCCAGCAGCGTGCCGGACACGGCGCCCATCTCGGCGCGGCAGACGGGGGCGTCGACGACACGGATGCCGCCCTGCGCCGCCCGCAGGCTCAGCTCCTGCACGAATTCCGGCATCACGGTGCTGATCACCATGACCAGCGTTCCCGGCCGGGCGCATGACAGGATGCCCTGCGGTCCGGAAAACAGCGCCTGCACCTGCGCCTGCGAGCCGGCCATGATCATCACCGCGTCGGCCGCGCGGAACGCCGCGGCGAGGTCGGCGACGGCCTGGCCCCCTTGCGCCTGGAACAGCGCCATGCGTTCGGCCGCGACATCGTAGCCATGCACGTCCAGCCCCGACCGCAGCGCGTGCGTGGCCATCGGCAATCCCATTCGTCCCAGTCCCAGGAATAACAGCATGCCAGTCTCCTTCAATAGTCGACGTCGGCGCCCGACGTTTCCGGAAATGCCCATGCGATCAGGGCGAGCAGCGCCAGCAGGACCACGGCGCCGATGATCAGGGGCGGATAGCCGATCACCGGATACAGCGCGCTGGCGATCAGGGGCGCGGCGAAGGTCGTGCCGCGGGCCAGCTGCAGCGCCGAAGACATGCCGGTGGCGCGCAGCGAAACCGGGAATACTTCGGAGAACAGCGAGCCGAACACCGAGGCGGTGGCGCCGAAGCCGGCATACAGCAGGAAGAACGGCGCCAGGATCCCGCTGAGCGACTGCAGTTCCTGCCACAGCAGAAACACCAGCACGCCGCCGACCGCGCCGACGACGGCGGACACCGACAGCGTCATGCGGCGGCCGATCCGGTCGATGAAGAAGGCGGCGGCCACGGCCCCGCACAAGCCGGCCAGCCCGGTGAAGAACACCCACCACGAGGTCTTGCTCAGCGAGAACCCGGCGACGTTGACCAGATAGGTCGGCATCAGGGTCGTGATGCCGTAGTAGGCGAAGAGCTGGAACGTCGCCGTCGCATAGCACAGCAGCAGCGGCTTCAGGAACGATGCCCGCGCGAACTCTGACCTTGCCGCGACATGCTGCCCCCTGGACTTGCGCTGTTCCCACAGCGCCGATTCCGGCGTGCCCAGCCGGATCAGCACCACCAGCACGATCGGGATCGACGAAATGATCAGCGACCACGACCAGCCCACGTGCGGCAGGACGAGCCCGCCGGCGACCGCGGCGAGCACGATGCCGACGAAGATGCCGCTGTAGAGCATGGAGCTCCAGGCGCCGCGCCGCTCCTTGGAAACGGTTTCGGTCACCAGGGTCTGCCCGACGCCGTATTCGCCGCCGATGCCGATGCCGGCGAAGATGGTGAAGAACAGCATGTACCCGAAGTTCGGCGTGAAGGCGCGCGCCAGCGTGCCCACGCAATACTGCAGGATGCACAGCTGCAGCGCCCAGCGGCGGCCGTAGCGGTCGCAAAGATAGCCCCACAACACCCCGCCGACCGCCAGCGAGGCAAGCTGCATCGAAAGAATCAGCGATACCTGGCCGGTGCTCCAGCCGAATTCCTTGGCCATCGGAACGATGACGATGGTCAGGAAATACACCTCGAAGTAGTCGAACACCCATCCCAGATAGGCGGCGACGAAGGCGCGCCACGATGCGCTGTTCGATTTTTCCGCGGGCATGGTCTCTGTCATTTTCTTATATTCCTTCTTGTGTCCCCGTATGGATGCGATGCGGCGCTAGCCGCGCTGCGCCGCCGCGTTGATGCCGGCAATGCGTCCGAAGGTCGCCCCGCGCAGCACGGACGTGGCGGCCGGATAGCGCCTGTGATAGACGCCCACCATCGCGCCGGCCGCGTACAGGCCCGGGATGGCGTCGCCGTCGGCGTTGAGCACCTCGGCCATGGCGTTGGTCTTGACGCCGCCGAAAGTGATGATGCCCGAGGGAATCAGGGGATAGGCGATGAACGGCGGCTTTTCGATCGCCCGGGCCCAGTTCGACTTGGGCGGCTCGAGCCCGATGGTGCGCAGGCCGTCGGCGCGCGACGGCGCGAACTCGCCCGGCCGGCAGGCCGCATTGAAGGCGCGCACGGTTTCCTCCAGCGCGATGGCCGGAACGCCGATCCGCTGCGCCATCGCGGCCAGGCTGTCGGCCCGGATAGGCGGCTGGTCGGTCAGGATGGCGCTCGCGTAGTTGGGGATGTCTTCGATTTTCGCGTCGAAGATGGCGTAGCCGATGCCGTTCGGCTGCCCCTGGATGGCATGGCAGATGCGGTCGTAATTGTTGTAGTCGGCGCCCGATCCTTCGTCGGCGAAGCGCCGTCCCAGCTGGTTGACGACGATGCCGAAGGGGAAGATCAGCACCTTGGCCTCGGTCCGTCCCGAGCGTTCGTCCACCGGCGTGGAGTGGTACTTGCCGAAATCGCCGCAGGTGGCTGCGCCGATATCGAACGCCATGCGTATGCCTTCGCCGCGGTTGTAGTGCGCGCCGCGGGCGACGGGACGTATGTTGATCGACCCGGGCCCCGCGTAGCGCGCCAGCATTTCGCGGCTGCCTTCGAAGCCGCCGCTGGCCAGCACCACCGAACGCGCGAGGAAATCCACGCGGCGATTGTGGCGCCCCACCGCCTGCAGGCCCGCGACGCTGCCGTCGTCGTCCTCGATGAGCCGGCGGCCGGTGGTTTCGTAGAAGAACTGCACCCCGCCCTCGGTCGCCGCCTGGGCAAGCGCCTCCAGCAGGGCGGCGCCGCCGCCGCTGGGAACGACCATCGGCGTATGGATGGTGAGCTGGGGCAGGCGGGTCGGGTAGAAGCGCACGCCGAACGTCTTGAGCCATTGGATGGTCGGCACGGCTTCGCGCGAAAATGCCGCGAGGTACTCCGGGTCCGCCACGCTCATGGCGCGCACGACGCTGGGCCAGGTCTGCGGCGCCGCCGTCATTTCGTCGACCATGACCTTGTCCGGATTGGCGCCGGCCACCTCGGCCATTTCCTCGTCGAAATCGTCGGCCAGTTCGGTCTCGCTCTTCATGCGCAGGAACGCTTCCGTATAGCGCGTGCAGCCGCCGCTTTCCTCGGCCGGGGCGCGCTCGAGCACGGCGACTTTCGCGCCCTGCTGCATGGCCGACACGGCTGCCGACAGGCCGGCGATCCCGTGGCCGAGCACCACCACGTCGAAGCCGGTTTTTCGTTCTGCCATCGATGTCTCCCTGGGTATCAAAATATTCCAAACGCGTCCAGATCCCGGACTCGATACGGACATAAAATCCGAGTTTCCGCCCGGGCAGGCGCGGCGTCTTGCGCCAAAGCGCAGCGACTTGTCCGAGACCGCAGGATCCGCTGGGGAGAGGCAAATGCAGCAGGTTTTTCATGCCGAGCAGCATCCGCTGGCGCGCCGCCGCGACGCTTGGCAGGAAGCGCTCTGGAATACCTTCACGAACATGGACGCCGTCCTGTCCGGCGAAGACGGCTACCGGGGAACGCTGCGCAAGGGCGATTTCGGCCCCGTGTCCATCATCGACATCTCCCTGTCGCGGCGTACCATCCGGCGGCGCCGGCAGCATCTTTCCCATCTCGACAAGGATTGCTTCTACCTGCAATTCATCCGGCAGGGCCACGCGCATCTCATCCAGGATCATCGCGGGCTGGCCTGCAGCCCCGTGCTCGCCACCCTGTTCTATTCCGGAGAGCCCTACGAACTGCGGTGCCAGGATGCCATGCACGCGCTGTACCTGGAGGTTCCGCGCGAAAAGCTGGCCAACCGCCTGGCGCGGGAGAACGTCCCGGTCGCGGGCAACCTGGGCCTGGGCAGCGGCGTCGGCAAGATCGCCGCGCAGCTCTGCATGAGCCTTGCCGCCGAAAGCGGCGCCATCGCCGAGGCGGACAAGGCGCGGCTGGGCGAAGACCTGCTGAACATCGTCGCCCTCGCCATCGACCGCGACGCCGGGCCCCAGGCGGACGGCGAGCCGCACCGCCCGGCCCGGCTATGCCTCATCCAGGCCTGGATCGAACAGCACCTGTCCGATCCCGACCTGTCCCTGGAGACCATCGCCAGGCACCATGGCATTTCCGTGCGCCTGCTGCACCACCTGTTTCGCCAGAAAGGCGAGTCGCCATCGAACTGGATATGGAACAGGCGGCTGCAGAAGTGCTATGAACTGATCACGGCGCGCCAGGAAATGCACCGCTCCATCACGGAAATCGCCTATTCGGTCGGCTTCAGCAGTTCGTCGCATTTCAGCCATGCGTTCAAGGGAAAGTTCGGCATCCGCCCGAGCGAGGCAAGGCAGGCATAGGCCGCGCGGTATCATCTTGCGGCTGAATCCATTCCATCCCCGAGGCGTTTCATGGCCGTCAATCTGCACATCCCCGCCCCCGAGACCATCCTGCCGGTCGACGGCGTCGAGATCGGCGTCACCCAGGCCGGCATCCGCAAGGCCGGCCGCCGCGACCTGACCGTGTTCCGCCTGGCCGAAGGCACGGCGGTGGCCGGCGTGTTCACGCGCAACCGCTTCCGCGCGGCGCCGGTGCAGGTGTGCGAACGCCACCTGGCGCAGGCGCTGCCGATCCGCGCGCTGGTAATCAACACCGGCAACGCCAACGCCGGCACCGGCCAGCCCGGGCTGGCGGCGGCCGAGGCCACCTGCCGCGAACTGGCCGGCCTGCTGGGCGTGCGGCCCGAACAAGTGCTGCCGTTCTCCACCGGCGTGATCCTGGAGCCGCTGCCGGTGGACCGCATCGTGGCCGCGCTGCCGGCGGCGGTGGCGGGCCTGGCGCCGGGCAACTGGTTCGACGCCTCGCACGGCATCATGACCACCGACACCCAGCCCAAGATCGTGTCGCGCCGGGTAACGGTGGGCGGCCAGCCGGTGGTCGTCACCGGCATCAGCAAGGGCGCCGGCATGATCCGTCCCAACATGGCGACCATGCTGGGCTTCATGGCCACCGACGCCGGCATCCCGCAAGACCTGCTGCGCACGCTGGCGCGCGAGGCGGCCGACGTGTCGTTCAACCGCATCACGGTCGACGGCGACACCTCCACCAACGACTCCTTCATCATGGCCGCCACCGGCCGCGGGCCGGTCCGCGTGGACTCCGCCGCCGATCCGCGCTATGCCGAACTGACGGCGGCGCTGAAGGCCGCCGCGGCCGAACTGGCGCAGCTGATCGTGCGCGACGCCGAAGGCGCCACCAAATTCATCACCATCCGCGTCGAAGGCGCGGCCGATACCGGGGAAGCGCTGAAAGTGGCGTACTCCGTAGCCCATTCGCCGCTGGTCAAGACCGCGTTCTACGCCTCCGACCCCAACCTGGGCCGCATCCTGGCGGCCATCGGCTACGCCGGCGTCGACGATCTCGACGTCGACCGCGTCAACCTGTGGCTGGGCGATGTCTGGGTCGCGCGCGACGGCGGCCGCAACCCGGACTACCAGGAGGAAGACGGCCAGCGCGTGATGAAGGAGGCCGAGATCGCGGTGCGCATCGCGCTGGGCCGCGGCAACGCCGCCGAGACCGTCTACACCTGCGACTTCTCCCACGAGTACGTCAGCATCAACGCCGACTACCGGTCGTAGCGCTTCCATTTTTTCCGTTTCACGAGGTTCTTTCCGTGGCATCCACCAAGCCCGACGCCCTTGCGTCCGCCGTCGACCTGGCCGGCCTGCTGGCCCGCGCCGAACGCGTACTGGCCCAACTCGAAGCCTGGCTGCCGCCTGCCCCGCCGCCCATCGACTGGAGCGCGCACGCCTACCGCTGGCGCCGGCGCGGCACGCGGGGCTGGCTGGAGCCGGTGCGCATCGTCGCCCACATCGGGCTGGAAGACCTGCAGCACATCGAGCGCCAGAAGCAGGTGATCGACCGCAACACGCAGCAATTCCTGGCCAGGCGGCCCGCCAACAACGTGCTGATGACCGGCGCGCGCGGCACCGGCAAGAGCTCGCTGGTCAAGGCCATGCTGGCCGCCTATGCCGAGCGCGGGCTGCGCCTGATCGAGGTCGACAAGTCCGACCTGGCCGACCTGCAGGAAATCGTCGAGCTGGTGGCGCCGCGGCCCGAACGCTTCCTGGTGTTCTGCGACGACCTGTCGTTCGAGGAAGGCGAGGCCAGCTACAAGGCGCTCAAATCGGTGCTCGACGGCTCGATCGCCGCCGCCGGCGACAACGTGCTGATCTACGCCACCTCGAACCGGCGCCACCTGATGCCGGAATACATGAACGAAAACCTCGAGGCCAAGCACCAGAGCGACGGCGAGATCCACCCCGGCGAAACGGTGGAAGAAAAAATCTCGCTGTCGGAACGCTTCGGCCTGTGGCTGTCGTTCTACCCGTTCCGGCAGGAGGATTACCTCGACATCGTGGGCCACTGGCTGCGCGAGCTGGGCTGCAGCGACGAGCAGGTGGCCCAGGCCCGCACCGCGGCGCTGCAATGGACGCTGGAACGCGGCTCGCGCTCGGGCCGCGTGGCCTGGCAGTTCGCCAAGGACTGGGCGGCGCAGCATGCGGCGGGGCCGCAATGAACGCCCCGCCCAAGCTGGTGGACGTGGCCGTCGGCGCGCTGCTGCGCGACGGCCGCCTGCTGCTGGGCCAGCGGCCCGAAGGCAAGCCCTACTCGGGCTGGTGGGAACTGCCCGGCGGCAAGCTGGAACCCGGCGAAACCGTGCTGCAGGCGCTGGCGCGCGAGCTCGACGAAGAACTCGGCATCACCGTCACCCACGCCACGCCATGGGTCACCCACGTGCACGCCTACCAGCACGCCACGGTGCGCCTGTTCTTCTGCCGCGTGACCGGCTGGCACGGCGAACCCCGGGGCCGCGAATCGCAGGCGCTGCAATGGGTGGACATCCGTCCGGCCACGGCGGCGCAGGCCGACGCCGCCCGCCATGCGCTGGCCGGCCGCCTGGCCGCGCTGGAAAGCCGCCGCCTGGCGCGCGACATTCCCACCGAACTGGAAGCCGCCCAGGCCGCCGTGCCGGCGCCCGAGGCCGCCATCGGCCTGACCGTCGTCCCGCCCACCGCGCCGCTCTTGCCGGCCACCCTGCCGGCGCTGCGCTGGCTGAGCGTGCCCGACCGCTATGCGATCACCGCCATCGGCAGCGCCGAAGGCGCCGACGCCTTCCTGCGCCGCTGCGAGGCCGCGCTGGCGGCCGGCCTGAAACTGGTGCAGTTCCGCGAGCCCGGCTGGCCCGACGGCCCCCACGCCGACAGCCTGCACCGCGTGTTCCGCCGCGTGCTGGCCGCCACCCGCGCCGCCGGCGCCCGCCTGCTGGTCAACAGCGCGCACCCGGCCGCCTGGTGGCGCGAGGCCGACGGCGTTCACCTGCGCGCCACCGACCTGGCCCGCCCGCGGCCCGAGCTGCCGGCCGGCGCCTGGCTGGCCGCCTCGGCCCACGACGCCGCCGAACTGGCCCGCGCCCACGGACTGGACGCCGACCTGGCCGTGCTCGGCCCGGTGCTGCCCACCCCCAGCCACCCGGGCGCCGCCACGCTGGGCTGGGAAGCCTTCGCAGGCCTGGCGCTGCATGCCGGGCTGCCGGTGTTCGCGCTGGGCGGCCAATCGGCCGCCACCCGCGAGCGTGCCCATCTGCAGGGCGCGCACGGCATCGCCGGCATCAGCGGGTTCTGGTAGCTCTCGTACGGCGACGGCGCGGCTGGCCGCCGGCATGCCGCCGCCTAGTTCAGCATCGACCCCGCCGGCCGCTTGCGGTCGGGGCCTTCGCCGCCGGCATCGTCGGCCTCGAGCGGCTGTCCCGGGATGGCGAATTTCTCGGCCGCCCAGGCGCCCAGGTCGATCTGCTTGCAGCGCTCGGAACAGAACGGCCGCCACGGGTTGGCGGCATCCCAGGCCGACAGGCGGCCGCAGGTGGGGCATTTGACCTTCTTGACCATGATCGCTACAGACTGTTGCACAGCGCCAGCTGGAACCGGATGTCTTCCATGACCGGCTGCGGTTTCATGTCGCCGCCCTGGGTGGAGAAGCGGATCGACACCATGTACTTGTTGGCGCTGATTTCGGGGAAGATGCCGGCGTCGTCGCCTTCGACGTAGACCCGCATCAACTGGTAGGCCTTGCCGCCCAGCATCTGCCGGAACACGCCCTGCTCGGCCACCGCCGACAGCTGGCGGCCCGATTCGCGCAGCATCTTCAGCACGATGGCCAGGCCGTCGCGCATCGGCAGGAAGGGCTCGACCCATTGGACCAGGTCTTGCGAGCGCTGGGCGGGCGCCTTGTGCTTCCACGCGTGGAACGACGGCAGGTCGAATTCGCAGGCGCCGCCGGGAATCGACAGCCGGCTGCGGATGCTGGTGAGCCACTCGTTCTGGCGCAGCGGCTGGCCGGTCTTGCCCTGCGCCACCAAGGCGGCCGAGGCCTGCTCGATGCCGGCCAGCATGGCGTCGAGCGCGGCCAGGTCGATGCCGGGGTGTTCGCGCAGCGAGCCGAGCGATTGGCGATAGCGTTCCAGGTCCTGCAGCAGGTCGGATTTCAGGTCGGCGCGCGCGGTCACGTCGAGGATCTCGAACAGGACGTTGAGGGCGACGTGGTGGGCGCGCGGGTCGGGCTGCCGCACGAAGAAGAACATGGTGTCGAACAGGCTTTCCAGACGCAGCAGCGTTCGGACGCGTTCGTTGAAAGGGTATTCGTAAAGAACCACGTAGACCGCCCCGATCCGAGTTTCGTGGAATATACCTGCTGCCTTCGCGGACCGCGACAGTTTCCGCCGTGTCCGGGAGCCGGCTATCCGGCGTCCCGCCGGTCCAGCCATTCGGCGTGCAGGCGCAGCGTGCGCTCGGCAAGCGCTTCGGGGGTGGTACCCCCATCGTTGAGGATGACGTCGTCGGCGGCGGCCAGGCGCGCCTCGCGGGTGGCCTGGGCGGCGATGATGCGGCGGATCAGGCCGACGTCGAGCCCGCTGCGCTGCTGCACGCGCGCGATCTGGGTGGCTTCGTCGCAATCGACGACGCAGATGCGGTCGACGCGATCGCGCCACCGTCCGGATTCCACCAGCAGCGGCACCACGAACACCTGGTATGCCCCGCCGGCGCGGCCAGCCTCAAGCTCGACACTTTGACCGATCATCGGGTGCAATAGCGTTTCGAGTTGTGTCTTGGCCTTTGGATCAGTAAACACCAGCTGCCGCATCCGGGCGCGATCCAGCGCGCCGTCGGCGGTGATCATCGCGTTTCCGAAAGCGGCCCGCAGCGGCCCGATCGCCGCGCCGCCGGGGGCCGTCAGCGCATGGGCGATGGCGTCGGTATCGATGACGGCCGCGCCCTGGGCGGCCAGGATATCGGCCACGCGGCTCTTGCCCGAGCCGATGCCGCCCGTCAGCCCCACCCGGAATGGACGCCTCCCCTTCACATTGCCTCCCAACGGACCCAGCCCCATCCTCCCAGCAATGCCGCGACGCCGGCGCAGGCCAGGTACGGCCCGAACGGCAGCGCCTGCCTCAGCGCGGCGCGGCGCATCGCCACCAGCGCCAGGCCGATGGCCACCCCCGCCAGCGACGACAGCAGCACCACCGCCGGCAAGGCTTGCCAGCCCGTCCACGCGCCGATCGCGGCCAGCAGCTTCAGGTCGCCATGGCCCATGCCCTCGCGGCCGGTGGCCAGCAGAAAGCCCCAATAGACCAGCCACAGCAAGACATAGCCGGCCATCGCGCCGATCACCGCGTCGGCCAGCGGCGCGAACAGCCCCCACAGATTGGCCAGCAGCCCGGCCCACAGCAAGGGCAGCGTGATGCCGTCGGGCAGCAGCAGGGTCTCGGCATCGATGAAGGCCAGCGCCACGCAGGCGGCGCAGAAGCCGGCCGCTGCCAGCGCCGCCGGCGCCGCGCCGAAACGCAGCGCGCAGGCCGCGAACAGCGCGGCCGTGAGCAATTCCACCGCCGGATAGCGCCACGCGATGGCCGTGCCGCAATGCGCGCAGCGGCCGCGCAGCGCCAGCCAGCTCGCCACCGGAATGTTCTCGTACCAGGCCAGCGGATGGCTGCACGCCGGACAATGCGAACGCGGGCGGGACAGATCGAAACGCGGCGCGGCCGCCGGCTCCTCGCCGCGCAGCTCGGCGCACTGGACCTCCCAGCCGCGTTCCATCATGCGCGGCAGGCGCACGATCACCACATTGAGAAAGCTGCCGACCACCAGGCCCAGGACGGCCGCCGCCAGCGCGGCGGCAAGGGGGTGGACGGCGAAGAATTGCGCAAGCGTCATGGTCGGCATGAAAACGCCGGCGGCGCCGGCACACCGGAAGCTTAACCGGTGCGCGGCGGCCGCGCGCGGCACGGTGGACGATAACGACCATTGCCGTCCGGCGTGCGTCGGCGTTCGATGCGATACTGCGCGCTGCCTGCCAAGGCGGCGGCCATGCCGGAGGAAAAATACGTGGAACGAGTCGATGCGGTAGTCGTGGGCGCCGGCGTGGTCGGGCTGGCGATCGCCCGCGCGCTGGCGCTGGCCGGCCGCGACGTGCTGGTGCTGGAGGCCGAAGCGGCCATCGGCACCGGCGTGAGCGCCCGCAACAGCGAAGTCATCCATGCCGGGCTGTACTACCCGCCCGGCTCGCTCAAGGCGCGGTTCTGCGTGGAAGGCAACCGCCGGCTGTACGCCTATTGCGCCGAGCGCGGCATCGAACACCGCCGCTGCGGCAAGCTGGTGGTGGCCGCCAGCGCCGCGCAGGCCGCCGGCCTGGCACGGCTGCGCCGCAATGCCGAGGCCTGCGGCGTGGGCGGGCTGCGCATGCTGGCCGGCGCCGAGGCGATGGCGATGGAGCCGGCCCTGCGCTGCCACGCGGCGCTCCATAGCCCCGACTCCGGCATCATCGATACCCATGCGCTGATGCTCGCCTACCAGGGCGACGCCGAACGCGCCGGCGCCGTGGTGGCGCTGGGCAGCCCGATGGCCGGCGGCCGCGTGCTGGCGGACGGCGTGCAGGTCGACGTCGGCGGCGCCGAGCCGATGTCGCTGCACGCGCGGCTGCTGGTCAACGCCGCCAGCCTGCACGCGCAGGCGCTGGCCCGCGCGCTCGAAGGCTTCCCGCCGGCGCAGGTGCCGCCCTGCCACTACGCCAAGGGCAATTATTTCTCGGTATCGGGCCGCTCGCCGTTCTCGCGGCTGATCTATCCGATGCCCGAGTCCGCCGGGCTCGGCGTGCACCTGACGCTGGACCTGGGCGGCCAGGCCCGGTTCGGCCCCGACGTCGAATGGACCGACAGCCTGGACTACGACGTCGACCCGCGCCGCGCCGACGTCTTCTACGAGGCGATCCGCAGCTACTGGCCGGCGCTGGCCGACGGCGCGCTGCAGCCGGCCTACGCCGGCATCCGGCCCAAGATCCAGGGGCCGGGCGAGGCGGCGGCCGATTTCCTGATCGCCGGGCCGGCCGAGCACGGCGTGCCGGGCGTGGTCCACCTGTTCGGCATCGAATCGCCGGGCCTGACGGCTTCGCTCGCAATCGCCGATCACGTGGCCGCCATCGCCGCAGGCTGACCGGGGTAGACTCTGCCTGTACCAAGAAAAAAAGCCCGGAGCCGTCCATGCCAGAACCCACCCTTCCCCACCCGGCCCTCCGGCGCCTGGCCGCTTCCTGCGGCGCGGCGCTGCTGCTGGCCGCCGCCGGCTGCTCGATCGTGCTGCCCGAGGCGCGCCAGCCGCAAAGCCGCGAAGCCAGCGCCGCGGTGCCGGCGCCGCCCGGCATGTCGCCCGCCGCCGAAGCCAGCGCGGCCGGCATCGGGGCCAACACCGACCACGGCGCGCCGCTGGCGGCCGCGCAAACCTTCCGCGGCGTGATTCCCTGCGCCGACTGCGCCGGGCAGCGCATCACGCTCACCCTGTTCCCCGACTGGACATGGCGGCAGCGGCGCGTCTACTTCGGCACCCGCGACGGCGCCGACGCCAGCTTCGTCACCACCGGCCGCTGGGAACGCACGCTGGAGAACCCGCAGCGCATCCGGCTCATCGGCGACCGCAACGAGGCCGCGCTGTACGAGTTCCAGAACCCCAGCACGCTGCGCCTGCTCGACCAGGAAGGCCAGCCCATCAATTCGGCGCTGAACTACTCGCTCACGCAGCAATTCGAACTGGACCCCATCGCCGACAGCTTCACGATGCGCGGCCGGGTGCTGCCGGCGGACGGCCGCACCACGTTCGCGATCTGCGCCACCGGCAAGTCTTACCCAGTGGCCGCCGGCGGCCAGGCCGACCAGCTCGCCGCCGCCTACGCCAAGCTGCGGGTGGCGCCGGGCACGCCGGTGCTGATGTGGATCCGCGGCCACGTGGCCACGCAGGGCCAGCCGCCGCAGGAACAGGTAGTGGTGGAAGGGCTGACCGGCGGCACGCTAGATAGCCCGTGCGACTGAGGTCCCCCCTACGCGCTTACGCGCGCCCCCCAGGGGGCGGTGCGGGTGGACCGGAAGGGAAGCTCACCCCCGCGCGGCCTGCGGCCGTTCCCCCTCAAGGGGGCGGTGCGGGTGGACCGGAAGGGAAGCTCCACCCCCGCGCGGCCTACGGCCGCTCCCCCTCAAGGGGGCGGTGCGGGTGGACCGGCGGAGCCGGATCCACCGCACCCTGGATGGGGGTCTTAGGGGCTGATGGTGTGCTGCGCGGCGGGAGCGCCTTCGCGGGGCGCGGCGATGCGTAGCAGCGCCGCGGCCAGCAGGGCGGCGGCGACGGCGCAGCCGGCGCCGAGGCCGAACGCCAGCTGATAGCCGCCGTTCAGCGCCGCGGCGGCGTTGGTGCCTGCGGCGCGCAGCGCGTCGCCCCGGGCCGCCGCCAGGCTGGCGAGCACGGCAAGGCCCAGCGCGCCGCCCATCATGAACGAGGTGTTGACGATGCCCGAGGCCAGGCCGGCCTCGCCCGGGCCGACGTCGTTCATCGCCGCCAAGAGCACGGGGTTGAGCGCGATGCCGGCGCCCAGGCCGAGCAAACACATGCCCGGCAGCACGTCGATCCAGAACACGCCCGCCTCCGGCGCGCGGGCGAACAGCGCCAGCCCGGCGCCCGCCAGCAACAGGCCGGCCGCGATCGGGCCGCGGATGCCGAAGCGCATCACGATCCGCGCCGACAGCCCGAGCGAGCAGCCGGCCATGACCAGGTTGGCGGGCAGGAAGGCCAGGCCGACCTCGAACGGGCCGTAGCCGAGCACCTGCTGCAGGTACAGCGCTTCCATGAAGAACCACGTGAACATCGCGGCCGCCCACAGCACGCCCACGATGTTGGCGACGGCCAGGTTGCGCAGCCGCAGCAGGCCCAGCGGCACCAGCGGATGGCTTACCCGCGCCTCCAGCGCGGCGAAGGCCGCCAGCAGGATCGCGGCCGTGGCCAGCAGCCCCAGCGTGCGCGCCGAAGTCCAGCCCGCCTCGTTGCCGCCCACCACCGCATACACCGCCAGCATCAGCGAGGCGGTGATGGCCAGCGCGCCGGCCACGTCGAGCCGGCCCTGCTCCGCGCCCGCGCCATCGGCCGGCAGCAGCCGCAGGCACAGCAGATAGACGGCGACGCCGATCGGCAGGTTGACCAGGAACACCCAGTGCCAGCTCAGCGTGCTGGTCAGCAAGCCGCCCAGCAGCACGCCCAGGCTGCCGCCGCCGGCGCAGACGAAACCGTACACGCCCATCGCGCGGGCGCGCTCGGCCGGCGACGCGAACAGGCCCATGATCAGCGACAGCGACGCTGCCGACACCACCGCCCCCGCCAGCCCCTGGACCGAGCGCGCCACCACCAGCAGCGGCTGCGACCCCGCCACGCCACAGGCCAGCGACGACACGGTAAAGGCGGCGATGCCGAACAGGAACAGGCGGCGGTGCCCGAACAGATCGCCCAGCCGCCCGCCCAGCAGCAACAGCCCGCCATAGGCGAGCATATAGGCGTTCACCACCCACACCAGCGCGGTTTCGGAAAAGCCGAGATCGGCGCGAATGGACGGCAACGCAACGTTGACGATCGTCGAGTCGAGCACGATCATCAGCACGCCCAGGCACAACACCAGCAGCGCCAGCCAGCGGCGGCGCTCTTCGGAATGTTCGGTCATCGGTATGGCGCCGCGGTGGGTTTGAGGTTCCGTGTCGGGGCCGGAGCGGGCAGCCGCCATGGAAGCCGGCCGCGGCGCGCGCATCAGCCGGGAATCAGCCCGCCGTTCACCAGCCAGGTCACGCCGAAGCGGTCGACCACCGAGCCGAACGCTTCCGAAAAGAAGGTCTTCTGCATCGGCATGGTTACCTTCCCGCCCTCGGCCAGGGCGTCGAATACGGGCCGGGCCTGTTGCGGCGTCGGGTAGGTGAGCGCCAGGCTGGCGCCGCGGCCGGCGCTGGAAGGGCAGCCCGGCATGGCGTCGGCGGCCATCAGCTTGCCGCCGTCGAACGTCACGCAGGAATGCATGACCTTGCCGGCGGCTTCGGGCGGCAGCTGGTCGCGCATGGGCGATTGGCCGACGGTCATGATGGCGGGCTTGCCGCCCAGCACTTTCGCATAGAAGTTCATGGCCTCGGCGCAATTGCCGTCGAAATTGAGATACGCGGCGAGTTCTGGCATGACGGGTCTCCTTTCGGTTCGGGGGGCGACGAAAGCCGCGCGCGGCGGCAAATGTGGACACTGTACACGCAACACCATGAACGTCGTATGACTTTTTTGTAAACCGCCGCGGCCGGCTTCCCTATCGCCGGCGGCTGCGGCATGCTGCGCACATGGGCGGATGCCCCAAACCGGAGGAGAAGAAATGAAGCGTGTCGCGATCCTGGACGATTACCTGCGCCTGGCTCTCAAAATGGCCGACTGGTCGGCGCTCGACGGCCTGTGCCGGCTGGACGCGATCGACCACAGCCTGCAGACGGTCGACGAAGCGGCCGAGGCGCTGGCGCCCTATCACGTGCTGTGCCACCTGCGCGAGCGCATGCCGATGCCGCGCGCGTTGATCGAGCGGCTGCCGAACCTGCAGTGCATGATCATCACCGGCAAGTCGCACCGCACGCTGGACACGGCGGCCGCCACCGAGCAGGGCATCGTGCTGTCGCACGTGACGCCGGCCGGCCCCGGCAACGGCGCCACCGCCGAGATCGCGTGGGGCCTGATCCTGTCCGCCGCGCGCCACATACCGCTGGAAGACGGGCACATGCACCGCGGCGGCTGGCAGCATACCGCCGGCATGATGCTCGAAGGCCGGACGCTGGGGCTGCTGGGCCTGGGCCGCATCGGCCAGCGCATGGCCCGCATCGGGCAGGCGTTCGGCATGCGCGTCATCGCCTGGAGCGCCAACCTGACCGCCGAGGCCGCCGCGGCGCACGGCGTGCAGCGGGTCGAGAAGGAGGAGCTGTTCCGGCAGGCCGACGTGGTCAGCATCCACCTGGTGCTGAGCGAGCGCACCCATCACCTGGTCGGCCGGGCCGAACTGGCGCTGATGAAGCCGGAGGCGATCCTGGTGAATACTTCGCGCGGGCCGATCGTGGACGAGGCCGCGCTGGTCGACGCGCTGGCCCGGCGCCAGATAGGCGGCGCCGGGCTCGACGTGTACGACGTCGAACCGCTGCCCGACCGCCATCCGCTGCGCGAACTCGACAACGCGGTGCTGACGCCCCACCTGGGCTATGCCACGCGCGAAACCCTGCCGGCCTTCTACGCGTCGATGGCGGCCGGCGTGCTGGCCTACCTGAAAGGGCAGCCGATCGGCGTGTCGAATCCGGAGACGCTGGCCTCGCCGCGTCAGAAACTGGCCTAGCCGCGCCGCCAGCCCGCGTCGGCACGGCGCCTCGTGGCCGCCGGCCAGTCCGCCGCCCGGCGCGGCGATGCCGCGTGCCGCTTCAGCCGGCCGGATCGATCTGCGCCAGCGCGCGGGCGATTTCCTGCGCATCGGTGGGCCGCACCACGCGCGCCGTTTCCGCGCCGTCGCGCAGGAATACCAGCGTGGGCCACAGCTTGACGCCGAACGAGCGGCCCAGCGGCCGGCCCTTGCCGTCCTCGATCTTGAGATGGCGCACGCCCGGGTGGCCGGCGAAGGCCTGGGCGATCAGCGGCTGGGCCGCGCGGCAATAGCCGCACCACGACGTGCCGAATTCGATCACCGCCGGCCCTTGCAGGGCGTCGACCTCGTCGCGGCCGGGGGCGTCGGTCTGATAGGGGACATCGGAAGCCATGTCGTCCTCGCTGCATTCTGAAGGGGGATCCGGCCACCATACCGCATAATGTGGACCGTGCCCACGCGAACCCCCACCACCCCGGCGGCCAAGCCCGCCAAGCCCGCCGCGGCCCGCGCCACCTACCGCCACGGCGACCTGCGGCGCGCCCTGCTCGAAGCCGCCGTCCAGCTCGCGCGCGAAGGCGGGCCGGGCGCGGTCGTGCTGCGCGAGGCCACGCGCCGCGCGGGCGTGGTGCCCAACGCCGCCTACCGCCACTTCGCCAGCCATCGCGACCTGCTGAAGGCGGTGCGCGCGGTGGCGCTGTCGGAAGTGGCCAATTCGATGGAAGCCGAACTGGCCGCGCTCGGCCCGCCGCGCAAGGGCATCCCGTACGCACGGGCCAGCCTGCGCGCGGTCGGCGCCGGCTACCTCAAATTCGCGCTGACGCAAACCGGGCTGTTCCGCACGGCGTTCGCGGTGCCGTTCGAACTCGAGTCGCCGCCCAACCCCGCCGCTGCCGGCGCCGGCGGCCTGAACCCCTTCGAATTGCTGAGCGCCGCGCTGGACCGCCTGCAGCGGGCCGGCGCGCTGTCCGACGCGCAACGGCCCGGGGCCGAATTCCTGGCCTGGTCGGCGGTGCACGGCATGGCGCTGCTCGCCATCGACGGCCCGCTGCGCGGCTTGCCGCCGCCCCGGTTCGAGGCCTTGTGCCAGCGGCTGCTGGAGATGGTGGAACGGGGGCTGTAGGCACCGGCGCCCGGGCTATCATGGCTCGTTTCGCGCCGATTCCAGCCATCGCATCGATGCCCGCCTCCGCTCCCAGCCAGGACCCGCCCCCCGCCCCGCGCACCCGCAACGCCGCCGCCACGCGCGAGCGCATCCTGCGGGCGGCGATCGCCGAGTTCGCCGCCCACGGCTTCGGCGGCGCCCGCATCGAACGCATCTGCGAGGAAGCCGGCATCGCCGGCCGGATGATCTACTACTACTTCCAGAGCAAGGAATCGCTGTTCATCGCCGCGCTGGACGCCGTCTACGCGCAGCTGGCCGAAGCCGAGGCCGCGCTCGACCTGGAATCGCTGGACCCGCGCGACGCGATGCGGCGGCTGGTGGCCTTCGTCTGGCACCACTTCCGCGCCCACCCCGAACTGCTGGGCCTGCTGGCCACCGAGAACCAGCTCGGCGGCCAGCACGTACGCGGCCGGCCCACCGGCGCCCGCCACGCGTCGCGCCAGCTCGCCATCCTGGCCGGCATCCTGGAGCGCGGCGCGGCGGCCGGGCAGTTCCGGCGCGACGCCACCGTGCTCGACGTGTTCATGACCATCTCGGCGTTGTGCTACCACCCGCTGGCCAACCGCCACACGCTGGCCGACTATCTCGGCCGCGACATGGAAGACGACGCGGTGGCCGGCGCCTGGCTGGCGCACATCGGCAACGTCGTCCTGGATTACCTCACGCGGCGCTGAAGCCGGTCCATCGCCGTGCCGGCCGTCCGCCGCCCTGCTTGCGCCCATAATTAATTAACAATTGACTTAATTAAACCTCCCACCTAGCATGGGATTCCACATCGCATCCGCCGCGCCGCGGCGCCTTTCGGAGGACGAGACCATGCAGGGAGTCGTCAACGCCTGGTATCCGCTGGCCTGGACGAGCGAGCTCGGCCAGGCGCCCGTGCGCCGCACCGTGCTGGGCCGCCCGATCGTGGCCTGGCGCGGCGCCGACGGCGCGGTCGCCGCGCTCGATGACCTCTGCCCGCACCGGCTGGCGCCGCTGTCGCGCGGCCGGCTGCGCGACGGCGCCATCGAATGCGCCTACCACGGCCTGCGCTTCGCCGCCGACGGGCGCTGCGTGCGGGTGCCGGGCGAAGAGCGGATCGCGCCGGCGCTGAAGGTGGCGCGCTACGCCACCCGCGAAAAGCTCGGCCTGGCGTGGATCTGGATGGGCGACCCGGAACAGGCCCGGCCGCAAGACATGCTCGACATCCCGGAAGCGGACCGGCCCGGCTGGGCCTACGAACAGGGCGACGCGCTGGGCTACGGCTGCCACTACCTGAACCTGTGCGACAACCTGTGCGACCCGAGCCACGTCAGCTTCCTGCACCCCACCACGCTGGGCGATCCGCTGGGCGAAGGCGTGCCGATCGACACCCGCGCGCAGGGCCGCAGCATCGTCGTGTCGCGCTGGATCCGCAACGTGCCGCCGGTGGCCTCGTTCGCGCCCTTCATCGCCGGTCCGGTCGACCGCTGGCAGTACTACACCTACCATGCGCCCAGCATCACGGTGGTCGACTTCGGCACCGCGCCCGCCGGACGGGTCGGGCCGGAGGGCGACCGCAACCTCGGCCTGCGCGTGCTGATCGGCCACTGCATCACGCCGGTGGACGACGAACGCTGCATCGACCACTGGTTCAGCCTGCGCAACTTCGGCACGGACGACCCGGCAGTGGGCCGCGCGCTGCACGACGGCTTCCGCGTCGCCTACCAGGAAGACAAGGACATGCTGGAGGCCATCCAGCAGGAAGAACGGCGCCATCCCGGCGTGCGGCCGGTGCGCATCGGCATCGACGCGGCGCCGGTGCGCATGCGCCGGCTGGTGGGCCAGATGCAGGACGCCGCGGGCCCTGCCGCAAGCCGAGGTTGAGGCAGCCGGCCGCGCGCGTCCCGGGCTGGGCACCATCCCGGCCGGCGGCGCGCCGCTCCCCGGCCGCAGGCACGCGCCGGCGCCGCTCAGGCCCGGCCCGCCACCATGCGCGCCAGCCGGCCCTGCGGCGCGGCCAGTTCGTCCAGGATCGTGAAATGGTTGTGGCCGCCGAGCGCGGCCAGCTCGCCGCGCAGCCCCGCGCCGCGCCACGCCTGCCAATAGTCGGCCGACTGCCGCGCCAGCTCGGGCAGCTCCAGTTCGCCGAATGCGACGTCGAGCGGCCCCGAGCGCGCCGGCAGGTGCCACAGCGGCGAGGCCTGCGCCGCCGCGGCCCGGTCCAGGCCGAGCTTGGCATTGAGGTAGGAATGCCGGATCGGCTCCAGATCGTAGATGCCGCTGATCGCCAGCCCGCCGGCCACGTCGGGATGGTCCATCGCGCTGGCCGCCAGGTGCGCGCCGGCCGACCAGCCGGCCAGCAGGATCCGGCCGCCCAGCCGCGCGCGCAGCCACGCGACCATCTGCCGCACTTCCTCCACCATGCCGGGCAGGTCGAGTTCGGGCGCCAGCGTATAGCCGCCGATGGCCACGCTGATGCCGTGGGCCAGCGGCCCTTCGGCGACGAAGCGGAAATCCTCGCGCCGGTTCATCTGCCAGTAGCCGCCATGCAGGAACAACAGCACCGGCGCGCCGGCGCCGGCCAGGTACAGGTCGATGCGTTCGCGCGGACGCGGGCCGTAGGGCAGGTCGAGGTCGACGCCGGCGGGCGCCTGCACCGCCTGGCTGCGCTGCGTCCAGCCCTCCATGATGGCGTGGCTGTCGGCCACCGCGGCCCGGTTGTTATAGGCGCGGTCGAGCTGTTCGCGGCTCATGCCGCGGTAGACGAGGTCTGACATGACGAAACTCCGTGGCCCTGCCTCAATGCCCCGGCCGCCCCAGCGTGCCGCGGTGCGACACGTGCCACGAGACGCACACTTTCTCGGCCGCCACGACCAGCCCGTAGAAGACCATGGCCTGGGCCGAGATCCACACCAGCGAAACGAACAGCAGCTCGGTATCGAGGCTGCCGTTGGCCGACACCAGCACATAGCCCAGGCCTTCGTTGGCGCCGATGAACTCGCCCACCAGCGCGCCCACCACCGCCAGCGTGATCGCCACCTTCAGCGAACCGAACAGGTGCGGCAGGGCATTGGGCAGCTGCAGGTAGCGGAAAATGCCCAGGCGCCCCGCTCCCATCGAGCGCAGCAGGTAGATCGAGTTGGTCTCGATGGAGCGCAGGCCGATGATAGTGTCGATCATGATCGGGAAGAAAGCCAGCAGAAAGGCCATCAGCACCTTGGGAAAGAAGCTGAAGCCCAGCCAGATGATCAGCAGCGGCCCGAGCGCCACCTTCGGAATCACCTGCAGGATCACCAGCCACGGATACACCGCCCGCTCCACCGGCTTGAAGAACACGATCAGCGCCGCCAGCACCACCGCGCCGGCCGTGGCCAGCAGGAAGCCGGCGGCGATCTCGGCGGCGGTCAGCCAGGCGTGGCCGGCCATCGTGCCGAAGGTGGCGGCGAATTTTTCCGCGATCTTCGACGGCGACGGCACCAGGTAGGGCGGCAGCCAGCCCATGCGGGAACTGGTTTCCCACGCGGCGATGAACAGCGCCGCGGTGGCCAGGAACATGAGCGGGCCTTCGATGCGGTCGCGCCGCAACAGGCCGGTGAACAGGGAGGGCACGAGGGGCCTGGCCAATAGTCGTTCAGTGCGCACCGATCATTCCCCTGAGCTGTTTCTGGTAGGCGACGAACTCGGCCGAATCGCGCATCTCGATGGTCCGCGGGCGCGGCAGGTCGATGCGCAGGTCGAGGATGACACGGCCCGGGCGCGGCGACATCACCACCACCCGGTCCGACAGGAAGATGGCTTCGGAAATGCTGTGCGTGACCAGGATCGCGGTACGGCGGGTCTGCGACCACAGCGCCTGCAAGTCCAGGTTCATCTGGTCGCGCGTGAGCGCGTCCAGCGCGCCGAAGGGCTCGTCCATCATCAGGATGCGGGCATCGTGCAGCAGGGCCCGGCAGATCGCCGCGCGCTGGCGCATGCCGCCCGACAGCTCCCACGGGCGCCGGTTCTCGAAACCGGCCAGGCCCACCTGCTGCAACAGCTGGCGGGCCCGCTCGCGCGCCGGCGCCAGCGGCAGGCGCCGCACCTCGGCCTGCAGCAGCACGTTTTCCAGCACGGTGCGCCAGTCCACCAGCAGGTCTTGCTGGAACACGATGCCGATGTCGGTAACGGGCCGGTCGACGCGGCGGCCGGCGATGCGGACTTCGCCGCGCGACGGCGCCAGCAGGCCGGCGACGATCATGAACAGCGTGCTCTTGCCGCAGCCGCTGGGGCCGAGGAAGGAGACGAACTCGCCGTCGCCGATCTGCAGGTTGACGTTGTCGAGCGCGGTCACGCTCTGCCCGCGCGAGTTGAACTGGCGGGCGACGCCGTCGATGACGATGGCCGCCGGCGCGGCGGCGCGCAGGGCATCGTTCCTGGCCTGGGATTCGTCCATGCGGGGCCTCCGTTGGCTCGGCGGGATGGTCAAGGGGCGGCGATGAAGTCGTTGGTGTAGACGGCCTCGGGCTTCAGGTCTTTGTTGAGCCCGGCATACTCGCGCAGGATGCCGAGCGCCTTCTGCCAGTCGTCCGGCGATTGCCAGCCGAAGGGCTTGCCCTTGGTGGCCGGCGTGTCCACGTAATCGAGCGCGGCCACGAACGTGTCTTTCAGCGTCTGCTCCTGGCCCTTGAGCAGCGGGCGGGCGGCCACGGTGGCGGCCACCGCGCCGTCGGGGTCCTTCATCGCCTCGGTCCAGGCCTGCGCGGTGGCGGCCACGAAGCGGCGGATCAGGTCGGGCTTGGCCTTGATCAGAGAATCGGCGGCCACGATGCCGTGCGAGGGCAGGTAGAAGTCGGGGCCGGCGCGGAACAGGCCCGGATTGGCGATGCCCACCTTCTGCAGCAGCGGCTTGCCGGCCGTGGCGTAGGTCATCACGGCGTCGGCCTTGCCCTGGGCGACCACGGCGTACTTGATGCTGCAGTCCACCGACAGGTTCTTGACGTCGCCGGGCGCGATGCCGAGCGACTTGAAATAGGCCGGCTGGTAGACCGAGATCGCGTCGCTCGGACACAGCGAGACCGAACGCCCGCGCATGTCGGCCGGCGTCTTGATGCCGCGGCCGTCGGCATAGAACAGCGCCACCGTGGTGGCGCGCAGCACGCCCATCACCACCTTGGCCGGCAGGCCGCGGCCGGCCAGCTGGGCCACGGTGGTGGCGTCGGCGAAGCCGAAGTCGTCGCTGCCGGCGGCGGCCAGCTGGGCCACGCTGGCCGAGCCCTTGCCTTCGTCGACCTGCACGTCGAGCCCGTGCCTGGCGTAGATGCCCTTGGCCACGCCGTAGTAGAACGGCGCGTGGTAGCCGAGCGTGGTCCAGTCCATGCGCACGCGGACCTTGTCCTGCGCGTGCGCGCCCATCGGCAACGCGAACGCGGCCGCGGCCGCCAGGGCGCCGCAGGCGCGCAGTGCCGGCCGCGCCAGCCGCGCGCCGATTGTGTCGAAAACAGGGAAGGCCGCTTTGAACATCGTGAACTCCATCGCTCGGGTCGGGCGCAATGCCCGGGTCGGTCAAGGCTCGGCGAGCCGGATCGTCCCCTCCTGCTCGCCATGAAACGGGCGTTTCTTATGGAACTGCACGGTGCGATGCGCCCTGCCGGGCGCTACGGCGATCGCGGCGCCGGGTCAGGCTGCTTTTTCGTGCGGCGCGATGCGCTCGACCACCTCGCGCAGGCGTTCGCGCCTGTCGGCGGCCAGCGGGCGCACGGGGGCGCGCGTGGGGCCGGCGTCGCGGCCGGCCATCGCCATCGCTTCCTTGATGACGACCGGGAACGAACCCAGCGCCCAGGCCTCGCGCAGCGGCGCGAAGATGTCGGAAATGCGCACCGCCTCGGCCAGGTCGCCGCGGCGGAAGGCGTCGTACAGCTTGAGCATCAGGCGCGGGAAGACGTTGGCGGCGGGCGAGATCGTGCCCTCGCCGCCGTGCACCAGCAGCGACAGGGCGATGGTGTCGCGGCCCGAGAACAGCAGCGCGCGGCGGTCCGTCAACAGCTTGTATTCCACCGATTGGGTGACGTCGCCGCTCGAATCCTTGATGCCGACGATGGTGGGCGCCTCGCGCATGCTGCGCGCCAGCGTGGCCGGCAGCACGTTGACGCTGGTGCGCGGCGGATTGTTGTACAGCATGACCGGCAGGTCGGTGGCCGCCGCGATCGCGGTGTAGTGCTCGACCAGTTCCGGCTGGGTGGGCTGCACGAAATACGGCGTGATGACCAGCGCCAGGTCGACGCCGATCGCCTTGGCGGCCTTGGTGACGCGCACCGCGGCGCGGGTGGTGACGCCGCCGGTGCCGGCGTACACCGGCACCCGGCCGGCCACGGTCTCGACCGCGATTTCGAGCAACCGCAGGTGTTCGGCCTCGTCGAGCGCGAAGAACTCGCCCTGGCTGCCGGCCACCGAAATGCCATGCACGCCGCAGGCGATGTAGTCCTCGATCAATTCGCGCGTGCGCGCCTCGTCGAAGCGTTCGTCGGCGGTGAAGGGCGTGGCCATCGCGGGCACGACGCCATGGAATCTGCTCAGGTCCATCGATGGCTCCGATCGAGGGTGGAAGAAGGGCGCGCGGGCTATTTCTTGGCGCCGACCCAGCCGTTGTGGGAAATGTCGAAGATCACGCCGGCGGGATCGCGGAATTTCATTTCGTAGTACAGGGAATCCTTTTCCAGCGGCAGTTCGCGGAAGAAGGTGCCGCCGTGTTCGACGATGCGCTGCGACTGCGCCTCCAGGTCGTCGACCCAGAAGCCGATGTGGTTGATGCAGGTGGCGTCCTTGTCCATGCCGGCCCACTCGTCGGCCTTGTACTTGAGCAGGGCCAGCGAGATCGTGCCGTCCGACAGGTACAGGCCCTTGGCCAGCGGGGAATCGGTCTCGCCCACGATTTCCATGCCGAACGTCTCGCAGTAGAACTTCGCGCTTGCCTGCGGGTCGGGCACCGACATCGCGATGTGGCGGATCTTGGCCATTGCGGCTCCTTGAAATCGACGGATCCGGTTGTTGCCGGAAAACAAAATTGCACTCTTTTTTTATAATTTGTATGCAATATATTGAGCCAGTCGACATTCGTCAACAGAAAAAGGTGGTACGGCACGATTTGCGTCGACGCACCATCGTGGGGCAAATTGGCCCCAAAATACGGGAATATGCAGGGTTCGTGCCAGAACCGCCCTTGGCATGCTTGCCGCCGGCCCGGTGCGCCGCGGGCCGCGAGCCGCAAAGGGCGGGTTGTATACTCCGGCGTTCAGAAATGGGTAACCCGCTCGCGCCATGGCAGGCAAGACGCTTTCGCAGTCGATCGTGCAGTCGCTCGCGTCCGACATCATCGCGGGCCAGCTGCAGCCCGGCAGTCGCCTCGACGAACAGTCGCTGGCCGATCGCTTCAAGGTGTCGCGCAGCCCCGTGCGCGACGCGCTGCGCCACCTGGCCGCCACCCGGCTGGTCGAATACTTCCCGCGCCGCGGGTTCTCGGTGGCCCGCGTCGATCACGACCAGTTGCGCGACATGTACGAAGGCCTGACCGAGATCGAGGCCATCTGCGCCGGGCTGTGCGCGCTGCGTGCCGACCCGATGGAGCGCACTCTCATCCAGTCTCTGTACCGGCAATGCCTGGCCGCGGCCGAGAGCGACGATCCCGAGGCCTACGCCGCCGCCAACGACGAGTTCCACCGCGCCATCTATGCCGGCGCCCACAACGACACGCTGGAAAGCGTGGCCACCGAAATGCGGCAGCGGCTGGCGCCGTTCCGTTCGCGGCAGTTCTTCAAGCGTTCGCGCATCGAAAGCTCCATGGAAGAACACCGCCGCCTGGTCGACGCCCTGCTGGCGCAGGACAGCCAGGCGGCCGCGGCGGCCATGCGCAGCCATGCGGTCCATACCGCGGTCAACGTCCTGAATCTCATCTCGGGGTAGCGCGGCGGTGCCTGGATCGCCTGCCCCTCACACCGCAGCGGCCGGCGGGCCTGCCGCTTCCTCGCAGTACATCGGCCGCCGCAGCCCCGCCTTCCGGCGCGCGGTGGCGGCGCTGTTCGCGTCCGGCTTCTCCACCTTCGCGCTGCTGTACTACGTGCAGCCCCTGATGCCGGTGTTCGCCAAGGCCTTCGGCGTGTCGCCGGCGGCCAGCAGCCTGTCGCTGTCGGCCACCACGGCGCTGCTGGCGCTGGCGATGCTGGTGGCCAGCACGCTGTCGGATACCTTCGGCCGGCGCGCGCTGATGGTGGCCTCGCTGCTGTCGTCGGCGGCGCTGACGCTGGCCAGCGTGCTGTTCCCGCAATGGTCGGTGCTGGTGGCGGCGCGCGCGCTGATGGGCATCACGCTCAGCGGCCTGCCGGCGGTGGCGATGGCCTATGTGGGCGAAGAGATCGAGCCGCGCTCGAGCGGGCTGGCGATGGGGCTGTACATCGGCGGGTCGGCGCTGGGCGGCATGGGCGGGCGGCTGCTGGCCGGGCTGATCGCCGACGTCGCCGACTGGCATGCGGCCACGCTGGCGATCGGCGCGCTCGGCTTCGTCGGCGCGGCCCTGTTCTGGCGGCTGCTGCCGCCGCCGCGCAACTTCCGCCCGCGGCCGCTGCAGCTGCGGCTGGCGCTGCGCGGCTTCGGCGGCAATCTGTCGGATCCGGTGCTGCGACGGCTGTTCGCGCAGGCCTTCCTGCTGATGGGCGCCTTCGTGGCCGTCTACAACTACATCGGCTACCGGCTGCTGGCGCCGCCGTTCGGCATGAGCCAGGCGGTGGTGGGGCTGGTGTCGGCCGTCTACCTGGGCGGCATCTTCAGCTCGGCGTGGATGGGCAACCTGGGGGCCCGGCTGGGACACCATCGCGTCATGTGGGCTGGCGTCGCGCTCGAACTGGCGGGGCTGGCGATGACCTTGTCCGACTCGCTGGCCATGGTGGTGGGCGGGCTGGCGGTGCTCACCTTCGGCTTCTTCGGCGCGCATTCGATCTGCAGCGCGTGGGTGGCGCGGCGGGCGGGCAGTGGCCGGGCGCAGGCCTCGGCGCTGTACCTGTTCTGCTATTACGCGGGGTCGAGCGCGGTCGGCTATGCAGGCGGGATCGCGCTGTCGCTGGGGCAGTGGCCGGGGCTGGCGGCGCTGCTGGGGGTGCTGTTGGCGGCGGGGCTGGCCAATGCCCTGTTCCTGGCGCGGCGCGCGTCGGCGCCGGCACGCTGAGGACGCGGCCGGCGCGGCGGCGGCGTTTCCCGAAAGGCGCGAGACCGTCCGCCTCCCGCTCGCCCGCGCTACGGGCCGGCCCCCTCATGGCGGGCCATGGCCGGCGGACGCCGGCCGCCGATCGTGCGCTGCGCCTCCGTCCCGCTGGCCAGTTCCACCACTTCCTCGGTGATCTCGTCCTGGCGCGCCAGCCGTTCTTCGCGCGCCAGTTCTTCCAGCCGGCGGTCGATGTGCGCGCGCGCCGCGGCCATCGCGGTCATGCGCGCGGTGTTCTCGGCCGCGAAGCCGTACAGCACGGCCTCGTTGAGCGCCGCGAACAGGTATTCGGCCGCCAGCCGTTCGAGCAGCAGCGGCGGCGGCAGGTTGACCAGCGGCGGCTGGCGCATGCGCGCCGGCGCGATGTGGCGCAGGTCGAGCGGCAGCAGCGAGCGGCGCTCGACGGCGATCTCGCCGCCCGCGGCCGGCCGCGCGAACACCATGTCGACCCGCGCGATATCGCCCTCGCGCATGCGGTCTTCCAGCATGGCGGCGATGCGGTTGGCCAGCGCGCCGGCCGAGGCGGCCTGCGACACCATCGGCGCCTGCCAGGCCACGCGCAGGCCGCGGGCCTGGGCCAGCCGCACGCCGCGGCTGCCGACCACCATCAGCTCGGCCTCGGCCGGCGGGCCGCCGGCGGCGTCGAAGACGGCATCGCTGAACGGGCCGGCAAAACCTTGCTCGGCGCAGAACAGCAGCAGCGCCGGCCGCCGCCCCGGCGCCGGCGGCCCGTCGCCGGCGCCTACGGGCAGCAGGGTCAGCGCCTGGGCGATGGCCTGGGCGACGATGTCGGCATAGGCCCGCACGCCTTCGAGCAGGCCGCGGCTCTGCTGCGCGCGCGAGGCGGCGATGCCGCGCAGCGCCGACACCACGCCGCCCAGTTGGCGCACGGTGGCCACGCGGTCGTGCAGCTCGGACAGCCGCTGTCCCATCAGGCCGGCCCCGGCGGCGCGGCCAGCGTGGCGGCCAGGGCCTGCAGTTCGCGCACGAACAGCTCGCGCCGTTCCGGCGGCAGCGCGGCGCCCGCGGCCACGGCCGCCGCCAGCCCGCTGCCCTCGCCGGCCAGCCAGCCGTCGAGCGCGGCGCGGAACGCCGGCAGGCGCTCGACCGGCAGGCGGTCCAGCGCGCCGCCTTGCAGCGCCAGCAGCAGCGCCACCTGGCGGTCGAGCGGCAGCGGCGCGTATTGCGGCTGGGCCAGCGCCGCGCGGATCCGCTGGCCGCGCGCGATCTGCGCCTGCACGCGCGGCTCCAGCGCCGCGCCGAAGCGGGTGAAGACCTCCAGCTCCAGGAACTGGGCGTAGTCCAGGCGCAGCGATTCCACCGCCTGCCGCAGGATCTTGGCCTGGGTCTTGCCGCCGATGCGGCTGACCGACAGGCCGGTGTCGACGGCCGGCTTCTGCCCGGCGTAGAACAGCTTGGCATCGAGCACGATCTGGCCGTCGGTGATCGAGATCAGGTTGGTGGGGATGTAGGCGCTGAGGTTGCCGGCCTCGGTCTCGGCGATCGGCAGCGCCGTCAGCGAACCGCCGCCCAGTTGCGGCGACAGCTTGGCGGCGCGTTCCAGCAGCCGCGCGTGCACGTAGAAGACGTCGCCGGGATAGGCTTCGCGGCCCGGCGGCTGGCGGGTCAGCAGCGCCAGTTCGCGATGGGTGGCGGCGTGCTTGGAGAGGTCGTTCACCACCACCAGCGCGTGCTGGCCGCGGTCGCGGAAGTATTCGGCGATGGTGAAGCCGGCGAACGGCGCGATCCATTGCAGGCCGGGCGCCGACGACGCGCCGGCCACCACGAAGACCGTGCGCTGCGGCGCGCCGTGGCGGCGCACGGCGTCGATCACGCGCGCGGTCGAACTGGATTTCTGGCCGATCGCCACGTACACGCAGACCAGGTCGCTGTGCTTCTGGTTGATGATGGCGTCGGTGGCGATCGCGGTCTTGCCGGTGGCGCGGTCGCCGATGATCAGCTCGCGCTGGCCGCGGCCCAGCGCGAACAGCGCGTCGACCGCCAGCAGGCCGGTCTGCACCGGCTCGGTCACCAGGTCGCGGTCGATGATGGCGGGCGCGTCGCGCTCGGCCGGGTCCAGCCGCTCGGCGGCCAGCGGCTCGCCGCTGTCCAGCGGGCGGCCGAGCGGGTCCACCACCCGGCCGGCCAGCGCCTGGCCCACCGGCACGCGCACCACGTCGCCCACGCCCGTCACCCGCATGCCGGACTCGATGCCGGCACCCTCGTCCAGCAGCACGCAGCCCACGCTGCCGGCGTCCAGCGTGAGCGCGTAGCCCAGGCTGCCGTTCTCGAAACGCAGCAATTCGTTCAGGCGCAGGCCCGGCAGGCCCGACACGGTGGCGATGCCGTCGCCGACCGCCTCGACGCGGCCGATCTCTTCCACCGCGGTCTGCAGCGGGGCGCGTTCCACCTGCTGCGCGGCGCGCGGCAGCCAGGATTGCAGGGCGGCGTTCAAGGTGTCCATCGATGTCCTACGTATCGGGCAAGGCTGCGCGGCGCGCAGCGCATGCGGCATGAAAGCGGGTCGGCGCGGCCACGGGCTGCCCCTCACGCGCCGCCGGCCGCGGCAACCGAAGCGGCGGCCGTGGACGGCGAAGCGCCATCGTCGAGCGCGCCCAGGATGCGATCGAGATCGGCGGCCCAGGTGTTGCGCACGACGACGTGGCGGAAGCGCAATTCGATGCCCGCCACCAGTGCCGGGTCTTCGACCGGTTCGACCTGCACCGGCCCGCCCAGCGCCGCGGCCAGCCGCTCGCCGCAGCGTTGCATCCAGTCGGGCTCTGGCATGGCGGCCAGCGCCACCCGCACGCCGCCCTCCGCGGCATCCTCGCGCAGTTCACGGCGCCGCGCTTCCGGCAATGCCGCCACGGCCTGGCAGACATCGTCGAGGAAGGCATCGGCCAGCGCGCCGCCGGGCAGCCGCCGCAGCAGCCGGCGCGCGATGTCGACCGCCAGGTGCGCGCCGCGCGCCGTCAGCGCGGCCTCGGCTTCGGCCAGCTCGCGGGCAGCCGCGGCCTGCGCTTCCTGCGCGCGGCGGGCGGCCTCCTCGGCGCCGCGCGCCAGCAGCGCGTCGCGTTCGGCCTGCGCCGCCGTGCGGGCATCGGCCAGCAGCTTTTCGCGTTCGGCCGCCATGCCGGCGCGCTCGGCCTCCAGCGACCTGGCCTTCTCCTCGGCCGCGGCGCGCGCGGCGTCGGCCTGGGTCAGCCGCTCGGCGGCCAGCGCCTGGCGCTGCGCCAGGATCCGGCTCACCGGCTTGAACAGGAAGCGCTGCAGCAGCCACAACAGGACCAGGACGTTGACCGTCTGCAGCCCCAGCGTCCACGGATCGAATTCCATCGCGCCGCTCAGCTCACGAAGGGATTGGCGAACAGCAGCAGCAGCGCGATCACCAGGCAGTAGATCGCCATCGTCTCGATCATCGCCAGGCCGATCAGCAGCGTGCGCGAGATCGTGCCGGCGGCCTCGGGCTGGCGCGCGATGGCGTCCATCGCGGCGGCGATCGCGCGCCCTTCGCCGAAGGCGGGGCCGATCGCGCCGAACGAAATGGCCAGCGCGGCGCAGATGATGCTGACGATGCGGATGTAGTCTTCTGCGGTCATGGGGACTCCTGGGGTGAAGCGCTGCCGTGGTCGTCGCCGACGGCCGCGCCGATGAACACCATCGCCAGCACGGCGAAGATGTAGGCCTGGATGACGCCGACCAGCACGTCGAGCGCCATGAAGGGGATCGGCACGAACAGCCCGGCCAGCGACAGCACGATGCCGAGCACGAACACGCCGCTCATGACGTTGCCGAACAGCCGGATCATCAGCGAGAACACGCGCGTCAGGTTCTCCAGCACGTTGAGCGGCAGCATGGCCCAGCCGGGGTCGGCGAAACTCTTCAGGTAGCCGCCCAGCCCGCGCGCCCGGATGCCGTAGGCGATCACCGAGCAGAACACGATCAGCGCCAGCGCGGCGTCGGTTTCCAGGTGCGCGGTGGGCGGCTCGTTGCCCGGCACCAGCGACGACAGGTTGGCGCACAGCACGTAGGCGAAGATGGTGCCGACCAGCGGCAGGTAGGGCGCCGGCTCGACCCGCATCACGTCGACGATGTGCTGCGAGATCAATTCGACGAACCATTCGGCCGCCGTTTGCGTGCGGCTCGGGTTTTCCACGCGCAGGCGGCGCGCCAGCAGCGCGCAGCCCACCGCCAGCACCGCCATGATGGCCCAGGTGGACAGCACCTGGGCGGCGATCGGCACCGGCCCGATGTGGAACAGCGGCGGCGAGGATAGCGGCGAGCCCGTCATGCCGGCCGCCTGTTGCGCAAGGCCCACTGGCGGCCGGCCACCACGCCGGCCAGGGCCACCAGCAGCGGCACCGCGCCGGCATGGGCGACGGCGGCCAGCGCCGCGATCACCAGCGCCAGCCGCGCGCCCTGCAAGGCGATGCCGCGCCAGGGAGCGCCGGCCAGATACAGCCGCAGGTTCCACGACAGCGTGGCGAAGTGGAACAGGCCGATGGCCACGCCGATCGCGGCGAAGGCCAATATGGCGCCGAGTTCGTGCAAGGCCGCGTTCACGGATGGCCCCTCCTGCCGCCGCGCGGGAGAAGGGGCGCCTTCGCCCGTCCGGCCGCGGCCGGACGGGCCGTGGCCATCGGCATGCCCGCCAGCCGCCGGGCGCCGACTTCCCCGGCGGCGGACGCGCTCATGGCAATCCGGTGCTTGGTCACGTACGGCTCCTTCCCATCCGCCCCTACGGGGTATTGATCCATTTCCAGGCCGACCAGCAGCCCAGCCCGAGCCCGGCCAGCAGCAGCGGCGCGGTCCAGAAGATGCCGCCGCCGGCGGCGCGGTCCAGCAGCCGGCCGACGAAGATGCCGATCAGCATCGGCGCCGCGATCAGCCAGCCCAGCACGCCCACCCGCGCCAGCTGGCGGGCCAGGGTCGGCTCGCCTTCGCGCAGCCAGCGCAGGTGGCGCGCCTGGCGGCGGCGCACGCCGGCGGCCAGTTCGTCGTCGCCGCCGGGGGCGTCCGGCGGGCCGCCCGCCTGTCGCTGCGCGGCGTCCTCCCCGCGAGAAGAAGATCCCTTCCCTGCCGGCGACGGGCTCATATCCCCCCTCCCGTCCGCCCCGCCCGGTCGGGCCGCAGGTAGCGCAGCAATTCACGCAGCGCCTGCAGCTCCATCCGCGTGGTTTCCACGCGCGCCGAGGTCTCGACCGCGTCGCGTTCGCGGAAGGCGCGCAGCACGGTGGCCTCCAGCCGGCCGAGATCGTCGTCGACCACGGCCTCGCGCGTGGCCACCGCGATGCGGTCGCCGCCGGATACCGTCAGCACGCCATGCCGCACGGCGCAATGGCCGCTGGCGCCGCCGGCGCGGCGCCAGCTCAGCACGCCGGCTTCGAGCGCGGTCAGGAAATCGGCGTGGCCGGGCTGGATGCCGAAGCTGCCGCTGGCGTCTTCGGCGCGCACCGAAACGACGTCGTCGAAATCGACGGCGATGGCGCCGAGGCCGGTCACCAGCAGCTTCACGGCCGCGCCCCGCCGGCGGCCCGGGCGGAGGCCGCTTCCTTGGCGCGCGCGTCGTCCAGCGTGCCGACCATGTAGAGCGACGATTCCTGCCAGCCGTCGCACTCGCCGTCGAGGATGGCCTCGCAGCCGGCCAGCGTGTCGGCGCGCGCCACCGAGGCGCCGGGCGTGCCGGTGAAGGCCTCGGTCACCGTGAAAGGCTGGGTCAGGAAGCGCTGCAGGCGCCGCGCGCGCGCGACCGTGCGGCGGTCGTCGGCGCCCAGTTCGTTGATGCCCAGCAGCGAAATGATGTCCTGCAGTTCGCGGTAGCGGGCCAGGGTTTCGCGCACGCGGCCGGCGGTGCGGTAATGGGCCTCGCCCACCACCGCCGGGTCCAGCAGCACCGAACCGGAGGCCAGCGGGTCGACCGCCGGATACATGCCTTCGGCCGCCATCGCGCGCGACAGCACGATCTGGCTTTCCAGGTGGGCCGAGATCGCCGTCACGGCCGGATCGGTGAAGTCGTCGGCCGGCACGTACACCGCCTCGATCGCGGTGATCGACACGCCGTCGACCGAGGCGATGCGCTCCTGCAGCGCCGCCACCTCGGTGGCCAGCGTGGGCTGGTAGCCCACGCGCGACGGCAGCCGCCCGAGCAGGCCCGAGACTTCGCTGCCGGCCTGCACGAAGCGGAACACGTTGTCCATCAGGAGCAGCACGTCCTGCCGCTTCTCGTCGCGGAAATATTCGGCCACCGTGAGCGCCGACAGCGCCACGCGCCAGCGCGCGCCCGACGGCTCGTTCATCTGGCCGAACACCAGCGCGGTATCGGCCAGCGTGCCGGCGCCGCGCATGTCGTTCAGCAGTTCGTGCCCTTCGCGCGAGCGCTCGCCCACGCCGGCGAATACCGAGATGCCGTGATAGGCCTTGGCCATCGCGTGGATCAGTTCCATCACCAGCACCGTCTTGCCGACGCCGGCGCCGCCGAACATGGCGGCCTTGCTGCCGCGCGCCAGCGGCGCCAGCAGGTCCAGCGCCTTGAGGCCGGTTTCGAACAGCTCGGCGCCGCCGGTGCGCGCGGCCAGCGGCGGGGCGGCGCGGTGGATGGGACGGCGGGGGGTATCCGGCGGCAGCGGCTCGCCGCGGTCGCGCAGTTCGCCGGTGGCGTCGAGCAGGCGGCCCAGCACCGCCGCGCCCACCGGCACCGTCAGCGGCGCGCCGGTGGCCCGCACCGGGATACCGCGCTGCAGGCCGTGGGTGTTCTGCAGCGCCACGCCGCGCACCGTGCGCGCGTCCAGGTGGCTCTGCACCTCCAGCTGCAACGCGCCGGGCCGGCCCCACTGGACCTCGAGCGCTTCGTCGATCGGCGGCAGCGGGCCTTCGTCGAAGGCGACGTCGACCACGCCGCCGCGCACCGCGGTCACGCGGCCGGCGGCCGTCATCGTGCGGCCCTGCGCGCGGCGGCGCGGCGGCGGACAAGCGGTATGGCGGGAGAATGCACTGGCATGGCCGGTCCCGGAACGATGTCGGAATTCATTCTAGCCAAGTTGGCCGCAGTGCAGCATTGATTCACGTCAACGGCGGCGGGGGACGTTGACGTGCTCCGCTAGGCGGATGCGCCGTCGAAGCGCTTGATCTCGAGCGCGTCGAGGTCGATGGCGGGCACGCAGCGCAGATTGACGGCCCGCACCGGCGAGCCGTCGGGCATGCTGCCGAACGCGAAAGGCTGGGTGCCGCAGACGGAGCAGAAACGGTGCTCGATGCGGTGGGTATTGAAGGTGTACGTGCGCAGCGCGTCTTCGCCGGCGGTCAGCTCGAACCGGTCGGCGGGGAAAAACGCCAGCACGGTGCCCTTGCGCCGGCAGTGGGAGCAATTGCAGGTTATGGCCTGGGCCGGCGCATCGGCATCGACGCGGAAGGTGACGGCACCGCAGTGGCAACTGCCTTCGAATGGCATGACGGGATCTCCGGGGAATGGGCGAACGCCGGGCCGGCGCCGGTTTTACGCGACTATACGGCAGCGCGGATGACAGGAAAAACCGGCCATCGGCGCATGAGCCCCGGGGCTGCCGGGGCAGCGTCACACGCCGATCGAGGCGAGCAGCGCGCGCAGGCTCTTGCCCAGCCGCGGCCGGGCCTGGTCCGGCGGCGCCCAGGCGAAGGCGTCGACTTCGGGAAACGGGCGGCGGCCCGGCGCTTCCACCATCGAGGTGCAGCGGCAGGCGTCCAGCGGCGGCACGCCGGGCACGCGCAGGCGGAACAGGTGCAGGTCCTTGCCGGGCAGATAGGGGTGGCGGCCCAGGTCTTGCGCGTCGGCGGCGCGGGCGCTCCAGTCCAGGCCGGTTTCCTCGCGGCATTCGCGCAGCGCGGCCTGCAGCGGCGTTTCGCCCGGTTCGGCCAGTCCCTTCGGGAAGTCCCAGCGGTTGCTGCGCGTGGCGCGCACGATCAGCCAGCCGGCGTCGCTGACGACCAGCAGGGCGCAGGTCAGCGCGCGCGGCATTGGACGGCCTCCTTCGGGCGCGCGCTCATGGCGCCGGCCGCGCCCAGCCGCGCGCGTGCTGCACCGCCTGCGCCCAGCGGGCCATGCGGCGTTCGCGCTCGTCGCCCGCCATGCCCGGCTCGAAACGGCGTCCGACCCGCCATTGCGCGCTGACCTCGTCCTGGCCGCTCCAGAAGCCGACCGCGCAGCCGGCCAGGCTGGCAGCGCCCAGCGCCGTGGTTTCGGTCACGCGCGGCCGCACCACCGGCACGCCCAGCAGATCGGCCTGGAACTGCATCAGCAGGTCGTTGTGCGCGGCGCCGCCGTCCACCCGCAGCTCCTGCAGCGCGATGCCGCTGTCGCGCCGCATGGCCGCCAGCAGTTCGGCGCTCTGGAAGGCGATCGCCTCCAGCGCCGCGCGCGCGATGTGGGCCTTGGTGGTGCCGCGCGTGATGCCGACCAGCGCGCCGCGCGCGTAGGGATCCCAGTACGGGGCGCCCAGGCCTGCGAAGGCGGGCACCAGGAATACGTCGCCGGTGTCGGGCACGCTGGCGGCCAGCGCTTCGACATCGTCGGAGCGATTGATGACGCCGAGCCCATCGCGCAGCCATTGCACCGTCGCGCCGGCGACGAAGATGCTGCCTTCGAGCATGAAATCGATGTCGAGGCCCGCGGCGCCCGGTCCGCCCGCTGCCGGTCCGCGCGCTACCGGCCCGCCCGCCGCCTGCCGCCGCGGCAGCGCCCAGCCCACCGTGGCCAGCAACTGGTTGCGCGAGGCCACCGGCCTGCGCCCCACGTTCATCAGCATGAAGCAGCCGGTGCCGTAGGTGTTCTTCGCCATGCCGGGCGAAAAGCAGGCCTGGCCGAAGGTGGCCGCCTGCTGGTCGCCCGCCACGCCGGCGATCGGGATCGCGCCGCCCAGCCACTCGGGCAGCGCATGCCCCACCACGGCGCTGCTGGGCGCGATCCGCGGCAGCAATTGACGCGGCACGCCCAGGATGCCCAGCAGCTCGTCGCTCCAGTCGCGCGTGTGCAGGTCGAACAGCAGCGTGCGCGAGGCGTTGCCGTAATCGGTGCTGTGCACGGCGCCGCCGGTCAGCTTCCACACCAGCCAGCTGTCGATGGTGCCGAAGGCCAGTTCGCCGCGCTCGGCGCGGGCCCGCGCGCCGGGCATCTTGTCGAGCAGCCAGGCGAGCTTGGTGCCGGCGAAATAGGCGTCCACCACCAGCCCGGTGCGCTGCTGGAGCCGTTGGCCGTGGCCGGCCTGGCGCAGCGCTTCGCACAGGCCGGCGGTGCGCCGGTCCTGCCAGACGATGGCGCGCGCCAGCGGGCGGCCGGTGACGCGTTCCCACAGCACGGTGGTTTCGCGCTGGTTGGCGATGCCGATGGCGGCGATGTCGGCCGCGCCCACGCCGGCGTTGCGCATGGCCTGGCGCGCCGTTTCGAGCTGGCTGCGCCAGATCTCGTCGGCGTCGTGCTCGACCCAGCCGGGCTGAGGATAGTACTGGCGGAATTCGCGCTGGCCGACGCCGCGGATGACGCCGTCGCGGTCGAACACGATGGCGCGCGAGCTGGTGGTGCCCTGGTCGAGGGCCAGTACGTAAGTCATCGTCCCCGTCTCCTCGCCCACGTATGTCTTGACGCCGGCGGCGGCGTCCCGCCGCCCGCCGGCCGCGCGCTCAGCGCGCCCGCGAAATCCTTACCTCGGCCCCGCGCCGCTTCACCTCCAGCCCTTCGGACGGCAGGATGCGCAGTCCTTCCAGGCCCTTGGCGTAGCTCGACCCCTGCATCTGCATCACGCGGATCTTGTTGCGCATGACGGTGGGGTTGTGCACCGGCATGCCGAACAGCCAGACCTCGTCGAGGATGCGGGCCGAGTTGAATTCGCCGGTGTGCTGCGCGGCCGGGCCCAGGCACAGCATGTGGCCTTCGCGGCCGAATACGGGCAGCCGGTCGAGGCCGCATTCGAAAGTCCAGGCCGTGCCGCCCTCGTAGCGCCAGCCGGTGTTCAGATCCCACCAGGCCTCGCCCTTGGGCAGGTAGACGCGGATCTTGTCGCCCGGCTCCAGCGCCGGCGCCACCAACAGCGCCGGCCCCAGCAGGTACTGCAGCTCGTGGCGGTGCGCTTCGGGGTCGTCGGGGAAGGCCAGCGCCATCGAGCGCTGCACCGGCAGGCCGGTGCGGGCGGCGTCTTCGATCGCGCCCAGCACGTAGGGGATCAGCCGGTAGCGGAACTGCATCCAGGTGCGCACGTGGCCCAGCACCTCGTCGCCGAAGTCCCAGGGCAACAGGCCGGGCACCGCGTGAAAGCGGAAATGCGAGCTGAACACCGCGGCCGCCAGCCAGCGCAGGTACAGCTCGGGCGTGAGCCCGTCGCGCGGCTGATCGGGCGACCCGATGTCGTGCGCATGCGAGGGCAGCCCGCTATTGCCCACCGACAGCGCGGCGCGGATCGAGGCGGCCAGGCCTTCCCAGCCGTTGGGCACGGCGGTCGAGGCCTGCAGCGGCAGGCGCTGGCCGGTGGCGAACACGTCGTGGCTCCAGACCAGGCCTTCGGCCGGGGTCTTGTTCCACGCCGCGGCCTCGAACAGGCAGCGCTTGACGAGGATGGGATACAGCGTGCGCAGCCGCGCGCCGTCGTCGCCGCTGCGGGAGGACACGCCGTCGGGGATGTGGATCTGCGCGTCGCAGGCGACCGCGTCGACGCCTTCGTCGAGCAGCTGGCGGATCTTGTCGCGCCAGAAGGCCCAGACGTCGCGGTGGGTCAGGTCGAGCAGGCCGAAGGCCGCGCCGCCGGTGGCCGGGATGCCGGGAAATGCCTGCGCGCCGCCGCTGTCGTCGGTCAGCAGCCAGCCCTTGTCTTCCAGGTCGGCGAACATCGGGCTGGCGGTCAGCACGGCCGGGAAGCCGGGCGCGCAGACCTTGGCGTCGAGTTCCTTGAAGCGCGCCAGCATGTGGCGCGGGTCGGGGAAGCGCGCGGCATCCCATTCGAGGGCGAGCTTGGTGCGGATGTCCCACGCGACCGGGGACGCCAGCGAGACGGCGTCGAACGGAATCGCGAGTTCGCGCATCTTCGCGGCGGTGCCGGCCAGTTCGTCGGCGCTGCCGCCGTCGGGCTGCTGCAGCCAGGTGCCCATGCTCCACAGCGGCGGCTGGCCGGCGCGGCCGGTGATCTGCGAATACTGGTTCAGGATTTCGGCCGGGTCGCCCACGAACAGGAACAGGTCCAGGTCGGCATCGCCGATGGCCAGCACGTAGCCGGACGGCGCGGCGGCCGCGCCCAGCGCGTGCACGGTGGGGGCCAGCGTGTTGGCGTAGACGCCCCAGCCGCCCGGGCTCCAGCACAGCGGCAGCGCGCGCGCGTCGGGATCGTCGGTGGCGATGACGGCGCCGCGCCGGTCCAGCGACTGCGTGGTCTCGCCCAGGCCGTGCAGGGACTCGCCGTCGGCCAGGTCGAACGCCACGCGCCAGCCGCCGTCGGCCACGCCGAAGGCCTGCCCGTCGCCGCCGGCCGAGGCCAGCACGGGCTGGCCCTTGCGATGCAGGGTCAGGCGCAGCGGCGCGCTGCGCAGCTCCAGGGCGTGGTCGCCCTGCACCAGGCGGAATGCCGCCTGGCCGTCGGCCTCGAATTGTTCGAGCGAGGCTTCGCCGACGGGCTCGGCGCGGGCCAGCAGGTCTTGCAGCGCGGCCGCGCGGGCGGCGCCGGGCGACGGCGCCCGGCCTTCGGCCAGCGGCCCGCCGATGCATAAACGGAACACGCCGGGCGCATGCGCCTCGACAAGTAGCGCCCGGCCGCCGTCCGTGTTAAACCGGAAGCTGACCGGGTCCGAAGCATGGAGGGACAGGGATTCCAGACGCTGGTAGCGGGAGGATTCGGTTCGAAGTGGCACAGGTTCCCTCTATCTCGTCAGATTGGCCTGGGTACAATGGCCGGCGCAATAGCGCCGCCTCGGCCCGCGCATGCCACCGCGCCGGGACGCCAAATCCGCCGTACTTTCGCCAAAACCGCTATTTTGACGGATTCGGGGTATCAAATAAACCATCGGGCCGGATTCCGGCGCCTTTCCGGGCCGGCTCCCGCCCCTCAGCGCCAGCCCACCGCCGCCAGCAGATCGCGTTCGAGCGGCGCCGGTTCGCCCTCCAGGCTGGCCGCGATGACGTCCCCGGCCAGCGCCGACCAGGTCAGCCCGCGCGAGGCATAGCCCGCCGCCAGCCATAGGCCGGGCGCCCCCGGCACCTCGCAGATCGCCGGCAGCCGCCCGGGCAGCACGGCCCGCCATCCCGCCCACCCGGGCAGGTCCGCCGGCGCCGCGGCCGGGTCGAAACCGGGCACCAGGCCGCCCACGCGCTGCAGATTGACCCGCAGGCCGTCGGCCGTCGTCGCGGCCTGCGCGGCGTCGTGGACATAGGTACTTCCTGTTACGCATTTTTCATCGATGGCGGGCAGCAGATAGCCTTCGCCGGCGACGATGCAGCGCGGTCCGCCGCCCAGCAGGGACGCCGGCAGCAGCGTGATCTGGCCGGCGATCGCGCGCAGGGCGAAGAATTTCGGCGCGGCCGCGCCATCGCGCCAGCCGCTGTCCGCCAGCAGGGCCGGCGCGCCGGCGGCATTGGCCACCACCAGCACCGCGGCTTCGGCCAGCACGCCGCCGGCCGCGTCCAGCGCCCGCCAGCCGGACGCGGAGCCGGGCAGCGCCGCGATCCGCGCCACATGGCCCTGGCGCAGCGTGACGGAGGGATGATCGAACAGCGCCGCGCGCAGCCGGCCGGGCCGCACCCGCAGGCCGCCCGGGAACCAGGCGCCGCCGCGCGCCAGCGGCAGCCCGGCCAGCGCCGACGCCTCGTCGCGGCCGACCGCGCGCACCCAGTCCGCTGGGAATGCCAGTTCGCCCAGGGCCCGGTGCAGGTCCGCCTGCTTCGCGTCGGAACGCGCCTGCTGCACGGTTCCGCAGCGCGCCACGATATCGCCGTCGGTCCAGGGCGCCCAGCGGGCCTGCGCCCGCAGCGCGCCGGCCCGCGTCAGGCGGGCGCGGGCATTGTCGTCGCGGGCCACCAGCGGCGTCAGGGCGGCGGCCAGGTGGCCGGGACCCGGCGCGACACCCGGCAACGCCGGATACGTCGCCCCCGGCATCCCAAGGCCGCCGGGCCATGCGCCCGCCGCGGCCGCCGGCAAGCTCGGCGGCAAGCCTTCGTCGAGCACCGTCACCCGCCAGCCGCGCAGCGCCAGCGCGTGTGCCACGCCGGCCCCGGCGATGCCGGCGCCGATCACCGCCGCCTCGCGCGCGCCGGCGAAAACACGAACGCCGGCCGGACCCGATGCGCCGGCGAGAACAGGCCCACCGGCCGGACCGGGCGCCGCGGCCGGCCTGCGCAGCGTGAAGCGCGGCGCATGGCGGGCGGCGATCATCGAGCGCTTGCCGCCGAAGCCGGGCCGCTTGTCGACCTCGAAGCCGGCCTCCTGCAAGGCCCGCCGCACGGCGCCGGCGCAGGTCCACGAAGCGGCGGTGGCCCCGGGCGCGGCCAGCCGCGCCAGCGCCTTCATCAGCGGCGCCGACCACATCTCCGGATTGCGGGCCGGGCTGAAGCCGTCCAGGAAGAAGGCATCCACCCGCGCCGACAATCGCGGCGCCACGTCCAGCGCCAGGCCGAAGGCCAGCGTGAGCGTGACCGCGCCGCCCTGCAAATCGAGCCGGTGCAGGCCCGGCACGAGCGGCGGATATTGCGCCAGCAGCTCGGCGGCCAGGCCGCGCATCGCATCGGGCAGCCGCGGCATCAATAGCCGGGCCAAGTCGTCGCGCGCGAACGGATGGGCCTCGATCGACACCACGTGCAGCCGCGCGCTGCGCGCCGGGTCGGCGCGCCACGCTTCCCACAGGGCGAGGAAATTCTGCCCCAGCCCGAACCCCGTCTCGCACACGGTGAAGGCCGCGCGGCCGCGCCAGCGTTCGGGCAGGCCGTTGCCGCCCAGGAATACGTGGCGCGCCTGGCCCAGGGCGCCCTGGGCGGCATGGTAGACGTCGCCGTAGCGCCCGCTGTAGGGCACGCCGTCGGACGCGAACTCGGGAGTGGAGGGGATCAGCGGCTTGAACACGCCGCCATGATACCGACCCGCGACGGCGCGCCGACGCGCCTCGAGGGGCGATGCGGGCGGACCGGCGTAGCCGGATCCGCCGCATCCTGGATAGAATGGCGTAGGTTCATGCGTCTCGGCGCGTGGGGCCATGGATAACCGACATGAATACTGTTCCCCCCGCTCCCGTCCGTTCCGCCCCGCTCGATCTGTCGCGCGCGCTCGATGCCGCCGTCACGGCCGCCCATGCCGGCGCGGCCGTCCTGCAGGCCTATGCGCACCGGCGCGCCGAACTCGTGATCGACCTGAAGGCGCGCAACGACCTGGTGTCGCAGGCCGACCGCGAGGCCGAGGAGGCCATCATCGAGGTGCTGCGCGCCAAGACGCCGGCGTTCGGCATCGTGGCCGAGGAAACGGGTGGCACGCCGTCGGGGCCGGCCAGCTGGTATATCGACCCGCTCGACGGCACCACCAATTTCGTCCACACCATTCCGCACTACGCCGTGTCGATCGCGCTGGTGGCGCCCCAGGGCAGCGTGCTGCCGCTGCAGCCGGCGCTGCCGGCCGCCGGGCCGGTGGTCGGCGTGGTCTACGATCCCTGCCGCGAGGAAATGTTCACCGCGGTGCACGGCGACGGCGCCTGGCTCAACGGCCACCGCATCCGCTGCTCGCACACCGCCACGCTGGCCGATTCCGTGCTGGCCACGGGTTTCCCGTACAGCGACATGTCGTTCGCCGACACCTATCTGCCCATGCTGCGCGCCGCCATGCACGCCACCCGCGGCGTGCGCCGCAACGGCGCCGCCGCGCTCGACCTGGCCTGGGTCGCCTGCGGGCGCTTCGACGGCTATTGGGAATTGCGGCTCAAGCCCTGGGACCTGGCGGCCGGCACGCTGCTGGTGCGCGAGGCCGGCGGCAAGGCCTTCGACCCGCTCGGCCGCCAGCCGTGGCCGGTCGACGGCGACCTGGTGGCCGGCACGCCCGGGGTGGCGGCCGAATTGCAGGCCATGATCGAGCCCTTCTGGCCGAAGGGCTGAACGGCGGCCACGCGGCGCCGGCCGCCCTGGCTTGCCCGCGGCGCGGGCATGGCCGGCCGCCTGCCCTCAGCGAATGATCATCAGGCCGATCCGCAGCTGCGGCCGCGCGCGCACGTTGTAGTCGAGCAGCGTGTCGCCGTAGCCGGTGAAATACTGCAGATGCAGGAAGCCGTTCAGGTTCGCCAGCCATTCGCTGCGCAGCGGGTAGGCCAGGTCGAGCTGCAGCGAACCCTTGGCGTGGCCGCGCCGTATCAGGGCCGATACCATCGGGCCGTCGTCGCTGGCCCAGCGCAGCAGGTAGTCGACGTGGCCGCGGTAGTCCGACAGGTCGGGATTGCCGTTGGTGCTCAGGTAGCCTTTGATCTTCGGCGCGAAGCTCAGCGTGCTGCCGTCGCCGAAGCGGTAGCGCAGCGCCGGCCGGCCGTAGACCGAATTGACCGCGCGCGAGGCGTCGCCGTCCTTGCCGTTCGATTCGTGTTCGAGGCCGCCGTCGAAACCCATCGACCAGCGGCGGCTGGCCGATTCCCACACGTTCTCCGACATCCAGAACAGGCTGGGCCGGTAGCTGCTGTCGCGGAACGGCGCCGACTCTTCGCCGATGTCCCACAGCGAGGTCTGGGTATAGCCGAGGTATATGTTGTCGCGGAGCCGGGGCCGGCCGGCCTCGGGCTGGAAAAAGCGATACTTCAGGCTGATCTGGAAGCGGGCGTTGCCGTCGCGCGTGCCGACGCTGAAATACACCGGCTCGAACGACGACACCGCGCTGCGGAAGCGCTGCAGCGTGTCGTTCTCGTACGAGGCGGAGGCGGCCTCGTTCGGCGCCGGCCCGACCAGGGCGCTGCTGGCCGGCGCCGAGGCCGCGCCGGCACCCGATACCGAGCTCAGCACGCCGGTGTCGGGCACGGCCGGCGCGGTGCCCGGCGCGGCGTCGTCGAGGATCGGGCCATAGGCGCGGGTCCCGGCCACGGCGCCGGCCTCGGCCGCCGTCGCATCCAGCGCCAGCAGCACCGGCTCGCCTTCGATGCCGATGGCCTGCAGCCCATGCACCTGCATCGGCACCACCGCGCGCCAAGTCACCCGCGAGAAGCGGCCCACCGGCACGTCCAGCGCCGCGCCATCGCCGTCGAGCACGGCGCGCGAACGCAGCGCCGCGCCCTTGGCGTCGCGCCATTGCAGGATCAGTTCGCGCGGCGGCGTCCATACGGTGGAGGCGTTGCCGTCGTTGAAGAACATGGCCTCGATCCGCACGGTTTCGCCAGGCGCCGCCTGCAGGCGGTCGAGGCGGAAGGTGGCCGCGGCGCGGGCCGGCGCCGCCGCGCCCAGGCCGAGCGCAAGGCCGGACAGCGCAGCCGCCAGCACGCGCAGACGCGCGGCGCGGCGGCCGACGCCGGTGGATCGGAACAAAGCTGATGCGTGGAACATGCCGCCCCCGTGTCGCCAATCGAAGCGCCCACGGGGGGCACCGGTAATGGAAGGGAGCTTCGTATCGCGGGCCTCGGCCGCCGGCGCGGCGGCCCGCATGGGCCGGCCCGGCGCCGGGCTCAGGCGGCGGACCGCCCCGCCCCCCTGGCCGCTTCTTCGCGCAGCTCCCGACGCAATATCTTACCGACGTTCGTCTTCGGCAACTCGCGGCGGAACACGATTTCGCGCGGCCGCTTGTAACCGGCCAGCCGCTCGCGACAGAATTTCAACAATTCGGCTTCGGTCAGCGCGGGGTCGCGCCGCACCACGAACAGCCTGACCACCTCGCCCGAATGCGCATCGGGCACGCCCACCGCGGCGCACTCCAGCACGCCGGGATGATGCGCCGCCACCGATTCGACCTCGTTCGGATAAACGTTGAAGCCGGACACCAGGATCATGTCCTTCTTGCGGTCGACGATGCGGAAATAGCCGCGTTCGTCCATCGTGCCGATGTCGCCGGTCTTGAAGAAACCGTCGTCGGTCATGGCCAGCTCGGTTTCGTCGGGGCGGTTCCAGTAGCCGGCCATCACCTGCGGCCCGCGCAGCGCGATCTCGCCCTGCCGTCCCGGCGGCAGCACGTTGCCGGCGTCGTCCAGCAGCACCGCCTCGGTCGACGGCAGCGGCATGCCGATCGAGCCGGTATAGGTTTCGACGTCGACCGGCACGCAACAGGCCACCGGCGAGGTTTCCGACAGGCCGTAGCCTTCGCACAGCGGCGTGCCGGTGGCCGCCAGCCAGCGGTCGGCCACAGCCTTCTGCACCGCCATGCCGCCGCCCACGGCCACCCGCAGGCCGGAGAAATCCAGGCTGCCGAAACGCGGATGATTCAACAGCGCGTTGAACAGGGTGTTGACGCCGGGGAACAGGTTGAAGCGGTATTTCGCCAGCGTGGCCACCAGCGCGTCGAGGTCGCGCGGATTCGGGACCAGCACGCTGAGCCCGCCCACGCGCATGGCGAGCAGCGCGCAGACCGTCAGCCCGAAGATGTGATAAAGCGGCAGCGCGGCGACGAATACCTGCTGCTCGGCCGCCTTGGGGCCCGCGGCCTGCCCCACACCGTTCATCAGCCAGGCTTCGCACTGCAGGACGTTGGCCACCAGGTTCCGGTGCAGCAGCACGGCGCCCTTGGCCACGCCGGTGGTGCCGCCGGTGTATTGCAGGAAGGCGACGTCGTCGGGGCCCACGCCGGCCGGCGCCCGCGGCAGCCGCGCGCCTTCGGCCAGCGCCCGCGAAAAGCGGCAGGCCTGCGGCAGCTCGTAGGGCGGCACCAGATTCTTGACCCGGCGCACGACGAAATCGACGGCCCGGCCCCGCACCGGCCCCAGCAGTTCGCCCATCGAGGCCACCACCACGTGCCGCACCGAGGTGGCGTCGATGATCCGCTGCAGCACGTGGGCGAAGTTTTCGAGGATGACGATGGCCTGGGCGCCGCTGTCCCTGAGCTGGTACTCGAGTTCATAGGGAGTGTAGAGCGGGTTGACGCTGACCACCGCGCAGCCTGCGCGCAGCACACCGGCAATGGCCACCGGGTACTGCAGCACGTTGGGCATCATCACCGCCACCCGCGCGCCGCGCGTCAGGCCGCGCGACTGCAGCCAGGCCGCCAGGCGGGCGGACTGCGCGTCGAGTTCGGCGTAGGCGAGAGCGCCGCCCATGCAGGCGAAGGCCTCGCGCCCGGCGTGGCGGACGAAGGCCTCTTCCAGCATCTGCACCAGCGACTCGTACCTCCCCGGATCGACCTCCGCCGGAATGCCGGCGGGATAATGCGCCAGCCAGGGTTTCTCCATGCCTCGTCTCCGTTATGGATTTTCTCGCCGCCCCCCCGGGCTACGGTCAATGATGATAGCCCACCAATGGCTGCAGGGCTTCCAGGCGGCGCCGGCGTTCGACGGGGGACAGGCGCGCCAGTTCGCGGGCCTGCTCCAGGAAGGGCGCGAGGCTGCCGTTGGCGCAGGATCCGCAGCGGGCGGCCAGGGCGCGCAGGGCGGGCACCCATTGATGATAAGTGGCGATGGCGGCGAAGTGGGCGTTGTTCAGGGGCTGGGCGAACCAGGCGTCGTAGCCGGCATAGCCGTTCCATTTGTCGCGCTTGAGCTGTTCGTAGCGCTGCCGCAGGTCGGCCAGGATGCGGGCTTTCTGCGCGCGACGCGCGGCCAGCTCCTCCGGCGGCATGTCGGCCGGCAGCGGCGCGGTGGGCGCCGGGCCGCGCGCGCGGCCGCTTTCGCCATAGGCCTGCGCCAGCCGGTGGCGGGTGTCGAGCAGCAGTTCGATGAAGTCGTGCCGTCGTTCGGCATAGGCGTCGTACGGGGCGCGCAGCGCCGCGTTCTCGGGCAGGCTCAGCCAGCGTTCGAGCCCGATCTGCTCGACCGTGGTGGCCAGCGATTCGTTGAACGCGGTGTCGTTCTTGGCGTAGACGGCCTGGTGGGTGAGTTCGTGGAACACCAGCCGCGCGACCTCGCCGGGCGGCATCCGGATGAAGGTGTTGACCAGCGGGTCGCGGTACCAGCCGAGCGTGGAATAGGCCGGCACCCCGCCCACCTGCACGTCCCAGCCGGCCTGCCGCAGCCGGTCGGCCTCGCGCCGCGCGTCGGCCAGCGCATAGTAGCCGCGGTAATCGATGCACCCCACCACCGGAAAACACGACTGCTTGAGCCGCAGCGACAGCTCCGGCGTGGCGAACACATTCCACACCACATAGGGCCGGCCGACGTCGGCGTACTGGGTGTAGCTGTCGTTGTCGGGCAGGCCCAGCACCTCGCTGGCGAAGCGGCGGGCGGCCTGCGCCTGCCGCAAGCGCGCGCGCAGGTCGGGCGGCGTGGCCGGGTCGGCCAGCACCTGGTCGATGGGCCGGGCTGCCTGAAGCAGGCGGGATTCCCCGGCGATGGCCTGCCAGGTGTAGCCGAGATCGGCGCAACCGCCCAGCAGGGCCGCCATTGCGCACAACGCAAGAATACGATACCGCATCGACCCTCTCGCCATTGCAGCAGTCATTGACGATAATGGCTATTGAACCCCGGCCCGGCGCGGAAGTTCATGGCGCCGGCCGCGGCGCTTCCCGCCGGGGCGCGAGCTTTCGGAGTCCCGCCATGCACCTGCTCGAACCCATCGTCGAATTCCAGCAGCAGCTCAAGGCGATCCGCCGCGACCTGCATGCCCATCCCGAGCTGCGCTTCGAAGAACGCCGCACGGCCGACCGCATCGCGGCCCAGCTGCAGGAATGGGGAATCCCGGTGGAACGCGGCCTCGGCGTCACCGGCCTGGTCGGCATCGTCGAAGGCAAGGGCGCGGCCGGCGGACGCGCCATCGGCCTGCGCGCCGACATGGACGCCCTGCCGCTGCAGGAAGCCAATACCTTCGCGCACGCCAGCGTCCACCCCGGCCGCATGCACGCCTGCGGCCACGACGGCCACAGCGCGATGCTGCTGGGCGCGGCGCGCTACCTGTCGATGCACCGCGATTTCGCCGGCACCGTCTACCTGATCTTCCAGCCGGCCGAGGAAGGCGGCGCCGGCGCCAAGGCGATGATCGACGACGGCCTGTTCAGGCGCTTCCCGATGGAGGCCGTGTTCGGCATGCACAACTGGCCCGGCATGGCGGTCGGCCATTTCGGCGTCACGCCCGGCCCCATGATGGCCTCCAGCAACGAATTCGAGATCACCGTGCGCGGCAAGGGCAGCCATGCGGCGCTGCCGCACCTGGGGGCCGACCCGGTCATGACCGCGGTGCAGATCGCGCAGTCGCTGCAGACCATCGTGACCCGCAACAAGAAGCCGATCGACGCCGCGGTGCTCAGCATCACCCAGATCCACGCCGGCCGCGCCACCAACATCGTGCCCGACGAGGCGGTGCTGCGCGGCACGGTGCGTACCTTCTCGCTCGAGGTGCTCGACCTGATCGAGGCGCGCATGCGCGCCATCGCCGAACACACGGCGGCCGCCTTCGACGCCACGGCGGAGGTCGATTTCAAACGCAACTATCCGCCGCTGGTCAACCATCCCGCGGAAACCGCCTTCGTGGCCGACGTGCTGCGCTCCCTGGTGGGCGAGCACGCGGTCGACGCCGCGGTGGAACCCACCATGGGCGCCGAAGACTTCGCCTTCATGCTGCAGGAAAAGCCCGGCTGCTACGTGTTCATCGGCAACGGCGACGGCCTGCACCGCGACCATGGCCATGGCCTGGGGCCGTGCGCGCTGCACAACGCCAGCTACGACTTCAACGACGACCTGCTGCCGTTGGGAGCGAGTTTCTGGGCGCGCCTGGTCGACCGCTGGTTTATGAAATAGCCCCTGGCAGCCCGGGCGCCTGGACGGCGTTCGCATGGCTGTCCCCCGAGGGGGCGCGGCCGGCCTGGGGCGCCCCGGCGCCGGCCTAGGTCGCATCACGTCCAGCCCATTTTGCGGGCCAGTTCTGCCGCCGCCTCGCGCAGCAGACCCAGCAGCCACGCCTGCTTATCCGGGTCGAAGCGGAACTCCGGAATCGTCAGCGCCACGTTGCCGCGGACCTCGCCGCGGCCGTCGAAGAACGGCACGGCCAGGCCGACGCCGTTGGGCGTGCGCTGGCCGTGCGTGACCGAATGCCCGGCGGCGCGGATCCCGGCCAGCGAGCGCCTGAGCTCGGCTTCGTCCAGCGGCCGCTGGTCCAGCGGCGACGGCTCGGCGCGGCGCACCGCCTCGCCGATCTCTTCGGGCGACAGGAAGGCCAGCAGCGCGCGGCCGGTGGCGCCCCAGGTCAGGGGCTCCAGCCGGTTGGTCTGGATCGTGTAGCGCATCGGGTGCGACGGCGACGCGGTCAGCGCGAAGAACATCTTCAGCTCGCTGCGCACCAGCAGCGTCAGGATGGTGGTTTCGTCGGTCTGGTCGCGCACCCGCGCCAGGATCGGCCCGGCGATCCGGTTCAGCGGCATCTCCATCGACAGCCGGCCGGCGAGCCGGTACAGCTCCAGCCCGGGGCAATAGGAACCGTCTTCGTCCTGCGCCACGAAATTGAGCGGCCGGCACAGGTTCAGCAACCGGTGCGTGGTGGCGCGCGGCAGGTTCAGCGCGCGCGCCAGTTCGTTCAGGCCCCAGCGTTCTTTTTCGGCGAAACAGCCGAGGATGCGCAAGACCCGGTGCACGGTGCCGCCGTCGGACGCGGGCCCCCGCGCGGCCGGGGCGGCGGCAAGGGGTTCGGTTTTCACGGCGGCTAGTGTGCCACAGGGACCTTGCCTTGACATGGTCTTCCGCCCGCCCTTATAGTCCGTTCAACGATACAAAGTTCCGATTAACGGACCACCATGGAGGCGAACCCATGTCCGAACCGCGTTTCCCGATGAAGCCCTTCCCGCCGGAATTGATCGAACGCAACGTGGCCCGCTATGCCACGCTGCGCGGCAGCGCCGATGCCTACGTGGACAGCCGCGTGCCCGGCTGTCTGCGCAAGAAGTTCAACCTGATCGGCCTGGGCGTGACCGAAAACGAAACCAACCCCGACCTGCTGCCGAACATAGAATCGAAGGCCAACGGCTTCAACGTCGGCATGCTCGAATGCGAACACGGCAACGGCACGGCCCCCCACGCCCACCAGACCGAGGAAGTGTTCATGCCGCTGGTGGGCACGTGGCAGGTGTTCTGGCTGGACGACGGGGTCGAACGTTCGCTCACGCTCGAACCGTTCGACATGATCATGTGGCCCATCGGCTGCTACCGCTGGTTCCGCTACATCGGCAGCGGCAAGGGCCGCCTGCTCACGATCATCGGCGGGCCCGACGCCGGCAAGGTGGAATACCTGCCCGATCACCTGGCGGCGGCCCAGGCCACCGGCATCAAGCTGAACGCCGACGGCACGATCACGGTGGCCGAAGCCCAGGCCTGACCGCGTCCGGCGCGCCGGCCTTCCGCATTTGCAGCTGCTTCGCCGGCCCTGCGCATGACGGGGCCGCGTTCATAAAAACCATGGAGACCCCTCGATGAAGCCCTTCGCTCCCGCCATCCGCGCGGCCGCGCGCTGGCAACAGGCCCTGGCCTGTGCCGCCGTCGCCGGCCTCGCGCTGGCCGCCGCACCCGCCGTCCATGCCGACAACGGCGCCTACCCGAACAAGCCCGTGCGCGTCATCGTGCCCTTTCCGCCGGGCGGGGGCACCGACGTCGTCGCCCGCATGTTCGCCACCCGGCTCAGCCAGTCCATGGGCCAGCCCTTCGTGATCGACAATCGCGGCGGCGCCACCGGCACCATCGGCACCAACGCCGTGGCCAACGCGGCGCCCGACGGCTACACGCTGCTGGTGGGCTCGCTCAGCAGCCACGTGCTGGCGCCGCTCACGCTGGAAACCGACGCCAAGGCGGCCGACCCGGTCAAGGATTTCACGCCGATCGGCATGCTGGCCTACCATCCGATGGTGCTGAACGTGAACCCCTCGGTGAAAGCCAATACGGTGGCCGAACTGGTGGCCGAAACCAAGCGGCGGCCGATGTTCTATTCGTCGATCGGCACCGGCAGCCTGTTCCACTTCGCCGGCGCCGAATTCGACCAGCTCACCGGCGCGCAGGCCTCGCACGTGCCCTACCGCGGCGCGGCGCCGGCCCTGGCCGACCTGCTGGCCGGGCAGGTGCAGATGATGTTCGACACCATCCAGTCGTCGCTGCCGCACATCCAGAAGGGCGCGCTCAAGCCGATCGCGGTCACCGCCAAGAAGCGCTCGCCGCTCCTGCCCAACGTGCCCACGCTGGCCGAGGAAGGGCTGGCCGACTTCGACATCGCCAGCTGGGTGGGCATGCTGGCGCCGGCCGGCACGCCGAAGGAAGTGGTCGACCGCCTGGCGGCCGAACTCGACAAGCTGGCCCGCGACCGCGACTTCGTGGCCCAGGCCGCCAGGACCGGCACCGACGTGCCGCGCATGACGCCGGCCGAGTTCGGCGCCATCCTGGTCAAGGACCAGCGCCAGTTCGCCGAACGGTTCCAGCGCATCAACCTGGCGGGCAAGTAGCAGGCGCCCCGCCCCGGCCGCGGGAGGGCATCCTGCCGCGGGCCGGTCTCCTCGCAGCAACGAAAACACGCACCGATGACGACGACACTACCTTCCCTGTTCGCCGAAACGCGCCGCCGCTACCCGGCGCGCACGCTGGACCTCGACGGCACGCCCTGGACGGTGCGCGACACCGGCGGCACCGGCGTGCCGCTGTTGCTGCTGCCCGGCGCGCTGGGCACCGGCGACGTGTTCTACCGCGTGCTGGACGCGCTGGGCGGCGAGCGCCGGCTGGTCAGCGTGACCTTCCCGGCCATCGGCGACGCGCGGCGGCTGGCCCGGGGCGTGACCGCGCTGGTCGACGCGCTGGGCTGCCCGGTGGTGGACCTGCTGGGCACCTCGCTGGGCGGCTACGTGGCGCAGCTGGTCGCGCTCGAAGCGCCGGCCCGGCTGCGCACGCTGGTCCTGGCCAATACCTTCTACGACCCCGGCCTGCAGCAATCGCGCTGGCCGCCGGCCGCCGACTACGCCCGCACCCCGCCCGCCGACGTGCTGGCCGCGGCGCGCGCGCAATTGCAGAACGGCCCGGCGCCCACGCCGGAACATGCCGAATTGAAAGCCGTGATGCTGGAACTGGTCGGCACGGAGCAGGACGCCGACATGGTCAAGGCGATGCGCCTGGCGGTGCTGACGGCGCAGCCGCTGCCCGCGGTGCCGCTGGCGGCCGAAGCCGTGGCGCTGATCGACGACGACGAGGATCCCGTCATCGCAGGCCCCACGCGCGAACAGATGCGGCAACGGTATGCGGGCAGCCGCCACGTCCGCATACCGGGCGGCGGGCACTATCCGGCCAATCTGCAGCCCGGCCGCTACCAGGCGGCGATACGGGAGCTGCTGCCCCGGTGAACGGATGCCGCCGCGGCGCCATGCTCCATGCCCATGCGACATGCGGCTACGGCATGCGCTGCGCGGCCCGGCCCCTGACAAGCCGGGCGTGCCTCATTCAAGCTTGGCCGACCAGGATCACCCGGTAGTCGTTGACGTTGGTCAGCGTCGGCCCGGTCACCACCAGGCTGTCCAGCTCGCTGAAATAGCCCCAGGCATCGTTGGACTCCAGCCAGCGCGCCGGCGCCAGCCCGCGCGCGGCGGCCTGGCGCAGCAAGGCGCTGTCCCACCATGCGCCGGCGTTGTCCTCGCTGCCGTCGATGCCGTCGGTATCGCAGGCCAGCGCGCACAGGCCGTCCTCGCCGCCCAGCTCATGGGCCAGCGACAGCAGGAATTCCGTGCAGCGGCCGCCGCGGCCCTTGCCGCGCACCGTCACGGTACATTCGCCGCCGGACACCAGCGCCACCGGCGCGGCGAAGGGCTCGCCGCGGCGGCGGATCTGGCGCACCAGCGCGGCATAGACCTTGGCCACCTCGCGCGCCTCGCCGGTGACGGTGTCGCCGAGCACCACGGCCGGGATGCCGGCCTCGCGCAGCGAGCGGGCGCCGGCCTGCAGGCTTTGCTGCGCGGTGGCGATGGTGCGGTTGTCGACGCGCGCGAACAGCGGATCGCCGGGCTTGGGCGTTTCGGGATGGCGGCCCTCGGCGCCGGCTTCCAGCCATTGCCGCACGTCGGCCGGCGCGTCGACCTCGAAGCGCCGCAGGATGGCCAGCGCCTGCCCGTAGCTGCTCGGGTCGGGCACGGTGGGGCCGGAGGCGATGGCCGACGGGTCGTCGCCGGCGACGTCGGACACGATCAGCCCCAGCACCGCGGCGCGCGTGGCCGCGGCCAGCCGGCCGCCCTGCACCTGCGACAGGTGCTTGCGCACCACGTTCATGTCTTCGATCGGCGCGCCGCTGCGCAGCAGCGCCTGCGTAACGCCCTTGAGCGAGGCCATCGACACCTCGGGCACCGGCAGCGACAGCAGGCTGGAGCCGCCGCCCGACACCAGCGCGATCAGCAGGTCGTCGGGCCCGAGCCCGCGCGCCAGTTCGAGGATCTCGCGCGCGGCCGCCTCGCCCGCTTCGTCCGGCACCGGGTGCCCGGCCTCCACGCAGCGGATGCGCGCCAGCGGCAGCCCGTGCGCATAGCGCGTCACCACCAGCCCCGACAGCGGCGCATCGGCCGGCCAGGCCTGCTCCACCGCGCGCGCCATGCTGGCCGCCGCCTTGCCCGCGCCCACCACCACCGTGCGGCCGCGCGGCGGCGCCGGCAGGTGGCCGGCCACGATATGAAGCGGATCGGCGGCCGCGACGGCGGCGCGATAGGAAGCAAGCAAAAGCGAATGCATGGCGGTCACCCCACCAGATCAGCAATGGCCTTGCCCACCTCGGCCGTCGAGGCCTTGCCGTTCAGGTCGCGCGTGCACACGCCGCGGCGCAGCGATTCCTCGATGGCGCCCAGGATGGCATCGTGCGCGTCGCGGTGGCCGAGAAAGTCCAGCATCAGCGCGCCCGACCAGATCTGCGCGATCGGGTTGGCCACGCCCTTGCCGGCGATGTCGGGCGCCGAGCCGTGCACCGGCTCGAACAGCGACGGAAAGCGGCGATCGGGGTTGAGGTTGGCCGACGGCGCGATGCCGATGGTGCCGGTGCAGGCCGGGCCCAGGTCGGACAGGATGTCGCCGAACAGATTGGAGGCGACCACCACGTCGAACCAGTCGGGGTGCTGCACGAAATGCGCGGTGAGGATGTCGATGTGGTACTTGTCGACCTTAACGTCGGCATAGCTGCGCGCCATCGCTTCCACCCGCTCGTCCCAATAGGGCATGGTGATCGCGATGCCGTTCGACTTGGTGGCCGAGGTCAGGTGGCGCGCCGGCCGCGACGCGGCCAGCTCGAAGGCGAACTTCAGCACGCGGTCCACGCCGTGGCGCGTCATCACGGTTTCCTGGATCACCGTCTCGCGCTCGGTGCCTTCGAAGATGCGGCCGCCGACGCTGGAGTATTCGCCTTCGGTGTTCTCGCGCACGACGTAGAAATCGATGTCGCCCGGCTGGCGGCCGGCCAGCGGCGAGGCCACGCCAGGCATCAGCCGCACCGGCCGCAGGTTCACGTACTGGTCGAACTCGCGGCGGAACTTGATCAGCGAGCCCCACAGCGACACGTGGTCGGGCACGGCGGCGGGCCAGCCGACCGCGCCGAAGAAGATCGCGTCGTGGCCGCCGATCCGGGCCTTCCAGTCGTCGGGCATCATCGCGCCATGTTTGGCGTAGTAGTCGCAGGAGGCGAAATCGAAATGGTCGAAGCGGACGTCGATGCCGAAGCGGCGCGCGGCCGCCTCCACCACGCGAATGCCCTCGGGCAGCACTTCCTTGCCGATGCCGTCGCCGGCGATGGCCGCGATGCGATACGTCATGATGCGATGGTCTCCGTGTCGGGTCGTATGAAAAATGCGTCGATCTCGCGCCACAGTTGCTCGGGCGCTTCTTCGGCGATGTAGTGTCCGCAGTCCAGCGCGCGGCCGGTCATGTCCGACGCCGCGGCCTGCCATAGCGCCTTCACGTCGAAGTTGCGGCCGACCGCGCCGTGCGCGCCCCACAGCACCCGCAGCGGGCAATCGACGCGCGCGCCGCGCTGGCGGTCGGCGCGGTCGTGTTCCAGGTCGATGCCGGCCGAAGCGCGATAGTCTTCGCAGATGGCGTGGGCCCAGCCGGGCCGGCGCGCGCAGCGTTCGTATTCGGCCAGCGCCTGCGCCGTGAACGGCGCCAGCCCGGCATGGCGGCCGCCCATTATCGAGCGCACGTAGAAGGCCGGATCGCCTTCGATCAGCCGTTCGGGGAAGGGCGCCGGCTGGATCAGCCAGAACCAGTGGAAATAGGCCTGCGCGAAACTGCGCGTGGTGCCCTCGTACATATCGAGCGTAGGCGCGATGTCGAGCAGCATCATGCGTTCGACGGCGCGGGGATGGTCCAGCGCCAGCCGGTGCGCCACGCGCGCGCCGCGGTCGTGGGCCAGCACGCTGAACCGTTCGTAGCCCAGGCACTGCATCAGCGCCAGCGCGTCGGCGGCCATCGCACGCTTCGAGTAGGTGGCGTGATCCGGCGCATCCTCCGGATGGCCGCTGTCGCCGTAGCCGCGCAGGTCGGCGGCCACGCAGGTGAAATGCTCGGTCAGCGCCGGCCACAGCCGGTGCCACATCGCATGGGTTTGCGGATGGCCGTGCAGCAGCAGCAAGGCCGGGCCCGTGCCCGCCACGCGCACGGCGGTAGCGATCTCGCCCGTGCGCAAATGCTGCAGGCGGCATTCGAACAGCGACAGTTCGGACATGGAAACGGACTCCTGGCGGCCAGTCCGTATTGTGACACGCGATGCCATCGCTCCCGGCTTCTTGAGTCGCACGACGCTCGCATGCGCGCAGCTCGGTCCAGGGCGCCGCGGATCCGGCTCCGCCGGTCCGCCAGCGTCGCCCCTGGGGGCGCGCGAAGCGCGTGGGGGCCTAATGCGACAGGATCTTCGACAGGAACTGCTGCGCCCGCTCGGAGCGCTGCGAGGCGCTGTCGAAGAATTCGTCTTTGGCGCAATCCTCGACGATGCGCCCGGCATCCATGAAGACTACGCGATGGGCCACCTTGCGCGCGAAGCCCATCTCGTGCGTGACGACCATCATCGTCATGCCCTCGCGCGCAAGGTCGATCATCACGTCGAGCACCTCGTTGACCATCTCGGGGTCGAGCGCCGAGGTGGGCTCGTCGAACAGCATCGCCACCGGGTCCATCGACAGCGCGCGGGCGATCGCCACCCGCTGCTGCTGGCCGCCCGACAGCTGGCCGGGAAACTTGTCCTTGTGCGCGGCCAGGCCCACGCGCTGCAACAGGCGCCCGGCGCGCGCCACCGCCTCTTCGCGGCTGCGCCTGAGCACCTTGACCTGCGCCAGCGTCAGGTTGTCGGTCACCGACAGGTGCGGGAACAGCTCGAAATGCTGGAACACCATGCCGACCCGCGACCGCAGCCTGGGCAGGTCCGTTTTCGGATCGCCCACCGAAATGCCGTCGACGATGATCTCGCCCTTCTGGAACGGCTCCAGCGCATTGACCGTCTTGATCAGGGTCGACTTGCCCGAGCCCGAGGGCCCGCACACGACCACCACCTCGCCCTTGGCAACCGACGTGGAGCAGTCGTCCAGCACCTGGAAGCTGCCGTACCACTTGCTGACGTTCTTGATCTCGATCATTCCGGGGCTCCGGTAACAGGCATTGAAAGACTCAGACTCAGCGGACGATGGCCACGCGCCGCTGCAGCACGCGCACCAGCCTCGAGGCGGCGAAGCAGATCACGAAATACACCAGCGCGGCGAACAGGTACATCTCGACCAGCCGGCCGTCGCGCTGGGCGACCTTGGAAGCCGCGCCCAGGAAATCGGTGATCGACAGCACATACACCAGCGAGGTGTCCTGGAACAGCACGATGGTCTGCGTGAGCAGGATGGGGATCATGTTGCGGAAGGCCTGCGGCAGCACCACGCTGCCCATCATCTGCCAGTAGTTCAGCCCCAGCGCGTAGCCGGCCGCCACCTGCCCGCGCGAAATGGACTGGATGCCGGCGCGCATGATCTCGCAGAAGAACGCCGCCTCGAACATCGTGAAGGTGATCAGCGACGACCAGAACGGACCCACCTGGATCGGCGTGGGCGAGCCGATGATCCACGCGCCGATGTACGGCACCAGGAAGTAGAACCAGAAGATCACCAGCAGGAGCGGCAGCGAGCGCATCAGGTTGACGTAGCCGCCGGCGATGGCCGACAGCCAGCCGAAGCGCGACAGCCGCATCATCGCCAGCAGCGTGCCCAGCGCCACGCCCATGAGCGTGGCCAGCGCGGTCAGCGTCAGCGTGAAGGTCATGCCGTCCCGGAACAGGTAGGGCAGCGAGCGCCGGATGACGTCGAAATCGAAGTCGGAGAACATGCGCGCCTCCTAGTGGCCGGCCTGGCCGGCGGGGCCGATGAAGCCCGGCACCGCCACGCGGCGCTCCAGCCAGCGCGCCAGCATGACGACCACCAGGCTGATGACCATGTACAGCAGCGTGGCGGCGGTGAAGGCCTCGAACACCTGGAAGCTGAACTCCTGCATCGAGCGGGCGCGGCCGGTGATTTCGAGCAGGCCGATGGTCAGCGCCACCGACGAATTCTTGATGATGTTCATGAATTCGGAGGTGAGCGGCGGCAGCACCACGCGGTAGGCGATCGGCAGCAGCACGTAGCGGTAGACCTGCGCGCCGCGCAGGCCGAGCGCGGTGGCGGCCTGCCGCTGGCCGCGCGGCAGCGACTCGATGCCGGCGCGGATCTGCTCGGCCACGCGCGACGAGGTGAAAAAGCCCAGGCACAGCACCGCCGGCCAGAACGCGCCCCACGGCGGCGCGATCTGCTTGATGGCGTCGCCCAGCCGCTGCGGCAGCAGTTCGGGCAGGACGAAATACCACAGGAACAGCTGCACCAGCAGCGGAATGTTGCGGAACAGCTCGACATAGGCGGTGCACACGGCCCGGGCCCAGCCGACGCGGGTGGTGCGCAGCACGCCCACCAGCGAGCCCATCGACAGCGCGATCAGCCAGGCCAGCAGCGAGACCGCCAGGGTCCAGCCGGTGCCCGAGATCAAGGTGTCGAAGTAGGTGCCGTGCCCATCGGGCGACTGCTGCCAGAAGATATTCCAGTTCCAGTGGTAGTCCATGGCGCATCCTGCAGGATGGCGCAGCGCCGCCGCCGGGCCCATAACGCGACAGAGGACCGCGAAGGTCCTCTGTCGGATGGGTTGCCGGCCGGCCGCGGGCGCGGATCAGCGGTAGTCGTCGGGGTTGCCCGAATCGGTCGGGTTGGCGATGACCTTCTTCAGCGGCTCGCTCAGCGGCACCTTGAGGTTGATGTTGCGCGGCGGGATCGCCGAGTTGAACCACTTGTCGTACAGCTTGTTCAGTTCGCCGGACTTCATCAGCGCGATGACGGCGTCGTCGGCCACCTTCTTGAAGGCCGGATCGTTCTTGGGCTCGATCACGCCGTAGGGCTCGACGGTGTAGGCCTCGCTGCTGACCATCCACTGGGCCGGATTGCGCGAATTGGCGACCAGGCCGTACAGCAGGATGTCGTCCATGAAGAAAGCGGCCGCGCGGCCGCTGTCGACCATCAGGAAGGCGTCGGCGTGGTCCTTGGCGGGAATGATGTTCATGCCGAGGTTCTGCTTGCCGTTGGCCTCCGTCAGCCATTTGAGGTTGCTGGTGCCGGCGGTGGAAACCACGGTCTTGCCCTTCAGGTCGGCCAGGTCGTTGTAGTTGGACGACTTCTTGGCCACGAAGCGGGTGGCGGTGACGAAGGTGGTGGGGGCGAAGGAAACCTGCTGCTGGCGCTCGAGATTGTTGGTGGCGGAGCCGCACACGAGATCGACCGTGCCGTTGGCGACCAGCGGGATGCGGGTGGCCGAGGTGACCGGCGACAGCGCCACGTTGAGCTTGGGCAGCTTCAGCGCGGCCTTGACGGCATCGGCGATCTTGTAACAGATGTCCATCGAATAGCCGATGGGCTTTTGATTGTCGTCGAGGTAGGAGAACGGAATGGAGGAGTCGCGGTAGCCCAGCGTGATGGTGCCGCTGTCCTTGATCTTCTTGAGCCGGCCGGTCAGGTCTTGCGCGGTGGCGGAGCCGGCCGCCAGGGCCAGCGCGGCGGAGAACAGCACGAACTTCTTCATGGAATCTCCTTTCCGGTGAAAGTGTGGTCGAGTTTAGCAAACAACCTCGATCCGCCGTCATGAATTTATGCCAGGCGCAAGGCGGGAACGGCAATGGCCATGGGCCGCCTCCCACGCTTCGCGTTCTGCGAAGCGTACGTTCTCCACCGGGCAATTGTGCCGCCCGCGGCGCAGTCGATACAGTCTGCGCTCCCGCACCAAAGCGGGGAGCGGAGGACGACTGCATGATCATCGAACACATCGAAGCGAAGGCCCTGCGGGTGCCGGTGACGCTGGATTTCGCCGGCATACGCAAATCGTCGAGCATGGGGCTGTGCCTGGCGTCGGTCAGAACCGACGACGGGCTGGTGGGCCACGGCATCAGCGCGATCAGCAACGAGGCGGTGGTGGCGGCGGCGGTCAACCACGTCGCGGCGCCAGCGCTGGCCGGGCTGGATCCCCTGCGGCGCGAAATGATCTGGGACCGGCTCTATTGGCTGCTGAGCCCGCGCGGCCAGACGGGGCACGCCAGCCACGCCATCGCCGCCGTCGACAACGCGCTGTGGGACATCGCCGGCAAGCGCTTCGGCGCGCCGATCTGGCGCCTGCTGGGCGCCGCGCGCGAGAAGGTGCAGGCTTACGTCACGTTCGGCTATCCCTTCTTCGACATCGACGAACTGGCGCAGGCCGCGCGCTACTGGCACGCCCGCGGCGAACACCGGCTGAAGATGGTGGTCGGCTTCCAGGGCCTGCAGAATCGCGACGCCGGCCGCCCGCCGGCGGCCATCGTCGCGGAAGACGCCCGGCGCGTGCACGCGGTGCGCCAGGCGGTGGGCGACGAGGCCAGCCTCTACATCGACGCCAACTGCAGCCTGGACGCCGTGCACGCCGCCGACCTCTGCCGGCTGATCGAGGCGGACCGCATCGCCTTCTTCGAAGAACCCGTCACCCAGAACGACGTCCGCCAGATGGCGGACCTGCGGCGGCGCACCGGCGTGGCGCTGGCCGCCGGCCAGAACGAAGGCCTGATCCACCGCTTCCGCGACCTGCTGCTGGCCGGCGCGGTGGACTATCTGCAGCCCAACGTGGTGATCGGCGGCGGCATCACGCAATGCGTGCGCATCGCCGGCCTGGCGCAGGCGTTCAACGTGCCGATCGTCAACGGCGGCGCCTGGCCTTTCCACAACATGCACCTGCATGCCGGGCTGGCGCACGGCACGATGGTGGAATACCACCACCTGTCGGTGGAAGTGTGCAAGAAGGTCTTCGTCGGCCTGCCGGAACTCGAAGGCGGCTATCTGCGCCTGCCGGAAGCGCCCGGCTTCGGCTTCGAGCCCGACCCGGCCGCGCTAGCCGAATTCGCCCGCTGAGCCCGGCCGCCGGCGGCGCGGGGCGCCGGCCCGCGCGGGCGCGTCCGGGGCCTCCGGCGCCTGCGCCGCGCAGTCGCGCAGGAAGCCGACGAAAGACCTGGCCGGCTTCGACAAGGTATCGTAGTCGCGGTAGCCGATGCAGTGCTGCCGCACGGCCCATTCCTCGGCCAGGCGGATGCCGCGGATGGGCAGGCTTTGCAACTGCGGCAGCACCGCGCGCCGGGGCAGGATGCCGATGCCGATCCGCGCCTGGACCATCTGGCACATCGAATCGAAGCCGTACACCTGCATCCGGATCCGCATGGCGGCGCCGATCCGCTGCGCCTGGGCCTGCGTGGTGGTGTGGAGCGCCGTGCCCACCCGCAGGCTGACGAACTCCTCGTCCAGCAATTCCTCGAAGCGCACCGCCCGCCGCGCGGCCAGCCGGTGTTCGCGGTGCACCAGCACCACCAGTTCGTCGCTGCGGTAGCGGTGGATCTGCAGGCCGCGGCTGTCGGTGGTGGACTCGAAAATGCCGACCTCGGTCGCCTCCTGCCGCAGCGCCTGCACGATGGCGCCGCTGGCATCCTCCTTGAGTTCGATCCTCAGCTCGGGATAGCGGGCCAGGAAGCGCATCACGTCGTCGGGCAGGAACTGGACCACCGCCGACCGGTTGGCCAGCACGCGCACGTGCCCCCGCACGCCCTTGGCGTACTCCGCCATCTCGGTCTTCATGCGGTCGAAATCCTCGATCAGGGGCTGCGCGTGGCGCAGCAGCGCCTGCCCGGCCGTGGTCGGCGCCACGCCGCGCGGCAGCCGCTCCAGCAGCGGCACGCCGACGTCGGCCTCCAGGTTGGCGATGCGCCGGCTGGCCGCGGCCAGCGCCATGCCCAGGCGGGACGCGCTGGCGGTGATGGACCCCTGCTGGCAGGTCACGGCGAACAGCCGCAGGCTGATCGGATCGAATCTCATTGCATGTCTCCTCCAGCCCGGCCACGAATGGGCGGCGGCCGCGGCACCAGGCTTCGCACCTGGCGAAGTCTAGGTTATTCCTTCGGCAATTGTGGATCGCCCGCCAATCTCCAATACTTCGCCGATACCCCGGGGCCGCTTCCCCAGGCACACAAGAACGAGGAGGAGACCATGTTGAAAGCGCTATTGACCATGCCGCTCGTCGCGCTGGCCCTGCAGCCGGGCGCCGCCGCCGCGGCCGACGCCTATCCACAGAAGCCGGTGCGCCTGCTGGTCGGCTTCTCGCCCGGCGGCAATATCGACGAATCCGCCCGGCTGCTGGCCACGGCCATGAGCCGCGACCTCGGCCAGCAGGTGGTGGTCGACAACCGGCCGGGCGCCAGCACGCTGATCGCCGCCGACGCGGTCGCCAACGCCCCGCCCGACGGCCACACGCTGATGCTGGCCACGACCTCGACCCTGCTGGCCATCCTGGTCCAGAAGAAGACCTCGGGCAAGCCCGGCACGCTGGACCCGCTGAAAAGCTTCGCCATGGTGGCCTCGGTCGGGCGCGGCCCGTTCGTCATCGCCGCGCACCCGAGTTTTCCGGCCAACGACGTCGACGGCTTCATCGCCGAGGTGCGCGCCCACCCGGGCAAGTATTTCTACGCCACCTCGGGCGTCGGCTCCCAGCACCACCTGGGCATGGAACTGCTGATGCGCAATCTCGGCCTGCGCATGACCCACGTGCCCTACAAGGGCGCCGGCCAGATCCTGCCCGACCTGATGAGCGGCCAGCAGATCAAGCTGGCGATCATGAGCTCGGTGGCCGCGCGCAACGTGGCCGAAAAGGAAGGCGGCCGCATCAAGGTCATCGGCATCATGAGCGGCCCGCGCATCCCGGCCGCGCCGCAGCTGGGATCGTTCTCGGAGCGGATCCCGGATTTCGAAGACGCCGTCTCGCATTCCTTCGTCGTGGCGCCGCCTGCCACGCCGGAGCCGGTCGTGCGGCGCATTGCCGAATCGGTCCGCGCCGCGCTGAAGGATCCGGAACTGGTCAAGGCCTTCGCCAGTTCGGACACCATGCCCTACTACCTCGGGCCGGCGGAACTGACGAGCCGCATGGGCCGCTTCGTCCGGCAATGGGGCCAGATCGTGGATACCGTGAACCTGCAGGAATGACGGCCGGGCAGGCAGGGCGCGACCGGCTCGCCCGCTATCGTTCGATCGCCGATTTGCGCGAAGAGGCGCGCCGCAGGCTGCCGCGCGCGGTGTTCGACTTCTTCGACGGCGGCGCCGAGGACGAGCGCACGCTGGCCGCCAACGGCGATGCGTTCGACGCGCTGGCGCTGCGGCCGCGGGTGCTGAATAACGTCGAGCGGGTGGACACCGGCATGACGCTGTTCGGCCGCCGCAGCGCGCTGCCTTTGGCGGTGGCGCCCATCGGCGGGGCCGGCGCCGGACGGCGCCGCGCCGATCTCGACATGGCCCGCGCCGCCGCGGCGGCCGGCGTGCCGTACACGCTGTCCACCATGTCCAGCGCCAGCATCGAGGAAGTGGCCCGGCACGCGCCCGGCCGCCTCTGGTTCCAGGCCTACGTGCTGCGCGACCGCGAACTGGTGCGGCGCCTGATCGAACGGGCCGAAGGCGCCGGCTATGAGGCGCTGATGATCACCGTGGATCTGCCCGCCGGCGGCAAGCGCGAGCGCGACCTGCGCAACGGGTTCGCGATGCAGTATCGGCACTCGCTGCGCAACACGCTTGATTTCCTGCGGCATCCGGGCTGGCTGCTGCCGATGGCGCTGCACGGGCGCCCGCCGCTGAAAAACCTCGAAGGCATGGCGCCCGCCGCATCGGCCGGCGGCCCGGCCGCCTCCTCGGTCGGCCGCTTCAGCGATCCGACCTTCGACTGGAAGCAGCTGGCGGCGCTGCGCGAGCGCTGGCCCCGGCAGTTCATCGTCAAGGGCATCCTGCACCCCGACGACGCGGTCAAGGCCCTGGCGCTCGGCTGCGACGCGATCGTCGTCTCCAACCACGGCGGCCGCCAGCTGGACGGCGCCATGGCCAGCATCCGCGCGCTGCCGGCGGTGGCGGCGGCGGTGGACCGGCGCGTCCCGGTGCTGCTCGACAGCGGCATCCGGCGCGGCAGCCACATCGTCAAGGCCATCGCGGCCGGGGCGACCGGCGTGCTGGCGGGCCGCGCGCTGCTGTACGGCGCGGTGGCCGGCGGCGAACGCGGCGCCGGCCACGCGCTGGCGATCCTGGCCGACGAGCTGGCACGAACCATGCGGCTGTGCGGCGCATCCGGACTCGAAGCCATCGGGGCCGACCTGCTCGCTCTCTAGGACGATCGCACTCCGGACCGAAAAACAACATCCATAAACCATCCACATGGATGGTGCTAAGATGGTTCCATGAAAGGAACGCCCGCCCTCAACCGGCCGGCCAAGGCGGCCGACTCGGAAAAAATCACCATCAACCTGGGATTCGTCGATCTCGGCCATATCGACCTGCTGGTCGCCGAAAGCTTCTACGCCAACCGAACGGACTTCATCCGCACCGCCATCCGAAACCAGCTGGCGGCGCATGGAGACGTCCTCAAGCAGGCGGTCGCCCGCAAGCTGCTGGTACTCGGCCTGCAGCACTTTTCCGCGGCCGATCTCGAAGCCGCCCGCGCGGCGGGCCAGCAGTTGCAGATCCGGGTGCTGGGCCTGGCCAGCATCGGCCAGGACGTGACCCCGGAACTGGCCCTGGCCACCATCGAATCCATCACCGTGCTGGGGGCGCTGCAGGCCAGCAGCGCCGTCAAGGCCGCGTTGGCCGGAAGAATCCACTGAAACAACGGAAACTCCCCATGAACCACTTGCTTCAACGCCTGATGGCCGAAGCCACGCAGTTGACCCGCCATGGCCGGCTGCACGAGGCGACGCAGGCCATCCAGCGCGCCCTCCGGGGCGGCGCCGCCCGCGGGCCAGGCATCGGCCGGCCTGCTGCGCCGCCCTCCGCCCCGCATGCCCCATGGCCGGCGGGCGAAGCGCTGGTGCTCGACGGCCCGGAGCCTGTCATCGACCCCGACCAGGCCGGCACGCGTGGCGATGAACGCTGGATTGCCGGCAGCGTCGCGCATCAGGGACGCACGCTCGCGTACAAGCTCTATCTTCCGCCCGCCGCAGCCGCTGCCGCCCCCCTGCTGCGCCCCATGGTGGTCATGCTGCACGGATGCACGCAAGATGCCGACGACTTCGCGGCCGGCACGCGGATGAACGCGCTGGCCCGCGACCTCGGGGTGGTCGTGCTCTACCCCGAGCAGACCCCGCGCGCCAACGCGCAAAGATGCTGGAACTGGTTCAAGCCGCAGCACCAGCAGCGCGGGCGCGGCGAACCGGCGATCCTGGCCGCCCTGGCGCAGACGATCGCGGCCGATCATCACGTGGACGCGGCCCGCGTGTTCGTGGCGGGCCTGTCGGCGGGCGGCGCCATGGCAGACATCGTCGGGCGCTGCTATCCGGACGTATTCGCGGCGGTCGGAGTGCACTCCGGCTTGCCGAGCGGCGCGGCAAGCGACGTCGGCTCGGCGCTCGCCGCCATGCGCAACGGCCGCCCGGCGGCGCCGGCGGTCTCCGGCGGCCCGATGCCGCCCACCATCGTGTTTCATGGCGATGCGGACGCCACCGTCCACGTGAGCAACGGCGCCGCGATCGTCGAAGCGGCCCGCAACGCGAACGGCAAGACGGCCGGCAAGCCTTCGGCCCGCGTTGCCGAGGGACGGTCGAGCGGCGGCCAGCGCTACACCCGGACGGTCTATACGGATGAAGCGGGGCGCAGCACGACCGAGTACTGGCAGTTGCACGGGGCGGGACACGCCTGGTCCGGCGGCAGCGCGGAAGGAAGCTATACGGACCCGGCCGGCGTCGATGCCAGCGCCGAGATGCTGAGGTTCTTCCTGGCCCATCGGCGGAACCCGTAGCCGGGCCGCCCGCTAGGGCGAACCGGTCAGCACCATCAGCACGTCGGCGTACCAGGCGCAGTTCAGGCCGAGCGACTCGTCTTCGTCCAGGTCGCGCGGGCGCATGTCCATGCGGGTTGAATGCACCCCCAGCAACTGCCAGGACAACAGCGAATCGTCGCCGTGGCCTGCGTGCCTGCGCCGCAGGACGGGCGCGCCGCTGCTGCCGCGGTGCGTCCTGGCATCGGTCAGGAAATAGCCCTGCTGCTGGAAGCGCACGCCATAGGCCGATGCGATCGATGCGCTGCGCGCCACGGCGAGGTGGTGCACCGTGTCGTGGAACCCGAGCGGAAACCCGATCACCGTCAGGCTGTCGCCGACCGCCACGTCTTCGCCGCCGGGATCCAGATTCGCCGCATCGAACGCCTGCAGCACCGTGGACCGGGGCAAGCGGTCGGCCATGAGCTCGATGACCGCGATGTCTACCGCCCCGGCGCTATCGGCAGCCTGGCGCCATAGCGCCAGCCCGTTCTCGTAGAGCGGGATCGAGAAGATCGCGTGTCGCGTCAGGTCCTGCGCGTCGGTGTGCAGTTCGATCTCTATCCGGTCCGGAAAATGGCCGCTCGCCTCGTCGGCGAAGACGTGCCGGTTCGTGACCAGGAACAGCCGCTCGCCGCGGCGAAAGAAAAAGCCGCTGGCCCCCGTCAGCAAGGAAGGCCCCAGGTAAGTGGCGATGCGCGTGGAGGCCAGCAACACCGCCTCGGCGGTACGGCCCGGATCCGGCGCGGGGCACGCCGGCGCGGTACGGGCAAGGAGTGCCTGTGTCCTGGCAATGTCGCGCTCGAAGACGGTCAGCACATGCTCGGAGATGGGGGTGTTCAGCATGATCGTGCGGGCCGCTTCGGCGTGTGCCTCGAAGGAATGCAGCAGCGCGCCGTGGGCGGCAGGCGGCAGTGTTTCGAGCAATGCCGGCAGCAAGGCGTCGATGGCGATCAGGCTGCCCTTGAGCTCGCAGATACGCTCGGTGGCTTCCTGCAGATTCTTCATCGCGAGAGCCCTCCATGAAAATCAAAAAGCGCGGACAAAGCCGCGCTTCGGTGCAACCGTGGGGGCAGATGCCGGGCCGGCAAGGCCCGGCGTGGCTCAGCTCACGGCGCGAATGTTGCAGGCCTGCGGGCCTTTGGCGCCCTGCGCGACCTCGAACTGCACGCGCTGGTTCTCGGCCAGGGTCTTGAATCCGCCTGCCTGGATCTCGCTGAAGTGAGCGAACAGATCCTTGCTGCCGTCATCGGGGGTAATGAAGCCGAATCCCTTGCCGTCGTTGAACCATTTCACGATTCCGGTTTGCGTGGCCATTTTGATTTCCTTTCGAAGTTGCCGGCACGCAAGAGCGCGGCCGGCGAAGAGACGCCAAGAAAATCAACAAGGAGGGGTTCGACACATCCGCCGGCAGGACGCCGGAAGCGGAAGAAAGGCCTGGGAGGTGATGGTCTTGCACATATCAACGAACCCATAGTACACGTCTTGCGCAGCGCGTGCCGTTTCGCCGCGGATATATTTTCGTCCCCCCGGCGCCGGGCTACACTTGGCGCATGGCCCTACCGGAAGCTGCCGTGCCCCTGCCTGACGACGCGCCCCCCGAACCCGACCGCCTGCCCGAAGGGCAGATCCCCGCGCTGCGGGTCATGGCGATGCCCGCCGACGCCAACCCGTCGGGCGACGTGTTCGGCGGCTGGATCATGGCGCAGGTCGACGTCGCCGGCGCCATCGCCGCGGTAGAGCGCGCCAAGGGGCGGGTCGCCACGGTAGCCGTCAATTCCTTCGTGTTCAAGAAGCCGGTCTTCGTCGGCGACGTGCTCAGCTTCTATACCGACATCGTGCGCGTCGGGCGCACCTCGATCACCGTCTGCATCGAGGTCTACGCGCAGCGCGTCCAGCTCGATGCCGAAGTGGTCAAGGTGACCGAGGCCACCGTGGTCTACGTGGCCACCGACGGCGCCCGCCGTCCGCGCGTGCTGCCGCCGGACTGAGCCCAGCCGCTTCGCTCTCCATTCGCATACGGATACGTCTGACACCTCGGATGCTGGACACTCCCGCCGAATAGTGGCAAATTTTCCACACGGGCAGTTCCGCTGCCCCAGTGGCGCACGCCGGCCCCGAGCCGGCGGCTCTAGACAAAAATCCAGCGCGGCGCCGGGCCTTCCGGCGCCACCGAAGCGTAGGAGACAAACATGGACCTTACCGGTTCGCGCCTCGTTCCGGGGTCGCAGCAGCGCACCTGGAACAAGCTCATCGCCCCCGAGACCCTGAAGGTCTGCATCCCGGGCTGCGAAAAAGTCGAACGCGTCGCCGACGACGAATACAAGGTGTCGATGCACGCCGACGTGGGGCCGGTATCGGCGCATTTCGACGGACGGATCAAGTTGTCCGACATCCGGCCGCCGCATTCCTACCATCTGGAATTCGAAGGCGAAGGGCCTGCCGCCGGCGGCGCCCGCGGCTACGCCGACGTCAGGCTCACTCCCGAAGGCGACAACACGCGGCTCTCGTATGCGGCCCATGCCGACCTGCAAGGCAAGCTGGCCGGACTGCGCGGCGACCAGGCCGAAAAGATCGCCCGCAAGATGAGCGACCGCTTCCTCGGCCTGCTGTCGCTGTGCGCCAGCCGCGCGGCCGAACAGGCCGAGGCCCCGCACATGCGCCGCTTCCCGGCCATGGCAGGCGGCGGCTCGCCATCGCACAACGGCGAACTGTTCAGCCGGTTCTCATGGGTGATCGCGGGCGGCATCGTCCTGCTGCTGGTCGCCTACCACATCCTGTTCCGCTAGCCGGGGCCGGCTCACCGCCTCAGGTTCTTCATCTTGATCTGGGGCGCCAGCACGACCGTCACGGCGCAGAACAGCAGCGACATCACGATCCCGCTGTGCACGCCGGCCGGCACCGAAGTGCGGGTGATGATGATGCCGATCACCGCCGTGCCGACCGCGCTGCCCAGCGTGCGCGTGGTCTGCACCAGCGCCGAGGCCACGCCCACGTCGCGCCGGTCGGCGATGATCTGCATGAACAGCGTCAGGTTCGGCAGCACGAAGCCCAGCCCGACTCCCGACAGCCCGAACACCGCGAAGGCGAAGCCCGTCGACGACCCGCTGTCGAGCCCCATCACACCCAGGCAGCCGGCGCCGACGATGGCCGCGCCCAGCACCAGCAGCCGCTGCGGCTGGCTCTGGCGGGGAAACAGGCGGCCGTTGATCACGCTGCCCAAAGGAATACAGGCCACCAGCGGCGCCAGCACCAGCCCGGCCTGGGCCGGCGTCATGCCGACCACGGTCTGCAGCAGCAGCGGGCCGTAGTACATCAGGTTGAACATCACCGCGCCTATCATCACGCTGACCACGTTCAGCAGCCGCGACTCGCGCGAGGCCAGCACGCGCAGCGGGAACATCGGCAGCTCGACCCGCTTCTCGTACGGCCACAGCGCGGCGATCGCGGCCGCGCCCACCAGCGCGAACAGCGCCGCCAGCAGCGGCTTGGCCCCGACCGCGAAGCCCAGTTCCAGCGCCGCCATCGGCGCGCCCACCGCCACCACCAGCAGCACGCCGCCCAGCCAGTCGATGCGCGGCCGGCGCTCGTGGCGCGGCACCAGCCGGGGGAAATAGCGGAACAGCATCACGAACGACACCACCGCCACGGCCGGCACCACGAGAAAGGCGGCCCGCCAGCCGATCGCCTGCGTGACGGCGCCGCCCAGCAGCGGCCCGAGCCCGCTGGCCACGGCATAGCAGGTGGACACCAGCGCCTGCCAGCGGATGCGGCGCGCGGCATCGGGAAACAGGTCGGCCGGCGCGGCGAAGGCCGTGGCCACCAGCATGCCGCCGCCCAGCCCCTGCAGGGTGCGGGCCACGATCAGGTGCGGCATCGTCTGCGACAGCGCGCACATCAGCGAGCCGACGGCTACCACGACGATGGAAGCCAGGATGAAGGGCTTGCGCCCGAACAGATCGCCCAGCCGGCCGAAGATCGGGATGACGATGGCCGACGACAGCAGGTAGCCGGTGCCGACCCAGGCGTACAGCGCCATGCCGTCGAGTTCGCGGGCGACCTGCGGCAGGATGGTGCCGACGATGGTGGAATCGAGCGCCACCAGCATCACCACGGCGCAGACGCCGAACACCGCGAGCAAGGTCTGGCGCGTGCCGCGGACCGGCGATGCGGAGGCCGCGGAACTGCTGCTTGAAGGGGAAGGAGGTGACGAGGCAGGGGCGTTGTCTGACATTTCCCTTTAAGGATACACCCCGGGTAAACCCTTGACCAGCGGCCCGGCCGCGTGGCGCTCACACTCGTTCGAAGATACCCGCCGCTCCCATGCCGGTGCCCACGCACATCGTGACCATGCCGTACTTCAACCTGTGCCGCCGCAGCGCATGCACCACGGTGGCGCTGCGGATCGCGCCGGTGGCGCCCAGCGGATGGCCGAGCGCGATCGCGCCGCCCATCGGATTGACGCGCGACGGGTCGAGGCCGAGGTCGCGGATGACGGCCAGCGCCTGCGCCGCGAAGGCTTCGTTCAGTTCGATCCAGTCGAGGTCGGCTTGCGTCAGCCCGGCCAGCTGCAGCGCGGCCGGCACGGCCTCTTTCGGGCCGATGCCCATGATCTCCGGCGGCACGCCGCGCACCGCCGAGCAGACGAAGCGCGCCAGCGGCGTCAGCCCCGTCTCGCGCAGCGCGCGTTCCGACATCAGCAGCAGCGCGCCGGCGCCGTCGGAGGTCTGCGAGCTGTTGCCGGCCGTCACGCTGCCGCGCGCGGCGAATACGGGCCGCAGCCTGGCCAGGGCCTCGGCGCTGGTGTCGGCGCGCGGCCCTTCGTCGAGCGCGAGCGTGCGGCGCAGGACGGCGACGTCGCCGCTGCGCATATCGGGCCGGCGCTCGGCCACGTCGACCGGCGCGATCTCGTCGGCGAATTCGCCGGCCTGCTGGGCCGCGATCGCCTTGCGGTGCGAGGCCAGCGCGAAGGCGTCCTGGTCTTCGCGCGACACCTTCCACCGGGCCGCCACGTTCTCGGCGGTCAGGCCCATGCCGTAGGCGATGCCGACGTTCTCGCCGCCCTCGAAGATGCGCGGGTTCATCGAGGGCGTGTTGCCCATCATCGGCACCATGCTCATCGACTCGACGCCGCCGGCCAGCATGACGTCGGCCTCGCCCACGCGGATGCGGTCGGCTGCCATCGCCACCGCGGCCAGGCCCGAGGCGCAGAAGCGGTTGACCGTAATGCCGCCCACCGTGTCCGGCAGCCCCGCCAGCAGCACCGCGATGCGCGCCACGTTCAGACCCTGCGGCCCTTCGGGCATCGCGCAGCCGATCACGGCATCCTGGATCCGCGCCGGATCCAGGCCGGGCGCCTGCGCCAGCGCGGCGCGGATCGCATGGGCCAGCAAATCGTCCGGCCGTACGGTGCGCAAGGCGCCGCGCGGGGCCTTGCCGATCGGCGTGCGGGCCGCGGCCACGATGTAGGCGTCCTGGAGTTGTCGGGTCATGATGTCTCCTGCCCGCCGGTCAATTGCGCACGGGCTTGCCGGTCTGCATCATGCCCGTGATGCGTTCCTGCGTCTTGGGATGGTTCAGCAGCGCCATGAAGGCCTGGCGCTCGCTTGCCATGATCCAGGCCTCGTCCGCCAGCGATCCCGCGGCCACCTCGCCGCCGCAGATGATCTCGGCGATGGCGCGGCCCAGGTGGAAGTCGTGCGCCGAGATGAAGCCGCCGTCGCGCATGTTCACCAGCTGCGAGGTGAGCGTGGCGATGCCCTGGCTGCCGGCCACCGCGAACGGCGCCGCCAGCGGCGGCCGCCAGCCGGAATCGTGCAGCGCGCGGGCCTCGCGCACGGCCGTGTACAACACTTCATGCACGTTGAACACGATGGGGTCCGACTCCAGCAGGTAGCCCATGCGGCGCGCGTCGGGCGCCGATTTCGATACCTCCGCGGTGGCCGCCTGCAACGCGTATTTCTTCAGGAAATGCAGCAGCGGCGCTTCGGGCGCCAGCGCGTGCTCCGCGGCGGCGCGGCGGGCGCCGTAGGTCAGGCCGCCGGCGCCAGGCACCAGGCCGACGCCCGTCTCGACCAGGCCCAGGTGGCTTTCGAAATGCGCCACCCGCCGCGCGCAATGCAGCGCCAGTTCGCAGCCGCCGCCCAGCGCCAGGCCGGCGATCGCGGCCACGGTGGGCACCTGGGCGTAGCGCAGCCGCAGCGAGGTCTCCTGCAGCCGCTCTTGCTCCGGCGCGATCGCCTGCACCCCGCCGCTCAGGAACAGCGGCATCATGGCCTGCAGGTCGGCGCCGGCCGAAAACGGCCCGTCCGGCTGCCAGATCACCAGCCCGCGGTACTCGCGCTCGGCCAGGCCGACCGCGCGCAGCAGCCCGGCCGTGACCGCCGGCCCGATGGTGTTCATCTTGGTCTTGAAGCTGGCGATCAGCACCTCGTCCAGGCCGAGCAGGTCCAGCGTCCAGAGCCGGATGGCTTCGTCTTCGAACACGGTGTTGCCGGCCGTCTGCGGCGTCACGCCCTCTCCTTCGAGCGCCGCGCGGAACACCTGGCGACGGTAGACCGGCAGCGTGGAGCGCGGCTCGAACGCCTCGGTCTCGGGGCTCCACGAGCCTTCGGGCACGTGCACGCCGCCGCGCGCCGCCACCGGGCCGCAATGCACCCAGTCGGGCAGCGGCGCCGGCGACAGCGCCTTGCCGGCGGCGATGTCTTCCTGCACCCACTGCGCCACCTGCGCCCAGCCGGCCGACTGCCACAGCTCGAACGGCCCGACGGCATGGCCGAAGCCCCAGCGCATCGCGAAATCGACGTCGCGCGCGGTATCGGCGATCTCGGCCAGGTGCACCGCGCTGTAATGGAAGGTGTCGCGCAGCACCGCCCACACGAACTGCGCCTGCGGATGGGCCGAGGCGCGCAGCGCCTGCAGCCGGGCGGCGGGGTCTTTCGTCTTCAGGATGCGCGCCACCTCGTCGTCGGCCTTGCCGCCGGCCGGCACGTAGCCGCCGCCGGCCGGGTCAAGCTGCAGGATGGCCTTGCCGTCCTTGCGGTAGAAGCCGGCGCCGGTCTTCTGGCCCAGCGCGCCGCGGCCGATCAGCCCGGCCAGCACCGCCGGCGTGCCGTAGTGCGGCGCGAACGGGTCGGCCGGCAGCTTGTCTTCCATCGTCTTGATGACGTGGGCCAGCGTGTCGAGCCCGACCACGTCGGCCGTGCGGAACGTGCCCGACTTGGCGCGCCCCAGCCGGGTGCCGGTCAGGTCGTCCACCACGTCGTAGGAAAGGCCGTATTTCCCGGCCTCGATGAAGGCCGCCAGCAGGCCGAACACGCCGACCCGGTTGCCGATGAAATTGGGGGTGTCGCGCGCCCGCACCACGCCCTTGCCCAGCGTGGTGGTGAGAAAGCTTTCGAGCTGGTCGAGGATGGCGGGGTCGGTGCGCGCGGTGGGGATCAGCTCGACCAGTTCCATGTAGCGCGGCGGGTTGAAGAAATGCACGCCGCAGAAGCGTTCCTGCAGGGATTCGTGCATACCGGCGGCCAGTTCGGCGATCGACAAGCCCGAGGTGTTGGTGGCGAAGATGGCGTGCGGCGCGATGGCCGGCGCCACGCGCGCGTACAGGTCGTGCTTCCAGTCCATGCGCTCGGCGATGGCCTCGATCACCAGGTCGCATTCGCGCAGCCGGGCCAGGTCTTCGTCGTAGTCGGCCGCCACGATCAGCGAGGCCAGCTCCGGCGCGCCGAGCGGCGCGGGCGCCAGCTTCTTCAAGCGTTCGATGGCATTGGCCGCGATGCCGTTGCGCGGGCCGTCCTTGGCCGGCAGGTCGAACAGCAGCACCGGCACCTTGGCGTTGATGCAGTGGGCCGCGATCTGCGCCCCCATCACGCCAGCGCCCAGCACGGCCACTTTGCGAACGATGAAATTCGACATGATGCTTCCTGACGATGTGCGGACCGGGGCCGGCCCCTGCGCTAGTCTACCGCCGCGGCGTCACAACTTCACTGCGCCGCTCAACGCGATCACGCCCAGGCAGGCGAAGATCAGCGCCGCCACCGCGTGCACCAGCCTGACCGGCAGGCGGTGCGCCAGCCGGTCGCCCAGCAGAACGGCCGGCACGTTCGCAATCATCATGCCCAGCGTGGTGCCCGCCACCACCGACGCATAGGCGTGGAACTGCGCCACCAGCGCCACCGTGGCGATCTGCGTCTTGTCCCCCATTTCGGCCAGGAAGAAGGCGATGACCGTGGCGCCGAACACGCCGAAGCCGCGCGGCGTTTCACAGGATTCGTCGATCTTGTCGGGGATCAGCATCCACACGGCCATGGCGATGAACGACAGGCCGAGTATCCAGCGCATCGCGTCGGGGCCGACCGCGCTGGCGAGCCAGGCGCCCACCGCGCCGGCCAGCGCGTGGTTGACGATGGTGGCCGCGAAGATGCCGGCGACGATCGGCCACGGCCGGCGCCAGCGGGCGGCCAGACAGAGGGCGAGGAGTTGGGTTTTGTCGCCGATCTCGGCGAGGGCGACGATGCCGGTCGAAACCAGGAAAGCTTCCATGCGTGGGAGACTCCGGGGCCGGACGATCAACCGATGACCGCGCCGCGTCCCCGGCCCTACCGGAAACGGCGCGGTCAAAGGTCTTGCCAGATCTGCCGACCCGCCTGCGCCATGCCCTGCGGGCAAGCATGTTGACGCAGGCCCCTCCGCGCGGAGGGAGGCTACTCCCCAATGACGGGCGCCAGTATACACGCTTGCCGCGACGCTTCGGCAGGCATAATAGGCGCCACCGCAAGCCATGCCGCACGCCGCCCATGAAAAAGCCTTCCGATCCGCGCCATGCCAACGAGCCCGGGCCGGGGCCGCTGGCCCAGGCCACCGGCGCCTGCCTGGCGGCCGCCGCCCTGCTGGCGCCGGCCGCCGCGCAGGAAGCCCGGCACATGCCGGGCGGTTTCGTACACCTGACCGACATCGCGCAAACCGTCCGGCTCGACATCCGCTATCACGGCAGCAACAACTTCCTGGGCCGGCCGGTGCAGGGCTACGACGCGCCCACCTGCATTCTCAGCCGCCAGGCCGCGCAGCGGCTGCTCGCCGTGCAGCGCGAGCTGCATCCGCAGGGGCTGACGCTGAAAGTGTTCGACTGCTACCGGCCACAGCAGGCGGTCAACGACTTCGTCGCCTGGAGCCGCGACCCGGAAGACCAGCGCACCAAGCCCGACTTCTATCCCGACCTGCCCAAGGAAGCGCTGTTCGACAAGGGCTACCTGGCCGCGCGCTCCAGCCACAGCCGCGGCAGCACGGTAGACCTGACCCTGGCGGCGCTGCAGCCCGAGGCCGACGGCGCCGGGCTGCCCACCCGCGGCCCGCTGACGGCCGAGGGCGAGGTCGACATGGGCACGCCGTTCGACCTGTTCGACCCTCGCTCCAACACCGAGCACGCCGACCTGCCCGGACACGTCCGGCACAACCGCAGCTTCCTGAAGGGGCTGATGGCGCGGCACGGTTTCCGCAACCTGCCGGAAGAGTGGTGGCACTACACGCTCGAGAACGAACCCTATCCCGATACCTATTTCAATTTTCCCGTCCGCTGATGCAATCGTTTTCCGCCCGGGCGCGCGCCGCGCATGACTAGCGCCGCCGACGGCCTGCCGTCCCCCCGCAAATACTGGGCCTTGAGCGCCGCGCTGCTGGCGATGGCGATGTGCGTGCTCGAGACCACCATCACCAACATCGCGCTGCCCACCATCAGCACCAGCCTGGGCGTGGAGCCGGCGCGCGCGGTCTGGATCGTCAACGCCTACCAGTTGGCCATCGTCGCCACGCTGCTGCCGTGCGCGTCGCTGGGCGAGATCTACGGCTACCGGCGGGTGTTCGGCTGCGGCGTGGTGCTGTTCACCGCCGGCTCGGCCGGCTGCGCGCTGGCCGGCCAGTTCGAGTTGCTGCTCGCCTGCCGGCTGGTGCAGGGGCTGGGCGCGGCGGCGGTCATGAGCGTGGTGCCGGCGCTGATGCGCTTCATCTATTCGCAGCGCCAGTTCGGCCGCGGTATCGGCTTCAACGCGCTGGTGATCGCGGTGTCGTCGGCCGCCGGACCGGTGGTGGGCTCGGGCATCCTGGCGGTGGCCTCCTGGCCGTGGCTGTTCGGCGTCAACGTGCCGCTGGGGGTCTACGTGCTGGCCGTGGGCATGCGCGCGCTGCCGGTGGTGGACCGCGCCGCGCGCCGCTTCGACGGCATCAGCGCCGGCCTGAGCGCGGTGTTCTTCGTGGCGCTGATCGTCGGCGTCGAGCGCCTGCTGTCGGCGCCCGCCATGGCCGCCGGCTGCCTGGCGCTGACGGTGGCGGCCGGCTTCGCGCTGGTGCGGCGAGAATTGCCGCGCCCGGCGCCGCTGCTGCCGCTGGACCTGCTGCGCATCAAGATCTTCGCCTATTCGATCGGCGCATCGATCTGCGCGTTCTCGGCCCATTCGATCGCCTACATCGCGCTGCCTTTCTATTTCATGCACGGCATGCACCGTTCGCAGATGGAAACGGGCATGCTGATGATGATGTGGCCGCTGGCGGTGGCGGTCATGGCGCCGATCGCCGGGCGCCTGTCGGAATCGGTATCGCCGGCGCGCCTGTGCGCGCTCGGCACCGGCATCATGGCAGCCGGCATCGGCGGCCTGCTGCTGGTGCCCGACGGCGCCCACAACGGCGCCATCCTGCCCTTCATGGCCCTGGGCGGCGCCGGCTTCGGCACGTTCCAGACCCCCAACAACCGCACCATCCTGACCGCGGCGCCGCGCAGCCGCAGCGGCAGCGCCGGCGGCATGCAGGGCACGGCGCGCCAGTTCGGCATGGCCTGCGGCGCCGCCATCGCCGGCCTCGCCTTTGCCGCCCTGCCGGCCCATGGATACATCGGGGCCCTCGGCGCCGGGGTCGTACTGCTGCTGATATCGTCGGCGATCAGCCTGGCGCGGGGCGGGGCGAAATTCGGCACGCAGCGCAATTGATCTCCGGCCGGCGGCCGACAGTCGAAAACGACTAAGGCAGCTCCAGTTCGGCCAGCAGCGGCGCGTGGTCCGACAGCCGCGTCCACGGCCGGCCCTGCAGCACGCTGGCGCGGCGCACCGAGAAGCCGCGCTGGTAGATGCGGTCCAGCCGCAGCCAGGGAAAGACGACGGGAAAAGTGCGCGGGGGACGGGGCGTCAGCGCGCGGTCGCCCAGGCCGATGCGAAGCGGCGCCGCGGACACCAGGGGCGGCCGCAGCATCGACAGGTCGCGGTTGCGGAAGGCCTGCCCCAGCGCGCGCACCGACATCCGCGGCCGCGGCTCCAGGTCTCCTCTCAGCGGCGCCGTGGCGAACACTTCGTGCAGGTCGAGGCGGCGCACCAGGATGCCGGACAGCACGTTGTTCCAGTCGTTGAAATCGCCGGCGATCAAGACCGGCGCGCCGGCCGGCACCTCCGACTCGATGCGGGCGATCAGCGCGGCGGCCTGGCGCACGCGGCTGCCGGCGAACAGCCCGAAATGGACCACGAAACAGTGCACGATGCGATTATCGATGTCGATGCACGCATGCAGGATGCCGCGCTGCTCCATCGCGTGGTCGGAGATGTCTTCGTTGACGTGCGACACGATCGGGAATCGCGACAACAGCGCATTGCCGTGATCGGTATGGCGATAGACCGCGTTGCGGCCGTAGGCGGCCTCCAGCCGCAGCGCGGCGGCCAGTACTTCGTGCTGCTCGTGCAGCGTGCCGCGCTTGTCGTTGCGCCCCTGCACTTCCTGCAGGAAGACCAGGTCGGCCCGCAGGCCGTGCAGGCCGAGCCGCAGTTCGTGCAGGGACTCGCGGCCGCCCAGTGCGGAACGGCCCTTGTGGATGTTGTAGCTGACGATACGCAGGCTGCCCACCGAGACTCCTAGTAACGATGGCGAAAAAGTGTACTCCAGGCCCCGCGGCAGCCGGGGGCGGCGCTATCATCGGCCGGATACCTGTCCACAAAGCCGAAGGAGTTGTGCCATGAACGCGATCAAGGTCGGCCTCATCGTCGGCAGCCTGCGCAAGGAATCGATCAACCGCCGGCTGGCCGGCGCGATCGTCAAGATGGCCCCCGCGCAGCTGCAATTCGAAGACATCCCCATCGGCGACCTGCCGCTGTACAACCAGGACCTGGATACCGCGCTGCCCGAGCCGGTGCAGCGCTTCAAGCAGGCGGTGGAGTCGGCGCAGGCGCTGCTGTTCGTCACGCCGGAATACAACCGCTCCTTTCCGGGCGTGCTGAAGAACGCGCTGGACTGGGGCTCGCGCCCCTGGGGCAAGAGTTCGTGGCCGAACAAGCCGGCCGGCGTGATCGGCGCCTCTGGCAGCCCGGTGGGCACCGCGCTGGCGCAAGAGCATCTGCGGCTGGTGCTGGCCGCGCTGGACGTGCCCACGCTGGCGCAGCCCTTCGTGTTCGTGCAGCATGCCGAAGGCCTGTACGACGACAGCGGCGCCATCGCCAACCAGGTCGTGCGCAACTTCGTGCAGGGCTTCGTCGACCGCTACGCCGCCTTCGTGACGCGGCACGTGGGCTGAGGCCGGGGCCCGCCCGGGCGGGCCACCGCCTTGCGCCTTGCTCTACTGACGCGGCAACCCGAAAAACGTCGGGATCGACGCGCACAGCCAGCCCACGATCATGGCGCCGCCGCCGAACGGCGCCGTGCCCCACAGCAGCTTGACGCCGGCCAGCTGGCGCAGCGCCAGGTCGCCCGAGAACAACAGGGTGCCGGCGATCAGCAGTACGGCGGCGGCGGTCAGCGCCGGGCGGGCGCGGTCCACGTGGGGCATCAGCGCGGCCAGCCCCAGCACGGCGCAGGCGTGCAGCAACAGGAACAGCGCCGCGGTGGACAAAATGGCGCCGCCGGCCAGGTGCGTCGCCATCGCGGCCAGGATGACGCCTGCCGCCCCCATCGGCGCGGCGAAGGCAAGCAGTACTCGTGAAGATGTAAGCATAGGTCCCCCTACGCGCTTCGCGCGCCCCCCCAGGGGGCGACGCTGGCGGACCGGCGGAGCCGGATGCGCTGCGTCCTGGGGGGCGACGGTGCTGGGTGATAGAGGTGCATTACTTGGCGAAGACCTGGCTGAGATCGCCGAAGGCCTTGAACTCGAGCGCGTTGCCCGAGGGGTCGAGAAAGAACATGGTGGCCTGTTCGCCGACCTCGCCCTTGAAGCGCACGTAGGGCTCGATGATGAATTCGGTGCCGGCGGCGCGCAGCTTGTCGGCCAGCGCTTCCCACTGCGCCATCGACAGGATGGCGCCGAAGTGCCGCACCGGCACGTCGTGGCCGTCGACCGCGCTGGCGCTGCGGGCGCCGGCCTCGCCCGGCGACAGGTGGGCCACGATCTGGTGGCCGTAGAAATCGAAGTCGACCCAGGCGTCGGAGCTGCGGCCTTCGGGGCAGCCCAGCAGGCCGCCGTAGAAGGCGCGTGCCTGCGCCAGGTCATCGACCGGGAACGCGAGATGGAAGAGCGGCATGCTGGACATGGAAGTCTCCGTCTGGAATGAAACCGCTTATTGCACCGCCTTGATGTCGGCGTTGCGCAGCCGGATGTGCAGTTCGCGCAGCTGCTTTTCGTCGACCGGCGAGGGTGCGTGGGTCAGCAGGCACTGGGCGCGCTGGGTCTTGGGGAAGGCGATCACGTCGCGGATCGATTCGGCGCCGGTCATCATCGTGACGATGCGGTCCAGGCCGAAGGCGATGCCGCCGTGCGGCGGCGCGCCGTACTGCAGCGCGTCCAGCAGGAAGCCGAACTTCAGGCGGGCTTCGTCGGCGTCGATCTTGAGCGCGCGGAACACCTTGCTCTGCACTTCCTCGCGGTGGATGCGCACCGAGCCGCCGCCGATCTCCCAGCCGTTGAGCACCATGTCGTAGGCCTTGGCCAGCGCGGCGCCGGGATCCGACGTGAGCAGGTCTTCGTGGCCGTCCTTGGGCGCGGTGAACGGATGGTGGGCGGCGGTGTAGCGCTGCGCCTCGTCGTCGTACTCGAACATCGGGAAGTCGACCACCCACAGCGGCTTCCAGTCGCCTTCGAGCAGGCCCTGGCGGCGGCCGAATTCGCTGTGGCCGATGCGCACGCGCAGCGCGCCGATGGCGTCGTTGACGATCTTGGCCTTGTCGGCGCCGAAGAACAGGATGTCGCCATCCTTGGCGCCGGAGCGCGACAGCACCGCGGCCAGCGCGTCGTCGTGCAGGTTCTTGACGATAGGCGACTGCAGGCCCTCGCGGCCCTTGGCCAGCTCGTTGACCTTGATCCAGGCCAGCCCGCGCGCGCCGTAGATGCCGACGAACTGGGTGTAGGCGTCGATCTCGCTGCGCGACAGCTCGGCGCCGCCAGGCACCCGCAGCGCCACCACGCGGCCGCCGTCGCTGTTGGCGGCGCTGGCGAACACCTTGAAGTCCACCGTCTTCATCACGTCGGTCAGGTCGGTGAACTCCAGCCTGACGCGCAGGTCGGGCTTGTCGGAGCCGAAGCGGCCCATCGCCTCGCTCCACGGCATCACCGGGAACGGGTCGGGCAGCTCGACGCCCTTCACCGCCTTGAACACGTGGCGGATCATGTTCTCGAAGATCTCGCGGATCTGCTGCTCGTTCAGGAACGAGGTCTCGCAGTCGATCTGGGTGAACTCCGGCTGGCGGTCGGCGCGCAGGTCTTCGTCGCGGAAGCACTTGACGATCTGGTAGTAGCGGTCGAAGCCGGACACCATCAGCATCTGCTTGAACAGCTGCGGCGATTGCGGCAGCGCGTAGAACTCGCCGGCGTGCACGCGCGACGGCACCAGGTAGTCGCGCGCGCCCTCGGGCGTGCTGCGGGTCAGCATCGGCGTTTCGATGTCGATGAAGCCCAGGCTGTCGAGGTACTTGCGGACCTCGATCGACACGCGGTAGCGCAGCATCAGGTTCTGCTGCATCTGCGGCCGGCGCAGGTCGAGCACGCGATGCGTGAGGCGGGTGGTTTCCGACAGGTTGTCGTCGTCGAGCTGGAACGGCGGCGTGACCGACGGGTTCAGGATCTCGATCTCGTGCGACAGCACTTCGACTTCGCCCGACTTCAGCGCGGGGTTGACGGTGCCCTCGGGGCGGCGGCGCACCAGGCCCGTGACCCGGATGCAGAATTCGTTGCGCAGGCGCTCGGCGATCTGGAAGGTATCGACGCGGTCGGGATCGCAGACGATCTGCGCCAGGCCTTCGCGGTCGCGCAGGTCGATGAAAATGACGCCGCCGTGGTCGCGGCGGCGATGCACCCAGCCGAACAGGGTCACGATTTGTCCGAGGTGCTCGCTCGAGACCTGGCCGGTATAGCAGGTACGCATGGGATCTCCGTCTAGATTGGGTAAGTGTCGATGGCTCGGGGCGGGCGGGGCAGGGCCGGCGCCGCCTGCGGCGGCCGGCCGGCGCGGCCGCGCATCAATTGCCGCGCGCCGGATGAACCGGCGCGACGACCCCCATCGACACGATGTATTTCAAGGCTGCGTCCACGGTCATGCCGAGTTCGATCACGTCGGAACGCGGCATCATCAGAAAAAAGCCCGACGTCGGGTTGGGCGTGGTGGGCAGGTATACGCTCACATGCTCGCCCGGCAGGCGGGCGGCGATCTCGCCGCCGGGCGCGCCGGTCAGGAAACCGATCGACCACGAGCCCTGGCGCGGATACTGCACCAGCACCGCCTTGCGAAAGGCCTGGCCGTTGGGCGCCAGCACCGTGTCGCTGACCTGCTTGACCGAGGTGTAGATGGACCGCACCAGCGGGATCCGGCCCAGCAGCCCTTCCCATACTTCCAGCAGCTTGCGCCCCAGCAGGTTGGCGGCAAATATGCCGGTGGCCAGGATCACCACCACCACCAGCGCGAAGCTGAACCCCGGGATGTGGCGGCCGAACAGCGACTCCGAGCTGAGCATGGTGGGCACCACGGCTTCGAACGTCGACACCACCACGTCGATCACCCATACGGTGATCACCAGGGGAATCCAGATCAGCAGGCCGGTAATGAAGTAGCGTTTGAACACCGGGGTTCCAGAAAAGGCATGCGGGCCGCGGGCGGCGGCCGGCCGGGGTCAGGCGGCGGCCGGCGGCGTGGAGGCGGCCTTCGATGCGCCGGACGACTCCGGCGACGAGCCGGCGGAAGACGCGGCACCGTCGCCGGCCGGCTTGGCCCCGCCTTCCGCCGGCTTGGCCCTGCCCTCCGGCGAACCGGACGACGCGGCGGCCGGCTTGGCGCCGCTGCCGCCGTTGCGGAAATCGGTCACGTACCAGCCGGACCCTTTCAGCTGGAAGCCGGCCGCGGTCAACTGCTTGGCAAACGTCGACTGCCCGCACGACGGGCACTCGGTCAACGGCGCGTCCGACATCTTCTGCAGCACGTCTTTCTCGAACCCGCAGGCGGTACATTTGTAGGCGTAGATAGGCATCGCCAACGCTCCTGAGGCATCGCCCTGGCAAGGCCCGGACAGGCGCAGGACGCGGCCGGGCCGGCGCGCGGCCGCGATGGCGCGCCGCGCGCGATGATTGATCAAAGCCCAGGATTTTAGCGGCTTTTTTGCCTATTCAGCGTACCAATCGAGGATGCGGCGGATCCGGCTCCGCCGGGACGCGCGAAGCGCGCAGGGACCTCTACGACAAGAACATGGCGGCCGCCACCGCCGTGGGCAGCGCGGCCCCCGCCAGCAGGCCCAGCGGCCGCACCGTGCCGTCGGGAAATTCGCCCTTCAGGATCGAAAACCCGGCCGGATTGGGCGCGTTGGCGATCACCGTCAGCCCGCCACCCGTGACCGCCCCGGCCACCAGCATGTAGCGCCAGAGGTCGGACGTACCCTCGACCAGCGAGCCGAGATAAGTCAGCGCCGCGTTGTCGGTAATGGCCGTCAGCGCCGTGGCGCCCCAATACAGCGCCACCGGCGGCAGGCCGCCGAGCAGATCCTGCAGCCACCACTTCTGCAGCCCGCCGAGCACGATCAGGCCGGCCAGGAAGAAGGCAACCATCAGGCCCTCCTTGATCAGCAGCCGGGATTGATGCCGCTTGTAGGCCTCGGTATAGCCGATGAACAGCAGGAACAGCCCGACGAAGACGGCCGGATGATGGGCGTAGACCACCACCCCGGCCAGGAAGGCCAGGTGCACCAGCGCCACGCTCCACGGCACCGGCGCGGCGGCGCGCGGGCGCGGCGCGTCGGCCGGCGCCGCCGCCAGCGGGCGCCGGAAAACCAGGGTCGCCACGGCGGCGTTCAGCAACACGGCGCAGGCCGCGCGCCAGCCGAAATGCGTGGCCATGTGGGCCGTGTCCCAGCCGAAGGTGGACGCCACCATCAGCACCGGCGGCGCGGCATAGGCCGTCAGCACGCCGCCGATGGAAACGTTGACGAACAGCACGCCCAGCGTCGCATACTTGAAGCGGGCATCGCCGACGTGGCGGAAATGCGAATCGCGCAGCATCACCGCCGCCAGCGTCATCGCCGCCGGCTCGGTAATGAAGGAACCCAGCAGCGGCACCAGCGACATCAAGAGGAAATAGCCCGACACCTGGCGCCGGCCCGGCGCCACCGCCGCCAGGCGATCGACGGCGCCGCTGACCACGCCCAGGATCGGCCGGCTGGCGGCGATCACCATGATCGCGAACACGAACAGCGGCTCGGTGAAATTGCGCTCGTCCATGTAGGCCACGGCCGCCTCGCTGCCCGATAACAGCGCGATCGCCGCCAGCAGCACGAAGGCCCAGACGCCGAACACGACCTCCACTTCGGCCAGCAGGTGCCAGACGCCGGCATGCGGCCCGCCGCGATGCGCGAGGCGGGCAAAGAAGGGAACGGAAAAGGTATGCAGGACGGCGATCGCGAACAGGACGGTGGCGATCAGTTCAACAGGGGTGGGAAGCTGACCAGGCATCGATGGACCGGAAAGATATGAAAAAGGGCGGCACCCCGAGTGTAGCCGCCCTGTTTGCCGCGCCGGTGCGCAACCTGGGGAAAATCAGGTGCGCAGCGTGCGGATCGTTTCGTCCAGCTCGCGCGCCTGGTTCTGCAGCGACTCGGCCGACGCCACCGACTGCTGCACCGCCGCCGCCGACTCTTCCGAATACTGGGCGATCTGCTCGACGCGGCTGGCGATCTGTTCGGAGGCCGACTTCTGCTCCATCGCCGCGTTCGAAATATCGGCGATGACCTCGGCCGTGCGGGCCGCGGCCTCGCGGATGCGGGTCAGCACCTCGCCCACCTGGCGGGCGCCTTCGGCCGAACGCTGCATGTCGGTATTGACCTGCCGCATGGCCTCGGCCGCCACCGTGGTCTGCTTCTGCACCGAAGAAATGACCTGGGCGATCTGCGCGGTCGAGGCCTTGGTGCGCTCGGCCAGCCCGCGCACCTCGTCGGCCACCACAGAGAAGCCGCGCCCTTCCTCGCCGGCGCGGGCCGCCTCGATCGCGGCGTTCAGCGCCAGCAGATTGGTCTGCTCGGCGATTTCCTGGATGGTCTTGACCACCGCGGAGATCTGCCGCGACGAGGCTTCGAGCTCCTGCACCACGCCGGCCGAACTGGCGATCTGCTCGGCCATCCGCTCGGTATCGGACACGGCCTGCGACACCACCACCGCGCCCTCCTCGGCCGCCGTGGTCGACGCCTTGGAAAAGCCGTTGGCCTCGCGGGTGTTGTCGGCGATCTGCGAGATCGACACGGTCAATTCTTCCACCGCGGCGGCCACGCCGCTGGCCGCCTCGGACTGCACTTCCGTGCCGCGGCCGATCTGGTGCAGCGCCTGCAGGGTCTGCGTGGTGGCGCTGGCCACCTGCGAACCGGTGGAGTTCATCTGCTGCGCCAGCTGCGCGATGCGCAGCCGGGTGGCGTTGATGCGGTCGGCCATGACGTGGATCTCGTTGCGCGAGCCGCGCGGGCCGGCGGGCACGTCGCGCGTCAGGTCGCCATCGCCCAGGCGCGTGATGCCGTCGACCACGTCGCGCACCGGACGCAGCGCCCCCGACATGCGCAGGAAGATCAGCAGCCCGGTCACGATGCCGCCGATCATCACCAGCCCCACGATCATGGCGGTGCGGATGTATTCCTCGCGCAGGAAGGCCGACTTCGACCCGCTGGCCACCAGGATCCAGTCCCAGTTCGGCACGGCGCGGAAGGCCACGAACTGGGTGTCTTCGTCGGTGCTGAGCTTGGCCTGCAGGAAGCCGCTGTCGGTATCGACCATCTGGTCGAAGAAAGTACGGTCTTCGGTCGGCACGTCGCCGATCTTCTTGCCCTGGTAGATGGGGTGAAGCAGGAACTCGGCATCGCCGTCCACCTTCTGCGACAGCACGTAGAGATGGCCGAACTCGGCCACGGTGGCGTCCTGCACGAACTTCAGCACGCTGGCCACGTCGTCGGTCAGGTCCACCTGCAGCGAAATGCCGCCGTACATCTTGCCGTTGTCGTCGTTCAGCGGCCGCACGTAGGTGGCGTACCAGCGGCCGTTGCGGTAGACGACGTTGGTGGCCGGCTGGCCCGCATCGAGCGTGGTGGCGACGAAGTCGCCGGCATCCAGCGGGGTGCCCGTGAGCGGCTGGCCGTTGGCGTCGCGCTGCAGGGTGGCCACGCGGATCCACCGGTTGTTGTTGCGCACCACCAGCTCGGGATCGGCGCCGGTGTAGCTGCGCATGCGCTGCAGCAGGGCCACGTTGCCGTTGAGCACGTTCTCGCCCGCGCGCACGGTCATGATGTCGCCGGCCACGCCGGTGGGGGTGGTGGTGCCGTCGGGCGACGGCAGCTCGCCCATCATGCGCTGGAACACCAGCAGCTGGCGCTCCACGCGCACTTTCGCGGAATCGAAGGCCAGCATCAGGCTGTTGCTGGTGCTGACCAGGGCATCCTGCATCTCGCGCTCGACAGTCCGCTGCCCCGCCTTCACCGCCTGCCCGGTAACCACGACCGCCATGACGATCGAGACGACCGCGCAGGTCGACAGCGCCAGAATCAATACCTGTTTGGCCAGGGAACGCGTCCCCAGGCTGAACGATATGGACATAAACCCCACCTTTTATAGTCGACCCCCGTCCGGCCGAAGCGGACGTGTGGTTCTTTACGGCAGTTTGACAGCCGGGTTGAGCCCTTTTTTACAAAAGGGAGGGCACACCTTCTGGCGGGTTGGGGCTGTTTTCCGCTTGAACGAGGCGGCGCCGGCAGCCCGGCCGGGCTGGATTGCCTGGGTCCGGGACGGAATATCGCCGCGCGCAATGGCAGCTAGTGCTTGCCTACTGGTGTCCGACCCGGCGCCAGTGGGCGAAGCTGATCGCTGCGACCGCTGCCGTCAGCACCGCCGACATCACGGCGAACGCGCCGGTGACGGTGAACGCCTCCGAGAACGAACCCACCAGCAGGTAGCCGAACGGCATGGTGCCGTTGTAGGCCATGCCGTACATCCCGACCAGCGCGCCGCGCACGGCGTCGGGGCAGCTGCGCTGCATCGTGGCGTTGGTGGAGGTGGCGGTGAAGGTGAGGGAAAAGCCCAGCAGGAAGAAGCCGGCGGCGCTGGTTGCCGCGCCATGGGCGGTCGCCAGCATTGCCAGCGCAACGCAGCAGGCCCATGGCGTGAAACGCAGGAAGCGGAGCGATAGCGATCCGCCCAAAGCCGACGACAGCAGCAGCGCCGCGCCCAGCGAGCCCAGCCCGGAGCAGGCGAAGAACAGGCCGGTGTAGGCGGCGGCGTCGTGGAAGACCTGGTCGGCCAGCAACGGCACCAGCGTCTGGTAGCTGCCCGCCAGCAGGCCCATGCAGGCGAGGATGGGCATGTACTTGGCGGTGAAGCGGTCGTCCAGCACGTAGGCCAGCGCCGCGCGCAGGCCGCCTTGCGGCTGGCCCTTGGTCTCGATGTGCGCGCGCACCGTGATCGACCGCACGCAGTGCGCCATCACGACCAGCGCGGCGGCGTAGCACAGGAAGGAAGCGGTTTCGCCCAGCGTGGGGTAGATGATCGCGGCGATGCTGGGGCCTACCATGCGGCCGACGTTGTAGACCATGGTGTTCATCGCCACCGACTGCGGCACCAGCGAGGCATCCTGCAGGCTGGATACCAGCAGCACCTGGCGGACCGGCGACTCGGCTGCCGTCAGGATGCCGATCACCAGGGCCAGTGCCAGGATGACCGGCAGGCGCAGCATGTCGAAGGCCGATAGCAAAGCCAGCAGGCAGGCGACCCCCATCGACACGTACAGCACGGCCAGCGTGGCGCGCCGGGAGTTGCCGGAAGTCACCCGCGCGCCCACAAGCGGCGCGATGATCAGTTGAGGGCCGTACAGCAGGAAATTCAGCAGCGCCAGTACCGCCGCCGAACTCGACAGGTGGTAGACGACCAGGTTGAGCGTGACGTTCTGGGTCCAGCTGCCGAGCACCGACACCACTTGGCCCGTCAGGTAGCGCCGCAGTGTGGGCTCGGCCAGGGCCGGGAAAACGCGTTGCAGCGCCATGACTGGAGGGGAAGGGGCGAAGCGGAGATGTTAGCGCATGCCGCCGCTCGAAGCCGGACGGACGCCGAATCGGGCGAGATCGACGACACAGGAGAAGCCATGAGGTAGTTGCGCGCACACCTGGAATGGAGACACTGACGAGACGATTCAAACAAACATATATTTCTGTTTTTAGTCTATTTTAATAAAATATACGTTATGGCAAGGCGATCCGAAGCCATCGACTCCATGCCATCCGCGGTGCAGGCGCACTTGCGCGTCCTGGGCGAAAACCTGTCCATCGCACGCAAGCGTCGCCGGGAATCCATGAAAACATGGGCTCGGCGTATCGGCGTATCCGAACCGACGCTCATGCGGATGGAAAAGGGAGATCCCAGCGTCTCCATGGGCGTTTATGCTACGGCCCTGTGGTTGATCGGCCGCTCTCAAGCCATCCCAGAGCTTGCCGCGCCGGAACATGACCGGGGTGCGCTGGAAGAAGCGGTCCGGGCGGCCAAGTCGCGATCCGTGCGCAAGCAGCCGTCGCTCTATGGCATGCCGGAAACGCCAGACAGGGATGAAGGTGGCGAGCCATGATGGCGTTCGATCTCAGTCGCTACCGGCCCAGCGAATCGCTCTATCTGTGGTGGCTGGCCAACCCGGCATCCCCACGCTTGGGAGTTTCTTCCCAGGGAAAAGGAGACGGCCGCCGGCGCAGTCGACGATGCGCGGCCCGACCGCTGGGGCGAACGCGTCATCCGCGTTCTGGACAAACCGCCCCGCCTGTCCGTGCTGGATTTCCTCTTTTATGCGGGCGACGAGCGTTTCGGTGCCCTGGGCGTATCCATCTCGGCCGAACAATACGTGGCGCGCGCCACGGGCCCGCTTCCCCGGCTTGAAGATGTGGCGGAGATTGAACAAGCCGTCTGCCAAGTCATGTCGGGCGAACCGGTGGCAGAGGAGAAGCGCAGGCTGATTACGCCAGGCGCAACCATGGGGGGCGCGCGCCCCAAGGCGCTGCTGGCCCTGAATGGGCAGCCATGGGTATTGAAGTTCAACGAACCCGGCGAACCCATCGATATGTCGTTGGTCGAGCATGCCACGATGACGCTGGCCGAACGCGCCGGCATCCGGGTCGCGCGTACGCTGCCGGTGAAGGTTCGCCATGGCCATGCCGTGGCAGTGCAACGCTTCGACCGGGTCGGAGCCAGACGCATACATGCCCTGTCCGCCAATGTGGTGCTCAAGGCGGCGGGTGAAGAACTCGGCTATCCCGAGTTGGCCCAATGGCTGCGCAGGCGCGGGGTCGCGGCCGGCGGCGTGCATCTCGAACAAATGAGGGAACTGTTCCGGCGCATGGTCTTCAACATCCTGATGGACCATACCGACGACCATGAAAAAAACCATGCCCTTCTCATGGCCGACAGCGGGGAGTATGAACTTTCGCCGGCCTTTGATGTGCTGCCGTCGGGTCAGGCACTTGGGTTTCAACAGATGAGGGTTGGCGCTGCTGCAGCCGATTCGACGCTGGAAAACGCGCCTTCCGAGAGCCGGCAATTCGGCTTCAAGAAGGGCGAGGCCGAGGTAGAAATAAAGAGGGTATGCACAATCGTTGCAGGCTGGAAAGAACATTTCCGCCATGCCGGCGTGAGCGATACGGACATCGACTTGCTGACCAGTCAGGTTGATCGACCATTTCTGGCTGGTCAGCGCAAGAAATCATGAAAGACGCTGACTAAAAGGCCTGCAGTCTTTACGACCAAGGGAAGGCCTACAAACCAATTTGTTTGAGGCTATCCCAGCGGAATATGGTGAGTGGCTGCTATCGACCCAAAGCAGTCAATGAGTGATCTCCCCGAAAAGAATATTAGGGCCCAGGCCCGTTAAGGTATCGCTCCAATGCCAAGTTATTGTGGCTATTGAAGCCCTCCGGGATAAGGCCCTCCTGCGGAGAGTACAGCAGCCCAGCATATGGATCGACGTCAGCAGGGATATACGGAATCGGCGCACTACTGCGTTGGCTGCTCCCCTGTATGTACATGGCAACTCCGCTGATAAGCCTCACCAGCGCGATACCGTGTGCCCGAGCGAACTCAACCGCGCCCTCTTGAAAAGCGGATGTACTAACAAGAATTGCCTTGTTTGCGCCGAGCGATAGTTGCTTTTGGTGTAGGGCTTGAACTAGCTCTCTCTTGATAGGGTTCTTATGCTTTTTACACTCAACGAGCGTCTTGAACTGAACCCCGCCAAGCGCTTTGAAACGCACAACAACGTCAATTTCGTACTCACCGTCAGCGCCGCTAAGAATCTCGCGGTGAGCAGCTGAGAATGAGTCCAGCTCGTGTCCGACAGACTCAAGCCACATCTTTACTTGGAGCTCGTACTCTTCCGGCGTGATGTTTGAGGTGCGCTTGAACTTTGTCATGGGCCTTAATTACAGATCACAAATAGACGACAAGCCGCTGGTGACGATTTATCGCTTAAAAAAATAGAATCTAGTCGAGCTCATTGGCGCAAAACCTACTGCCATCTTTTAGACAAACCTAAAAATCTGCGGACGGAACGACTGTCCGCTCCTGGCCGATACCAGTCTTCGACATATTCCCACATACAAAAAACCCGCAGCACATACAGCTGCGGGTTTCAATAGCTTAATACAGCCCATCAGGATCAAAACGGAATGTCGTCATCCATATCGGCAAAGTTGGGCGCCGGGCTGGACGACGAGGCGCGCTGCCCGCCACCGCTGGACTGCCGAGCCTGACGCTGCGGCGGCGCCGAATCACCGCCGCCATAGCTTTCACCACCACCCCCGCCACCTTCACGCCCACCCAGCATCTGCATCTGGTCAGCCACGATTTCCGTGCTGTAGCGATCGGCGCCAGTGTCCTTATCCTGCCACTTGCGCGTCTTCAACCGCCCTTCCACATAAACCGAGCGCCCCTTCTTCAGATATTCCCCAGCAATCTCAGCCAGCCGGTTGTAAAACACCACCCGATGCCACTCAGTCTCTTCCTTCCGTTCCCCAGTATTCTTATCCTTCCATTGCGACGTGGTAGCGATCGAAACATTGCAGATCGCCGCGCCGTCCGGACTGTACCGGACTTCGGGGTCTCGGCCCAGATTGCCGACGAGAATTACCTTGTTGACGGATGCCATGCCACTCTCCAGTTGATTCCGTATGCGATGCGCGACTGCGCGGGGACCACGGCACGAACGCCACAGGCGCCGCACAGCGCAATGATTGGTTGAAAACCGGCCGGATGCAATGCGCGCAACGCGCAGCCCCGGACCGGAATGTCCGCCTTCAGGCTGCCGGGCTGGACACCTTGCCGCTTCCCGCCGGCCGGCGCACAGGCAGCGGCTTCATCCCCCAGGCGGCGATCAGCCATATTAACGCGAGCGCCGCGGCCGCCTCGAACACTGAGGAAGCGCCCACGTGCGACAACAGCCAGCCGCCCAGGGCGCCACCGGCGAACAGGCCGATGGCCTGGCTGGTATTGTAAAAGCCCAGCGCCAGCCCCTTCAGGTGCGGCGGCGCCACCCGCGACACGAGCGAGGGCTGCAGCGCCTCGATCACGTTGAAGACCGAGAAGAACCCCACCAGCACCGCCACCAGCGCATGGTAATGCTCCTGCGCCCACAGCAGCGCCACGCACACCAGCACCAGCGCGGCGATCGCGGCGCGCAGCGTGACGCGGTGGACGGCGAAGCGTTCGGTCAGGGCGATGATGGGCACCATTACCAGGAACGACCCCAGCACTACCGGCAGGTAGACCTTCCACAGCGTGGCGGCCGACAGCCCGCCCACGTGCACCAGCGTGGCCGGCACCACGACGAACAGCGCCACCTGGATCAGGTGCAGGCTGAACACGCCCAGGTTGAGCCGCAGCAGGTCGGGATGGGTCAGCACCCGCCCGGCCGGCATGCCGCCTACCGGCGGCGCGCCGGGCGGCGCCGCCGGCACCACCCAGGCCGCCACCGCCAGCGCCGCCACGCCCAGCCCGGCGATGGTCCAGAACAGCCCGCCCAGGCCGCCCCAGCCCACCACCAGCGGCGCCAGCACCAGCGATACGGCGAACGTCATCCCGATCGAGGCGCCGATCATCGCCATCGCCTTGGTGCGCACCTGGTCGCGCGTGGCGTCGGCCAGCCAGGCGGTGACGGCGGCCGAGATCGCGCCCGAGCCCTGCACCGCGCGGCCGATGGTGATCCAGAACAGGTCGTGGCTGAGCGCGCACAGCACGCTGCCGGCCACGAACAGCAACAACCCGGCCACCACCACCGGGCGCCGCCCCCAGCGGTCGGACGCCAGCCCGAACGGGATCTGCATGAAGGCCTGGGTCAGGCCGTACATGCCCAGCGCCAGCCCGACCCGCGCCGGGTCGTCGCCGCCGGGCAGGCCGCGGGCGGCCACCGCGAATACCGGCAGCAGCAGGAACAAGCCCAGCATCCGGCACATGAACAGCCCGGCCAGCGACAGGCTGGCACGGCGCTCCGTCGGAGTCATGCGGAAAGATTCGGAAGCGGTCATTGGTGCAGGCAATCAGGAGGGAGGCGCGCGGCGCGGTAGCGCGCTATAGTACCAAGTTGACTTGGCGCCGGCGTCGCGGACGGCGCCGCTCGGGAATCGTCGATGGATGTCATCCGGATCAGGGGTGCGCGCACCCACAATCTCAAGAACGTAACGCTCGAATTGCCTCGCCACCGGCTGGTGGTGATTACCGGCCTGTCGGGCTCAGGCAAGTCGTCGCTCGCCTTCGATACGCTGTATGCGGAAGGCCAGCGGCGCTACGTGGAAAGCCTGTCGGCCTACGCGCGCCAGTTCCTGCAATTGATGGACAAGCCCGAGGTGGACCTGATCGAGGGCCTGTCGCCGGCGATCTCGATCGAGCAGAAGGCGGCCGGCCACAATCCGCGCTCCACCGTCGGCACCGTCACGGAAATCCACGATTATCTGCGGCTGCTGTTCGCCCGGGTCGGCACGCCCTACTGCCCCGACCACAACCTGCCCTTGCAGGCGCAGAGCGTCAGCCAGATGGTCGACGCCACGCTGGCGCTGCCGGCCGAAACGCGGCTGGCGATCCTGGCGCCGATCGCGCGCGAGCGCAAGGGCAGTTTCGAAGACGAGTTCGCCAGCCTGCAGGCGCAAGGCTTCGTGCGCGTGCGGATCGACGGCAAGGTGCTCGACATCGACAGCGTGCCGCCGCTGAAGAAAACCGAAAAGCACGACGTCGACATCGTGATCGACCGGCTGCGCGTGCGGCCGGAAGCGCAGCAGCGGCTGGCCGAGAGCTTCGAGACCGCGATCGGCCTGGCCGACGGCCGCGCCATCGTGCTCGAGCTCGACGCCGAGCCGCCGCGCGAGCACCTGTTCTCCAGCCGCTACGCCTGCCCGGTGTGCAGCCACAGCCTGCCGGAACTCGAACCGCGCCTGTTCAGCTTCAACAATCCGGTCGGCGCCTGTCCCACCTGCGACGGCATCGGCCACGTCGGCTTCTTCGATCCCAAGCGGGTGGTGGCCTTCCCGGAACTGAGCCTGGCCAGCGGCGCGATCCGCGGCTGGGACCGCCGCAACCCCTTCTACCACCAGCTGCTGACCAGCCTGGCGGCCTTCTACGACTTCGACGTCGACACGCCGTTCGAGGCGCTGCCCGAGGCCGTGCAGCAAAAGGTGCTGTACGGCTCCGGCGAACAGGAAATCGCCTTCACCTACGTCAACGAGAAGGGCCGCACCACCGTGCGCTCGCATCCCTTCGAAGGCGTGATCCCCAATCTCGAACGGCGCTGGAAGGAAACCGAGTCGGCCGCCGTGCGCGAAGAGCTCGGCAAGTACCGCAACACCAAGACCTGCCCCGACTGCGGCGGCTCGCGCCTGCGCCGCGAGGCGCGCTACGTGCGGGTGGGCGACGGCGAACAGGGCCGCGCGATCTACGAGCTGGAGGCGCTGCCGCTGGCCGATTGCCTGCGCTGGTTCGAAGAACTCGCGCTGACCGGGGCCCGGCGCGACATCGCCGACCGCATCGTGCGCGAGATCGCCTCGCGCCTGAGCTTCCTGAACAACGTCGGGCTGGACTATCTCTCGCTCGACCGCAGCGCCGACACCATCTCGGGCGGCGAGGCGCAGCGCATCCGGCTCGCCAGCCAGATCGGCTCGGGCCTGACCGGCGTGATGTACGTGCTGGACGAGCCTTCGATCGGCCTGCACCAGCGCGACAACGACCGCCTGATCGAGACGCTGCGCCACCTGCGCGACCTCGGCAATAGCGTGATCGTGGTCGAGCACGACGAAGACATGATCCGCGCCGCCGACTGGGTGGTCGACATGGGTCCGGGCGCCGGCGAGCATGGCGGCCAGGTGGTGGCGCAGGGCAAGCCGGCGCAGATCGTGCGCGACCCGCAATCGCTCACGGGCCAGTACCTGAGCGGGGCCAAGGCCATCGGCGTGCCGGCACGGCGCCCGGTGCACGGCCAGGCCGAGCTGCCGTGGCTGCGGCTGACGGGCTGCAGCGGCAACAACCTGAAATCGGTCGAACTGCGGATTCCGGCCGGCCGCCTGGTGTGCATCACGGGCGTGTCGGGTTCGGGCAAGTCGACGCTGGTCAACGACACGCTGGTGGCGGCGGTGTCGCGCCATCTGTACAACAGCCAGACCGAGCCCGCGCCCTACGAGTCGATCGAAGGGCTGGAGAACTTCGACAAGATCATCAGCGTCGACCAGAGCCCGATCGGCCGCACGCCGCGCAGCAACCCGGCCACCTACACCGGCCTGTTCACGCCGATCCGCGAGCTGTTCGCCGGCGTGCCCGAGGCGCGCGCGCGCGGCTACGACCCGGGCCGCTTCAGCTTCAACGTCAAGGGCGGCCGCTGCGAGGCCTGCCAGGGCGACGGCGTGGTCAAGGTGGAGATGCACTTCCTGCCCGACGTCTACGTGCCGTGCGACGTCTGCCACGGCAGCCGCTACAACCGCGAAACGCTGGAGATCCGCTACCGCGGCCGCAACATCAGCGAGGTGCTCGACCTCACGGTGGAACAGGCGCTGGCGTATTTCGAGGCGGTGCCGGCCATCGCGCGCAAGCTGCAAACGTTGATCGACGTCGGCCTGGGCTACATCCGGCTGGGGCAGAGCGCCACCACGCTGTCGGGCGGCGAGGCGCAGCGCGTCAAGCTGTCGCAGGAGTTGTCCAAGCGCGGCACCGGGCGCACGCTGTACATCCTCGACGAACCCACCACCGGGCTGCATTTCCACGACATCTCGCTGCTGCTGCACGTGATCGGGCAACTGGTGGACGCCGGCAACACGGTGGTGGTGATCGAGCACAACCTCGACGTCATCAAGACCGCCGACTGGATCGTCGACATGGGACCGGAAGGCGGCGACGGCGGCGGCCGGGTGGTGGCGCAGGGCACGCCGGAAGAAGTGGCGCGCACGCCGGGCAGCCATACCGGGCGCTACCTGGCCCGCCTGCTGAAAACGCCGGCCACGCCGGCGCGCCGTAAGTCGGCTTAGCTGCGCAAGACCGGATAGCCGGGCGCCGGGCCGCCCCGAGCTGGGCGCGTCCCCTCGGGAGACAGCCGGCCGATGGCCCGTTCAGGGCCGTTGGCCGGCCAGGGGCATCACTCTTCGAATTGGCAAACCGTATACAGGTTCAGCCCCTGTTCGCGGATGGCCTGCGCGCCGCCCAGCCGCGGCAGCTCGATCACCGCGGCGGCCTCGACCACGTTGGCCCCCAGCCGCTGCAGCAGCTTCATGCCGGCCAGCATGGTGCCGCCGGTGGCCACCAGGTCGTCGACCAGCAGCACGCGCTGCCCCGGCCGCACCGCGTCGGCATGCATTTCGACCGAGGCGCTGCCGTATTCGAGCTGGTATTGCTCGACGATGGTATCGAACGGCAGCTTGCCCTTTTTGCGCACCGGCACGAAGCCCAGGTTCAGTTCGTGGGCGATGACGCTGCCGACGATGAAGCCGCGCGCGTCGATGCCGGCCACCAGGTCGAGCCGCTGGTTCATGTAGCGGTAGACGAACAGTTCGATCAGCACGCGAAAGCTGCGCGGATCCTGCAACAAAGGGGTGATGTCGCGGAACAACACCCCCGGCTCGGGCCAGTCGGGCACGGTCCGGATACGGTTGCGGATGTAGTTCGGGTCCAGAAACATGGTGGGCTCGGCGTGTGGCAGACGGTGGACGGAAACCGGAGACGGAGGAGACGGCCCGCGTAGTGGCAGCTGACCCGGCGATTTCGCAAGCAAGGATCGTGCCCTTGCTACTATACTGATCGGTCCTCGCCGTAAAATCGCAGACCGGGCGGCGCCCGGCCGCAGGCATTTTCGCCCGAAACGCCGGCGCGCACCAGTTGAAATCGCAAGCCATGACAGCAACCGCTTCCTCCCCCGCCTCCCTGGCCGCCGACGCGCTGGCCTCGGCCCGGCGCACGCTCGCCATCGAGACCCAGGCGCTGCAAGATCTGGCAGGCCGGCTCGACGACAGCTTCGTCGCCGCCGTGCGCATGCTGCTGGACTGCCGCGGGCGGGTGGTCGTCAGCGGCATCGGCAAATCGGGCCACATCGCCCGCAAGATCGCCGCCACGCTGGCCTCCACCGGCACGCCGGCCTTCTTCGTGCATTCCGCCGAAGCCGTGCACGGCGACCTCGGCATGATCACGGCCGACGACCTGCTGGTGGCGATTTCCTATTCCGGCACCAGCGTCGAGCTGCTGACGGTGGTGCCGCTGGTCAAGCGCATGGGTGCCAGGCTGATCGCGATCACCGGCCGGCCCGGGTCGGAACTGGCGCAGCTGGCCGATGTCCACCTGGATGCGAGCGTGGCGCAGGAAGCGTGTCCCAACAACCTGGCGCCCACGGCCAGCACCACCGCCGCGCTGGCGCTGGGCGACGCGCTGGCGGTGGCCTGCCTGGCGGCGCGCGGCTTCGGCCCCGAGGATTTCGCCCGCTCGCATCCGGGCGGCGCCCTCGGCAAGCGCCTGCTGACCCACGTGAGCGATGTCATGCGCCGCGGCGACGCGGTGCCCACCGTGCCGGTCACGGCATCCATTACCGAGGCCCTGCTGGAAATCACCCGCAAGGGCATGGGCATGACGGCGGTGGTCGACGGCGGCCGCCTGGTGGGCATCTTCACCGATGGCGACCTGCGCCGGCTGATCGAGCGCGAAGGCGACATCCGCGCGCTGACGGTGGACCGCGGCATGACCCGCGACCCGCGCACGATCGGCCCCGATGCGCTGGCGGTCGAGGCCGCGGCCCTGATGGACGAAAACCGCAAGAACCAGCTGCTGGTGGTCGACGGCGACGGCGCGCTGATCGGCGCCCTGCACACCCACGACCTGATGGCGGCCAAGGTGCTCTGACAATACGATGGCGATCAAACCCCTTCCCACCCATCCCGCCGAAGCGCTGATCCTGGCGCGCGCCACGCGCGAAGTGTGCCTGCGCGCCGCGCGGCTGCGCATGATGATCTTCGACGTCGACGGCGTGCTGACCAACGGCGTGCTGAACTACGGCGAGCACGGCGAAACCGTCAAGCAGTTCCACGCGCTCGACGGCTACGGGCTGCGCATGCTGCACGATATCGGCATCGAGGTCGCGCTGATGACCGGCCGCGACTCGCCCACCGTGGCGCGGCGCGCGGCCGACCTGGGCCTGGCCGAGGTGCAGCAGGGCGTGCGCGACAAGAGCGCCGCGGTGACCGCGCTGGCCCAGCGCCACGGCTTCGACCTGGACGAGGTCGGCTTCATGGGCGACGACATCATCGACCTGGCCGCGATGCAGCGCGTGGGCTTTGCCGCCAGCGTGGCCGAGGCGCCGGTGTACGTGGCGCAGGCCGCGCACTGGGTGGCCACCCGCCCGGCCGGCTTCGGCGCGGCGCGCGAATGCTGCGACCTGATCCTGGCCGCGCAGGGCCGGCTCGGCGGCTTCATCGCCAGCGGCAGCCGCAGCGCGCTCACCACCGCCGGCTCGCCCCAGTAGCCCGGACGGACTGCGCCATGAAAGACCGCCTCGCCACCTTCGTCTCGATCGCGCTGCTGGCCGCCCTGGTGGCCGGCACGTGGTGGGCGGCCGACTATGCCCAGCGCGCGGTGCCGCAGGATCCGCCGCGCCGCCTGACGCACGAGATCGATTCCTACATCGAGGATTTCGTCATGGTCCGCAGCGGCCCCGACGGCATCCCCAGTTCGCGCATGGAAGGCGCCCGGCTCGAGCACTACCCCGACGACGACTCCTCCACCGTGACCCAGGCCAAGGCCGTCAGCCAGCGCGCCGACCGGCCGCTCACCGTCGCCACCTCGCAGCGCGCCCGCATGGACCAGGACGGCGCGCGCATCGTGATGAACGGCGACGCGCATTTCGAACGGCTGGCCACGGCCGACCGCCCCGCGCTCGACGTGCGCAGCGATACCATGACGCTGTACCCCGACGAGGAAGTGGCCACCACCGACCAGCCCGCGACCATCGTCAACGGCCGCTCGCGCATCCAGGGCCGGGGCATGCGTTACGACAACATCACGCGGGAGCTCACCGTCCAGCAGCGCACGCAAGTGCAGATCGCGCCGGCCGGCCAGCGCCCCGCCCCGCCACGACGGCCCGCCCAGAATGGATAACAAGACAACCGTGCATCTTCTGCCGATCTTCCGGCGCGCCGCCGGCGCGCTGCTGGCGCTCGCCGCGCTGGCCATGCCCCCCGCGCCGGCCGCCGCCGCGCGCGCCGACAACCAGCAACCGACCATGGTCGACGCCGACGCGCTGCACTACGACGACCTGAAACAGACCAGCGTATTCACCGGCAACGTGGTGCTGACCCGCGGCTCGCTGGTGCTGCGCGCCGACCGCCTCGAACTGCACGAAGACCCCGACGGCTACCAGTACGGCGTGGCCACGGCGTCCAAGGGCAAGCTGGTGTTCGTGCGCCAGCGCCGCGAAGGCACCGACGAATACATCGAGGGCGTGGGCGAACGCGCCGAATTCGACGGCCGCAACGACCTGATCCACTTCATCACCCGCGCTCAGGTCAAGAAGCTGGTGTGCGAACAGACGGTGGACGAGGTGCGCGGCCAGCGCATCACCTACAACCAGCGCACCGAAACCTACACCGCCAACGGCGGCCCCGGCGCCGCCACGCCGAACCAGCGCGTGCGCACCGTGATCCAGCCCAAGGAAGGGCAGGACGGCGGCGCCGCCGCCGCGCCTGCGCAGCCCTGCCCGGCGCCGCCGGCCAAGGGGGGTCAATGAGCGAGCGGCTGCCAGGCGAATACGGTTCCGACGCGGAAGAGGCCATCCCGCAAGGCTCGGCCTCCAGCGCGGAACACCCCACGGCCGAAACCGGCGCCCCCATCGGCATCGCCGGCGAGATCAAGCACGTCGGCCGGCTGCGCGCACGCGGGCTGCGCAAGTCGTACCAGGGCCGCACGGTGGTCAAGGACGTCTCCCTCGAGGTCCGCGGCGGCGAGGTGGTGGGCCTGCTGGGCCCCAACGGCGCCGGCAAGACGACCTGTTTCTACATGATCGTCGGCCTGGTCCCGGCCGAGGCCGGCGCCATCGACATCGACGGCACCGACATCACCGGCATGCCGATCCACCAGCGCGCGCGGCGCGGCCTGTCCTACCTGCCGCAGGACGCCTCCGTCTTCCGCCGCCTGACGGTGGAGCAGAACATCCGCGCGGTGCTCGAACTGCAGCGCGACGAAAAAGGCGCGACGCTGACCGCCGCGCATGTGCAGGAAAGCCTGGAAGCGCTGCTGGAAGAACTGCAGATCGGCCACATCCGCCAGAACGCCGCGATCTCGCTGTCGGGCGGCGAGCGCCGGCGGGTCGAGATCGCCCGCGCGCTGGCCACCGACCCGCGCTTCATCCTGCTCGACGAGCCCTTCGCCGGCGTCGACCCGATCGCGGTGATCGAGATCCAGCGCATCGTGCGCTTCCTGAAGGGACGCGGGATCGGCGTGCTGATCACCGACCACAACGTGCGCGAGACGCTCGGCATCTGCGACCGCGCCTACATCATCAGCGACGGCGCCGTACTGGCCGACGGCCAGCCCGAGGAAATCGTCGGCGATCCGGCCGTGCGGCGCGTCTACCTAGGAGAACATTTCCGCATGTAGGCGGAGCCCATGCTCAAACCCGGCCTTCAACTTCGCACCTCGCAGCACCTGGCGCTGACCCCCGCGCTGCAGCAGTCGATCAAGCTGCTGCAGCTGTCCACGCTCGAACTGGAACACGAGATCGAGCAGATCCTGCAGGAGAACCCGCTGCTGGAACGGGACGACGACGTCCCGAGCGGCGCGCTGCGCGTGGACGCCGACGGCAGCGTGCATGAAGTGACGGTCGCGGCGGACCACGGCGCCGCCGAATCCGGCGCCGAAACGTCCGAGGCGCCGGCCGCCGTCGACGACGTGCCCGATGCGCCCGACGTGCCGGACCTGCCCGAGCTGCACCGGCCGGGCGGCGAATACGACGACGACACCGCGCCGCAGCTGGCGGCCCGCTCGGCCTCGCTGCGCGAGCACCTGCTGGAGCAGCTGTCGCTGACCCAGGTCACCACGCGCGACGGCGCGCTGGTGCGCGCCTTGATCGACGAGCTCGACGACAACGGCTATCTCGGCAGCTCGCTGGAAGAACTGGCCACGCTGTTCCCCGAGGAACTCGAGATCGACTGCGACGAGCTGCGCTCGGCCCTGGGCCTGCTGCAATCGTTCGACCCGGCCGGCGTGGGCGCCCGCAACATGTCGGAATGCCTGCGGCTGCAGCTGCGCGATCCCGACCTCGACCGGCTACCCGAGGCGCGCGACCCCCAGGCGCTGGCCTGCGCCCGCATCATCGTCGACGAACACCTGACGCTGCTGGGCGCGCGCGACTACGCCCGCCTGCGCAAGGCGCTCGGCTGCGACGATGACCGCCTGCGCGCCGCGCAGTCGCTGATCCGCCGGCTAGACCCGCGGCCTGGCGCGCGCTATTCGTCGCCGGCGGCCGACTACGTCGTGCCCGACGTGGTCGTGCGCAAGGTCGGCAACCAGTGGCGCGCCATCCTCAACTCCGAGGCCGTGCCGCGCCTGCGCGTCAATCAGCTGTACGCGCAGATTTTGAAGTCCGAACGCGCCTCCGCCCACCCCGGGCTGTCCTCCCAGCTGCAGGAGGCGCGCTGGCTGATCCGCAACGTGCAGCAACGCTTCGACACCATCCAGCGCGTGGCGCAGGCCATCGTCGAACGCCAGCACGGCTTCCTCAACCATGGCGAAGTGGCCATGCGCCCCCTTGTGCTGCGCGAAATAGCGGATACACTAGGGTTGCATGAATCGACGATCTCACGGGTGACGACGCAGAAGTACATGCTCACGCCCCTGGGTACGTTCGAGCTGAAGTATTTCTTCGGCAGCCACGTCGCCACGGAGACCGGGGGGGCAGCATCCTCGACCGCGATCCGGGCGCTCATCAAGCAGCTCGTCAGCGCGGAGGAACCGACCCAGCCTTTGTCCGACAGCCAGCTCGCGCAGATGCTCGGGGAGCAAGGCATCGTGGTGGCCCGCCGCACCGTCGCGAAGTACCGCGAAGCCCTCAAGATCCCCCCGGTGTCATTGCGCAAGGCGATTTGAAGGAGCCCCCGATCGTTCGGGCGCCTTAACGGCCCCCGAACGATGGCCTCCGAGGGGGCGTGCGACGGCCCGGCGCCCGCCTAAGACGCGCTTCGGGCAAACCCGCCCTTGAACGAGCCGGACCGGCGCCCATGTAGTTTCCAAACGCTGAATGCATGCGCCCGCCACTTCGCTTGCGTGGCCTGGTCCGGGAACTCCCGGCGCGACCCAAGCAGAGTGGCACGCCCGTGCCATGGTGCGCAGGCGGCGTCGCGGCCGCCCGCGCAGTTTCCGGAGCCCGTCTCCGGCATACAGCTCAAGGAGGGCTATACATGAATCTGAGCATCAGCGGACATCACCTCATCGTGACGCCTGCCATCCGCGAGTACGTGATGAACAAGCTAGCCAGGGTGCTGCGGCATTTCGATCACGTGATCGACATCCAGGTTCTGCTCTCGGTGGAAAAACTCCAACACCGCGCCGACATCACCCTGCACCTCAGAGGAAAAGACGTTCACTGCGAAGCGCTGGAGGAAAACCTCTACGCCGCCATCGACACGCTGATCGACAAGGTCGACCGCCAGGTCATCAAGTACAAGGATCGCGTCCAGCGCCCCCGCATCGAAGAAGCCCCCAAGAAACAGGCGGCCGCCAACCTATAGCGGGCGGCGGCGCCAGCACGCAGGCCGATCGCCTGCGTGAGTGAGCCCGGTGCCGTCCGCGCGGCATGTTGCAAGATCGCGCAGGGCGGCACCCCGATTGGTGACAGACTTTTTCAGCTGGCTATAATCGAAATTCTGTTGCTTCCATTTTTCGGTCCCCGGCCCCGTCCCTTTTTTAGCCCGCGCCGCCGGCCGATTCCCACTGCCATGAACCTGATTTCGCGGATTCTTCCTCCGTCGAATATCCTGCTCGACCTGGAAGTCACCAGCAAGAAGCGCGTCTTCGAGCAAGTCGGCCTGCTTTTCGAAAACAACCACGGCATCGCCCGCTCAGTGGTGTTCGACAGCCTGTTCTCGCGCGAACGGCTTGGCTCCACGGGCCTCGGCCACGGCGTGGCCATTCCGCACGGCCGCATCAAGGGCCTGGACGAAGCCATCGCCGCGTTCGTGCGGCTGGCCCACCCCATCGGCTTCGAGGCGCCCGACGGCAAGCCGGTGCAGATGATGGTGTTCCTGCTGGTGCCCGAGCAGGCCACCCAGCAGCACCTGGAGATCCTGTCGGAACTGGCGCAGATGCTGTCGAACAAGACCCTGCGCGAAACGCTGGCCGGCGAATCCTCGGCCAGCGCCGTGCATGCCCTGCTGACCCACTGGGAACCGGCGCAGTCCGAGGCCTGAGCGCCCGTCCGGGCCGCTCCGCCACTCCCTTTTTGCGTGCCCTTCATGCTCACCATCGAAAAACTGGTCGACGACAATGCCGATAAGATCGCGCTGCGCTGGCTGGCCGGCCGCGCCAGCGCCGGCCGTTCGCCGCTGCCCGATACCTGTCTGGCGGCGGCCGACCTGGTCGGCCACCTCAACCTGATCCATCCGTCGCGCATCCAGGTGTTCGGCCACGAAGAGCTGTCCTACTACAGCCGCTTCGACCCCCGCAAGCGCGCCCACCACCTCGACGAACTGATCGCGGGCGGCGTGCCGGCCCTGATCGTGGCCGACGACCTGACCGCGCCCGAGGAACTGGTCGAACACTGCGAAAGCCAGGGCGTGCCGCTGCTGGCCACGCCCAAGGCGGCGGCGCACGTGATCGACCTGCTGCGCATCTACCTGGCCAAGCGGCTGGCGCCGGTCACCACCGTGCACGGCGTCTTCATGGACGTGCTCGGCATGGGGGTGCTGATCTCCGGCGAATCGGGGCTGGGCAAGAGCGAGCTGGCGCTGGAGCTGATCTCGCGCGGCCACGGCCTGGTGGCCGACGACGCCGTCGAATTCTCGCGCATCGCGCCCAACATCATCGAAGGCCGCTGCCCGGCGCTGCTGCAGAACATGCTGGAAGTGCGCGGCCTCGGGCTGCTGGACATCCGCGCGATCTTCGGCGAGACCTCGGTGCGGCGCAAGATGAAGCTCAAGCTGATCGTGCACCTGGTGCGCAACACTTCGCCCGAGGCCACGTTCGAACGCCTGCCGCTGCAGGCGCTGACGGAAGACGTGCTGGCCCTGCCGATCCGCAAGGTGGTGCTGCCGGTGGCCGCCGGCCGCAACCTGGCGGTGCTGGTCGAGGCGGCGGTCCGCAACGCCATCCTGCAGTTGCGCGGGATCGACACGTTGAGCGAATTCATGGAACGGCAACTCGACGCGATCAATGGTCCCCCCCCTACGCGCTGACGCGCGCTCCCCCGGGGGCGGCACTGGCGGACCGGAAGGGAAAGCCCCACCCCCGGCGGCCTTGCCGCTCCCCTCAAGGGGCGGCACTGGCGGACCGGAAGGAAAGCCCCACCCCCAGCGGCCTTGCCGCTCCCCTCAAGGGGCGGCACTGGCGGACCGGCAAAGCCGGATCCGCGGTGCCCTGAATCGGCGCTTGGGGGTGCGGTAGCCGCTGGGGGGTAGGGCGCGCTAGACTAGCGCGGTCATTCAGGAACCTCTGTCCCAGGAATCTTCGGTCACGTGCTGCGCGTCGTCTTCATCTCCGGTATCTCGGGCTCGGGCAAGTCCGTCGCCCTGCGCACCCTCGAAGATGCGGGTTACAACTGCGTCGACAATCTCCCGGTCCGCTTCCTGCACGATTTCATCGCCACCGCGCACGACGACGGGCTGCAGCGCGTCGGCGTCTCGATCGACGCCCGTTCGAGCGGCGACATCGCCCGCCTGCCCGCCATCATCACCTCGCTGCGCGCGCTCGGCACCGAGATCCGCGTCGTCTTCCTCGATGCCGACACCGGCACGCTGGTGCAGCGCTATTCGGAAAGCCGGCGCCGCCATCCGCTGTCGCAGAAACTGTTCAACGCGGGCGTGTCGCCGTCGCTCGAAACCTGCATCGCCGCCGAACGCGACCTGCTGGGGCCGCTGCGCGAACTCGGCAACGTCATCGACACCACCGGCCTGACGCCGGGCCAACTGCGCGCCTGGGTCCGCAACGTGATCCAGGCCGACAGCGTGCCGCTGATCCTGACCTTCGAATCGTTCGCCTTCAAGGAAGGCGTGCCGCTCGACGCCGACCTGATGTTCGACGTGCGCTGCCTGCCCAATCCCCACTACGATCCGGTGCTGCGCCCGCTGACCGGCCGCGACGCGGCGGTGGCCGGCTTCCTGGAAGCCATTCCGAGCGTCGGCCGCATGATCGACGACATCGCCGGCTTCGTCCGCACCTGGCTGCCGCAATACATGCAGGACACGCGCAGCTACATGACCGTGGCCATCGGCTGTACCGGCGGCCGGCACCGCTCCGTCTACGTCGTCGAGCGGCTGGCCGCGATGTTCGCCGACCAGGGCCAGGTGCTGGTGCGCCACCGGGCGCAAAAGCATTTCGACCTGTACGAACCGGAGCACCACGGTGGGCCGCAACCCCATGGGAATTGAAATGATCCGATCAGGCGGGTTCCGCGCGGGCGGCAGGCTTTTGGTGGCGGCGCTGGCGCTCGCCATCCTGCTGGCGGGCTGCGGCAGCGCGCCCCGCAAGGGCGGGGGCGGAGGCGGCGGCTACTACAAGGATGACGGGCCCGAGGCCAACCCGCCGTCCAACCTGGACCAGGTGCCCGATCCGCTGCCGGCGGTCGAGCCGCTGGCCAGCGGCGCCAACCGGCCGTATGTGATCTTCGGCAAGCGCTACGTGCCCGACATCACGCTGCAACCGTACAGGGAGCGCGGCATCGCCTCGTGGTACGGGCGCAAGTTCAACGGCGCCCGCACCTCCAACGGCGAGATCTACGACATGTACGCGATGACGGCGGCCCACCCCACGCTGCCGATTCCCAGCTACGCGCGCGTCACGCGGGTCTCCACCGGCAAGTCGGTGCTGGTGCGGGTCAACGACCGCGGGCCGTTCCACGACGGCCGGATCATCGACCTGTCGTACACCGCGGCCTACAAGCTCGGCATCCTCGGGCCGGGCAGCGCGGAAGTGGTGGTGGAACGTCTGCTGCCCGACGAAATCGCGCGCATCCGCGCCGAGCGCAGCGGCGAGCCGGCGCTGGCCGCCGCGCCGGCGGCGCCGGCGGCGCCGCTGGCATCGTCGACGATGACCGCGTCCATGGCATCGCCGGCTACGGCGTCTTCGGCCGTAGCATCATCAGCCACGGCATTACCGGCTGCAGCATCGCCGGCTGCGGCGGTTGCGGCCTCCGGCGCCGGCCCGGCCGCGGGGGGCGGGCCAGGGGACGACGGCGATGCCGTGGCCTCGGCCCTGCCGGTGGCGATGTCGCCGTCCACGACCCGGGTGAGCGAGCTGGCACCGATGCCGGCCCCGGCCGGGAGGGCTGCGCCGGCGATCGCCGCAGCCCCCGGCACGGCGGCCCCCGCATCGGCCCTCTCCCCGGCCGGCGCCGCAACGCCTGCGACGCCGGCCGCGCCCCCCGTCTCCACCGCTGCCGCGCCGCCTGCCACGCCCCTCGCGGCACCGGGAGCCGACACCGCATTCGCGTCGCCGGCCGGCGGCGTCTTCCTGCAGCTGGGCGCCTTCAGCGGCGAGCGCAACGCGGAAGATCTGCTGGCGAAGGTACGCGCCCAGGTGGGGGCGTGGACCGAACCGATGCGCATCGTCACCATCGGCAACCTGCACCGGATCCACGTCGGCCCCTACGCCAGCCGCGAGAGCGCGCTGGCGGCGGCCCGCGTCCTGCAGGCGCGCACCGATATCATCCCGGTCATCGTCGCGCGCTGAGCGTTCCGGCTCGCGGACTGGGCCAGCGGCAACGGCCTGCCGGACCGGCCGGACGCCGGACAAAAGCGTCCATGCGCCCCATCGACACGCCATGGCAAGACCGGCATGCTGGGGCAATGCGCCCTCTCCGCCTCCCGGCCGCCGCGCCGTCAGCCCTCCGCACCGTCCTTCAGCGCCAGCGCGCGCGCGTACAGCACATCGCGCGGCGTACCGGTGGCGCGCGCCGCGACCTTGGCGGCATCGCGCACGCTGAGCATCTCCAGCAATGCGCGCAGCAGATCGTCGGCGCCAGCGGCCGATGCCTGCTTTTCGGGGGCGCCTTCCACGATCAGGACGAATTCGCCCTGTTCCCGGTGCGGCGCGCCGGCCAGCCAGGCCCCGGCCTCGGCCAGCGGCATGGCGGCGATTTCCTCGAAGCGCTTGGTCAGTTCGCGCGCCACGGTCACGCGGCGCGCCGGCCCGCACACGGCCAGCAGGCCGGCCAGCGTGGCGGCCACGCGGTGCGGCGCCTCGTAGATCGCCACCGGCGCCGGCAGCGCGCACCATTGCGCCAGCCAGCGCTGCCGGGCGGCCGCCTTGGCGGGCGGAAAACCGGCAAAGGCGAAGGCCGGGTTCTCGTCCGAAGTCACGCCGCCGGCCATCAGCGCGGCGACGACTGCGCTCGGGCCGGGCAGCGGCACCACCGGATGACCGGCCTCGCGCACGGCGCGCACTATGCGCGCGCCGGGGTCGCTGACCCCGGGCGCGCCGGCGTCCGACACCAGCGCCACCCGCTCGCCGGCGGCCAGCCGGCCCACGATGGCCTGCGCGGCCTGGGCCTCGTTGTGGCGGTGCGCCGCCAGCAGCGGCGTGCGAATGCCCCAGGCGTCCAGCAAAGGGCGCGTCAGGCGCGTGTCTTCGGCGGCAATCACGTCGGCCCGCTGCAGGCACATCCAGGCCCGCAGCGTCAGGTCGCCCAGGTTGCCGATCGGCGTGGCCACCACGTACAGCGCAGGCGCGGGCCAATGTTGCATCGCCACCCTGCCCGCCACGCGCGTCCAGCCGCCCTCGCTCTCGAAAGTATCGTCCATGCCGCCAGAATACCCGAGGCCAGCGCCTGCCGACCCGCCACCGGCTTCCCCGATTCCCGCGTCCCCGCTCCCTGCGTCTCCGACCTCCGCGTCTCCATCCTTTGCACCCCCGGCCTTGCCGGAACCGGGCGATGCGTCGCTGTACGCCGCAGCGCATCGGGCGCAGCGGCATGCGTACCGCCGCCGGCGCCGGCGTCCGGCCGCGCCGCCCGGACGCGACACCGCAGATGTGCAACGCTCGCCTACCCAGCGCGCCGGCGATGCTGCCGAACAAGTGGCCTGCCGCCACCTGCAGGCCGCCGGCCTGAGCCTGCTGGCGCGCAATTTCCAGTGCCGCGGCGGCGAGATCGACCTCATCATGCGGCATGGCGGCGTGCTGGTGTTCGTGGAGGTACGGTCGCGCGGCGGCAAGCGCCACGGCGGGGCGGCGGCCAGCATCGACGCCGCCAAGCGGCGCCGGCTGCAACTGGCCGCGCAACGCTTCCTGCAAACCGCCTGGCGCGGCCCGGTGCCGCCGTGCCGCTTCGACGTCGTAGCCATCGACGCCGGCATGCCGCTCTGGATCCGCGACGCCTTCGAAAACGACGCCAGCTGACGCCCCCGCGGCCTGACGGCCGGCGCCCCATGGCCTGCGCTATGCTGCCGATGGTTACAGCCGCAACACTTCCGCGCAGGCGCTGCGTCGGCAACACGGTTACCGTAGCGGCCACATGAGATAATCGCCGGATGGACCTGATCTCCCGTATTGCCGCGCATTTCCGCGATGCCATCGCCCTCCACGAACAGTGCCAGGACACGCTGGCCGGACCGGCGGCAGCCGCGGTCGACGCCCTGGTTTTCGCGCTGTCGAACGACGGCAAGATCCTCGCCTGCGGCAACGGCGGCTCGGCGGCCGACGCCCAGCACTTCGTGGCCGAACTCGTCGGCCGCTTCGAGCGCGAACGGCTGCCGCTGGCGGCGGTCACGCTCAGCGCCGACACCTCCATCCTCACCGCCGTCGGCAACGATTTCGGCTACGACCGGATCTTCTCGCAACAGGTCAACGCCCTCGGACGCCCGGGCGACGTGCTGGTGGCCATTTCCACCAGCGGCAACTCCGCCAACGTGATCGAAGCGATCGACGCCGCGCACTCGCGCGACGTCCGCGTCATCGCGCTGACCGGCAAGGGCGGCGGACGCATCGGCGCCATGCTGACCGAGGACGACATCCACCTGTGCGTGCCGCACGACCGCACCCTGCGCATCCAGGAAATCCACATGCTGCTGCTGCACGCCCTGTGCGACGGCATCGACGCGCAATTACTGGGAGATCTCTGATGCATTACCGCAAGCTGCTTTCGCTGGCCCGGCCGCTTACGCTCTGGCTGGCCGCCGCGTCGACCGTCATGACGGTGTCGGCCTGCGCGCCCGTCGTGCTGGGCGGCGCCCTGGTCGGCACGATGGCGGCAACCGACCGCCGCACCGTCGGCATCCAGGTGGAAGACCAGAACATCGAGCTCAAGGCCTCGGCCCGGCTGTCCAACCGCTATGGCGACAAGGGCCACATCAACGCCACCTCCTACAGCCGCAAGGTGCTGCTGACCGGCGAGGTGCCCACCGATGCCGCCAAGCAGGATGCCGAGCAGGTCGTACTGGGGATCGAAAACGTGCGCGGCGTGGTCAACGAACTGGCGGTCGCTCCGCCCAGCTCCCTGTCCACCCGCTCCAACGACGTGCTGATCGAGGGCAAGATCAAGGCCTCGCTGATCGATGCGAAAGACCTGTTCGCCAATTCCTTCCACATAGTCGTCGAGCGCGGCACGGTCTACCTGATGGGCCGCGTCACCGACCGCGAGGGCAAGCGCGGCGCGGCCATAGCCGCCGGCGTCAGTGGCGTCAACAAGGTGGTCAAGGTGTTCGACTACATCACCGAAGAAGAACTTCAAGGGCTGGCCAAGACCAAGTCCGATGAGGACAAGGCGGCACCGTGATTGTTCTGTGGCGCCTATAATGGGGGTGTTTCGTCGGCGGCGGATCGGATCGCCGGCGGGTTTCGCGCGTTTTCTCCGGAGCGCTTCCATGTCTACATCGTCTGCCCCCGTTTCCAGCACGCAGCGCGGCGCCGCCCGGCTTGCCGCGGCACTGGCGCTGGCGGCCGTCGCGGCGGCCGGCGCCTGGTTCACGCTCGCCCCGGCCAGCCCGGTGCCCGACACGACCTTCACGTCCATCCAGGGCGAAAAATTCACCACCGAGAGCCTGCGCGGCAAAGTGGTGCTGGTCAACTTCTGGGCCACCAGTTGCGAAACCTGCGTCAAGGAAATGCCGATGATGATCGACACCTACAAGAAGTACGCCCCGCAGGGCTACGAGATGGTGGCGGTCGCCATGAGCTACGATCCGCCCAACTACGTGCTGAACTACGCGCAAACGCGCGGGCTGCCGTTCCGCATCGCGCTCGATCCGCAGGGCGAGATCGCCCGCCGCTTCGACGACGTCAAGCTGACCCCGACCTCCTTCCTGATCGACAAGCAAGGCCGCATCGTCAAGCGCTACCTGGGCGAACCCGACGTGGCCGAGTTCCATGCCGAGATCGAGAAAGCGCTGAAGGGCTGACCGCGCCGGCCATGCTTTCCGATCGCATCGTCGTGCTCGACATCGACCGCTGGGACGCGCCCGGCATTGCGCACGACAACCGCGCCGTCGACGACCTGGAACAAGGCAAGGTGCTGTATTTTCCGCGGCTGGCCTTCCCGCTCGATGCGGCCGAAACCGCGCTGCTGGATCCCGCGCTGGTCGATCCCAAGCGCAAGAACATCAGCCTGAACGCGCGCACCGGCGTGCTTACGGGCGTGGCGGTCGAAGACGCCCGGCGCGACGCCATCGGCGCGCTGGTCCGGCGCTACTACGAAGCCACGCGCGCCCTGCTGGCCCGGCTGCTGCCCGGCTACGCGGCCCACCTGCACAGCCCCACCACCAGCCTGCGCCTACACCGCATCGGCACCTGGCAGCCGTCGTGGCGCAAGGACGACACCCGGCTGCACGTCGACGCCTTTCCGTCGCGGCCCACCGGCGAGCAGCGGATCCTGAGGGTGTTCAACAACATCAATCCGCACGGCGACGTCCGGCGCTGGCGGGTGGGAGAGGACTTCGGCGGGCTGGCGGCGCGCTACCTGGCATCGATCCCGCGCTACAACCCGGCCGCGGCATGGCTGCTGCACAAGGTCGGCGTCACCAAGAGCCGGCGCAGCGAATACGACCACCTGATGCTGCATCTGCACGACCGCATGAAGGCCGACGCCGATTACCAGCGCGAGGGCCTGCAGCAAAGCATCGACTTCCCGCCCGGCAGCACCTGGATCTGTTTTTCCGACCAGGCCCCGCACGCCGCGATGACCGGCCAGTTCATGCTGGAACAGACCTATCTGCTGCCAGTGGACGCCATGGCCGACCCCGGACGTTCGCCGCAGCGCGTGCTGCGGCGGCAAATGGCGGCGCTGCACGGCTAGGGGCCACCCCTAGGCGCAAAAAGCGTATGCTAGCCGCCTTTCCGTCCGCTATCCGGTAGTAGAAGCATCATGGCTACCCTGCCCGTCGACGAACAAGTCCGGATTCTCCGCAACGATGGCCTGGTAGTGGTGCCAGGCCTGCTCGGCGCCGAACCATGCGCCGCGCTGCGCCGGATCGCCGGCGAACAGCTGGCCGCGCACGCCGGCCCGGTCGAATACGAGGCCGACCTCGGCTACCCCGGCGCGCCCGCGTCGCACGAAGCCGAGGGCGGCCGCACCATACGTCGTCTGCTCAATGCCTGGGCGCGCGACGAGGCGTTCCGCGGCTGGGCTGCCGGCGCGCCGATCCGGCGCTGGATGCAAACCTATTTCGGCGAGCCGGCCATGCTGTCGCTGGCCCATCACAACTGCGTGATGACCAAGCATCCGCGCTTCGGCAGCCTGACCGGCTGGCATCGCGACTTCCGCTACTGGGCCTTCGAGCGCGACGACATGGTATCGGTATGGCTGGCGCTGGGCGACGAAACCGACGCCAACGGCGCGCTGCACCTCATCCCCGGCTCGCACTGCGCGGACATCGCCGCCGGCCGCTTCGACGAACGGAAATTCCTGCGCGACGACCTGGACGAAAACCGTGCACTGATCGATCGCGCCATCGTCCCGACCCTGCGCGCCGGCGATGCCATGTTCTTCCATTGCAACACGCTGCACGCCGCCGGCCGCAACCGCCTGGACGCCGTCAAGTTCTCGCTCGTGTTCACCTATCATGCGGCAAGCAACCACCCATTACCCGGCACGCGGTCGGAAGCCAAGGGTAGCGTGGCGCTTTAACGAAGGCGGCGCAAAAAGAGCTTGTTCCTGGCCGTGCTTCAAACGCCGAAGACGTCCTGAAGGCTGGAAGCATCGAGCAGGCGGATCGACCATACCTCGAGCGCGGCCGCATCGGCTCCCACAAGGCGGGCCTGCAAGGGTTCCGGCAAAGGTCCGAACCGGCGCTCGAGTTGCTTTCGAAGCAAGGCCTGCGCCCCTTCCAGGCGGCCTTCTTGTCGACCTTCTTGCCAGCCTTCTTGTCGACCCTCTTGCCGACCCTCTTGTAGGCCTATCTGGCGCCCTTCCTCCAGGCCCTGCTGTTTCCACTGCCTGGTCCAGTCGATGACGCGTTCGG
>NZ_BAABFO010000018.1:0-108976 GCF_039541095.1 Pigmentiphaga soli
CCGGCCGCCGCCGCGGCACAGGCCCCGGCTGCCGCGCCGGTCGCCGCCGCGCCGGTGGTGGCCGCCGCGCCGGCCACCTCGATCCCGTCGCCCGCCGCCGCCAAGCTGCTGTCGGAACAGGGCATCTCGCCCGAGTCGGTGGCCGGCTCCGGCCGCGGCGGCCGCATCACCAAGGGCGATGCGCTGGCCGCCGCCGAAAACCGCGGCGCCGCGCCCGCCGCCCGGCCCGCGCCGGCGCCGGTGTCGGACGCCGCCACGCTGGTCAACGGCCGCCCCGAGCAGCGCGTGCCGATGAGCCGCCTGCGCGCCCGCGTGGCCGAGCGCCTGCTGCAGTCGCAGTCCGAGAACGCCATCCTGACCACCTTCAACGAGGTCAACATGAAGGCGGTGATGGACCTGCGCAACAAGTACAAGGACAAGTTCGAGAAGGAACACGGCGTGCGGCTCGGCTTCATGTCGTTCTTCGTGAAGGCCGCGGTGGCCGCGCTCAAGCGCTACCCGGTCCTGAACGCCTCGGTCGACGGCAAGGACATCGTCTACCACGGCTACTTCGACATCGGCATCGCCGTGGGCAGCCCGCGCGGCCTGGTGGTGCCGATCCTGCGCAACGCCGACCAGCTCACGCTGGCCGACATCGAAAAGAAGATCGCCGAATTCGGCCAGAAGGCCAAGGACGGCAAGCTGAGCCTGGAAGAGCTGACCGGCGGCACCTTCTCGATCTCCAACGGCGGCGTGTTCGGCTCGATGCTGTCGACCCCCATCATCAACCCGCCGCAATCGGCCATCCTGGGCGTGCACGCCACCAAGGACCGCCCGGTGGTGGAAGACGGCCAGATCGTGATCCGCCCGATCAACTACCTGGCCATGTCGTACGACCACCGCATCATCGACGGCCGCGAAGCCGTGCTGGGCCTGGTCGCCATGAAGGAAGCCCTGGAAGATCCGCAGCGCCTGCTGCTGGACCTGTAAGGAGCGCGCCATGGCAAAGCAATTCGACGTCGTCGTGATCGGCGCCGGCCCCGGCGGCTACATCGCCGCCATCCGCGCCGCCCAACTGGGCCTGTCGGTGGCCTGCATCGACGCCTGGAAGAACGCCAAGGGCGGCCCGGCCCCCGGCGGCACCTGCACCAACGTGGGCTGCATCCCGTCCAAGGCGCTGCTGCAATCGTCGGAACACTTCGAGCAGGCCGGCCATCATTTCGCCGAGCACGGCATCGAGGTCAAGGGCCTGTCGGTCGACGTGGCCAGGCTGATCGCCCGCAAGGACACCGTCGTCAAGCAGAACAACGACGGCATCCTGTTCCTGTTCAAGAAGAACAAGGTCACCTTCTTCCACGGCACCGCCGCGTTCACCGGCCAGGTGGACGGCGGCTGGGCCATCAAGGTGGCCGGCGCGGCCGAGGAAGAACTGGTCGCCAAGCACGTGATCGTGGCCACCGGCTCCAACCCGCGCGCGCTGCCCGGCCTGCCGTTCGACGAGAAGCAGGTGCTGTCGAACGACGGCGCGCTGGCGATCGGTGCGGTGCCCAAGCGCCTGGGCGTGATCGGCGCCGGCGTGATCGGCCTGGAAATGGGCAGCGTCTGGCGCCGCCTGGGCGCCGACGTCACCATCCTCGAAGCGCTGCCCGCCTTCCTGGGCGCGGCCGACGAGCAGGTGGCCAAGGAAGCCCACAAGGTGCTGACCAAGCAGGGCCTGAAGATCCAGCTGGGCGTGAAGATCGGCGAGGTCAAGGCCACGGCCAAGGCCGTGACGGTCAACTACACCGACGCCGCCGGCGCCGCGCAGTCGCTGGCGGTGGACAAGCTGATCGTGTCGATTGGCCGGGTGCCCAACACCCAGGGCCTGAACGCCGAGGCCGTAGGCCTGAAGCTGGACGAGCGCGGCTTCGTCACCGTCGACGCCGAATGCCGGACCGGCCTGCCCAACGTATGGGCCATCGGCGACGTGGTGCGCGGGCCGATGCTGGCGCACAAGGCGGAAGAAGAGGGCGTGGCGGTGGCCGAGCGCATCGCCGGCCAGCACGGCCACGTCAACTTCAACACCATTCCGTGGGTGATCTACACCTCGCCCGAGATCGCGTGGGTGGGGCAGACCGAGCAGGCGCTGAAGGCCGAAGGCCGCGCCTACAAGGCCGGCAGCTTCCCGTTCCTGGCCAACGGCCGGGCGCGCGCGCTGGGCGATACCACCGGGTTCGTCAAGGTGCTGGCCGATGCCAAGACCGACGAGATCCTGGGCGTGCACATCATCGGCCCGCAGGCCTCGGAGATGATCGCCGAGGCCGTGGTGGCGATGGAATTCCGCGCGGCCTCGGAAGACATCGGCCGTATCTGCCACGCGCATCCGTCGCTGTCGGAAGCGGTCAAGGAAGCGGCGCTGGCGGTGGATAAGCGGGCGCTGAACTTCTGATCTAGCGCTCGGGCGCGCCGTGGCGCCGCCCGGGCCGGTTCCTGCGCTCCCTGGGCGCGAGCCGGCAGGGCGGTTCGAACCATTCCGTCAGGAAGTCGACCATGGTGCGCAGCGTGGCCGACAGGTGCTCGCGAGAGGTATAGACGGCGTAAATTCCCATGTCTTGCGGCTTGTAGTGCGGAAGCAAGGGGATGAGCCTGCCTGCCTCGATCACCGGCGCGGCTGAAAACAGCGGCAGTATCGCGATGCCGATGCCCTGTACGGCTGCGGACTGCAGGGGCGCCGATTCATTGGCGCTCAGATTGCCGCTCACATGAACGTTGAGCGCCTCGCCGCGCTGTTCGAACGTCCATACGGCTTTGCCCTGGTGGACGTGCGTCAGGCAATTGTGCCGGGCCAGTTCCTCCGGCGTGCACGGATGGCCATTGGTACCCAGATAGCTAGGCGATGCGCAAAGCACCGATCGGCAGGTTCCGAGCGGACGGGCGATCAGGCCCGGATCGAGCTGGTAGGCGATGCGGACCGCCAGATCGATGCGTTCCTCGACGAGGTTGAGCTTGTCGCTGGAAAGCTTCAGGTCGATCGTGGTATGCGGATATCGCCGCAGATACTCGGTTACCGCCGGCATCAATACTTCCTGCCCGAGCGATTGCGGGCATGTGATCCGCAGCGCTCCGCGCGGTTCATCCGTTTCCATGTCGGCCACCTTGCGCATGTCTTTTGCCACCGCAGTAATGCGGCGGCAATGCCGCAATGCGGTTTCACCCGCCGGTGTGAGTCCCAACTTCCTTGTCGTGCGGTGCAGAAGGCGGGCATTGGCCCAGCTCTCTACTTCAACCAGATACCGGGATACCATCGGCCGCGACATATTCATGACATCCGCCGCCCGTACCAGACTGCCGCATTCCACGATGGCGACGAAGACTTCCGCTGCAATAACGCGATCCATGATTCGATCGATTCAAGAAATCAATAGGTGCACATTTGAGGGTTTTTCATCAACTTTATGCGACGTAAGATGATAAGCATATTGATGACGGATGTAGCCCTGACAAAGCGGGCGCCGCCGCGGCTATCCGCCCATCCTTCTGCGGTCGTTTTCGTATCAGGCCAAAAATACGAAAGGGTTTCGATCCAATCGGGAGGTCGTCCCGGACTGGAGTCGGACCGTGGGAAACGCGGCCTGCCAGAGAATGAGGATTTCAACGTCAAACATACTGACATTCGACGTGCCGGCTGTCGATACGATTAATTTCAAATTCGGCCGCCGTTGGTCATTGTTTACCAATGTCAGCCGTGCCGATGGCAGGACTCATTGCGAGGGATTATTCGGCTTCTATCCCGCTTCTTCGACCCTGGAGCTGGACGGGCGGCATAAACCATTGCACGGCGCTCCATGAGGGAGAATGTAATGGGGAAAATAGCCCTGATTGAATCTCAACCCCTGCTGCGGCTGGGGTTACGGCAGATTCTGCAGAAACTGGACGGCGCCGGGGAACCCCTGGAATTGGATTCTTCCTGCATGGATGCGATCGGCCTGGGGACCGGGGACGTGGATTTCCTGATCTACGGCATCCCCGTGGACATGGAAGAGGAATATCCACCGCTCGCCGACGTCTGCCGGCGGCTCACGCCCAAGCGCATCCTGCTGTTGATGGATTCACCGCCCCTGCCGTCGTCGGTGCAGCGTTTGCCGGTTTACGGCGCCATAAAAAAGACGGTATCCATCGAGATTCTCGAGGCCGCGATCCGCCTCGTCATGGCGGGCGGCCAGTGTTTTCCCGGCATGCCGATCCAGCCTCCCGCGCATCAGCCGGCCATTGCGCCGGGGCGAATCGCTGTGTCCCGCGCCATGGCGGCGGACGCCGAAGCGATGGCCAAGAGCGCGCAGATGCTGCACCTGACGCCGCGCCAGTACGAGGTGCTGGTGCTGCTGGCGCGCGGGCACCCCATCAAGCTCATCAGCCGGATGCTCAATATCTCCGTCGCCACCGCGAAGACCCACGCCTGCACTTTGTACCAACGCCTGCACGTCCGCAATAAGGGCGAAGCGGTCTATGCGGCGCTGCAGCGGGGCGTGGCCCTGGAATGGCGCGACGCGCAGGATTAACCCGGTAAATCGGTCGATAAGAACTAGAAATTTCACTTCGCGCCGGCCGCCGTATACCATCTTGCGCGAATTTGGGCCGTCCGCCGCGCTACGGCGGACCGCTCCATGCCGATTGCGAGACACCGACCCGATGACCATCCGTTCCGTAAGCGCCATACCCGTCAGCCTCCCGTTCGACATCTACGGCCCCAAGCCCATGCTGGCCGGCCGGCCGCGGATGATGGAATTCCTGCTGGTTCGGGTAGAAACGGAAGACGGCCGGGTGGGCTGGGGCGAGGCCTTCGGCTTTGCCGTGTGGCCCGCCACCAAGGCCGTGATCGAGACGCTGGTCGATCCCGCCGTGCGCGGCAAGGACGAGGCCGCGATCGCGCAGATCCACGATGAATTGAGCCGCAAGTACCACCTGCTGGGCCGCACCGGCCCGGTCATGTACGCGCTGTCGGGCCTGGACATCGCGCTGTGGGACCTGGCCGGCAAGGCGGCCGGCAAGCCGTTGTGCGAGCTGCTGGGCGGGCGCCGGCGCGATAGCGTGGCGGCCTACGCCAGCCTGATGAAATACACCGACCCCGACGTGGTGGCGCGCAATTCGGCCAAGGCCGCGGGCGAGGGCTACGGCATGATCAAGCTGCATGAAACCGGCGTCGAGCAGATCCGCCGCGCGCGCGAGGCCATCGGGCCCGGCGTGAAGCTGACGGTGGACGTCAATTGCCCGTGGACCGCCGAGCAGGCCATCGCCATCTGCGAGCAGACCCGCGAACTGGACCTGTACTGGCTGGAAGAGCCGGTGTGGCCGCCCGAGGACTACCGGCAGATGGCCCGCGTGCGCAAGGAAGGCAGAGTCGCCGTCGCCGCCGGCGAGAACGCCTCCACCTACCTCGATTTCCAGGCCATGTTCGAGGCCGGCGCGGTCGATTTCGCCCAGCCCAGCGTGACCAAGATCGGCGGCATCACCGAGCTGCTGCGGGTGGCCGATCTGGCCCGGCGCCACGGCGTGGCCTTCGCGCCGCATTCGCCCTACATGGGCCCGGGCCTGATCGCCACCATCCAGGTGCTGGCGGCCTGCGGCGAAGAGATCCCGCTGGAATTCTGCTTCTGCGACGTCACCGACAACCCGGTGGCGGCCGCGATTTCGGTGCGCGGCGCGCGGCTCGCGGTGCCGGCCGGCCCCGGCCTGGGCTGCGATCCCGACCTGCGCCTCGTCGACAAGTACCGGGTGCATTAGCCCGTTCTCGATTTTCCGATCAAAACGATAGGGAGACCCCATGCAAATCACGAATACCAAACGCCGTTTCCTGCGGGGCGCGTCGGCGCTGCTGGCCGCTTCCCTGTTCGCGCTGCCGATGCAGGCCAGCCATGCCCAGGCCAGCTATGTGCGCCTGGTCATCGCCTTTCCGCCGGGCGGTTCGTCCGACGTGCTGGCGCGGGCCTTCGGCGAGCAGCTCGGCAAGGTGCTGGGCAAGACCGTGGTGGTGGAAAACCGGCCGGGCGGCAACGGCGCCATCGCGGCGCAGAACGTGATCCATTCCGAACCGAACGGCGAAACCCTGTGGCTGACGACCTCGGGCGCGGTGGTGATCAACCCGGTGCTGTACCCCAAGCTGTCGTACGACATGAACGCGCTGCAGCCGGTCTCGCTGGTGGCCAACGTGGACGAAGTGCTGGTGGTGAACAAGGACAATCCGGCCAACGATCCGGAAGCCTTCGTCAAGCGCGCCAAGGCCGACGAAAACGCCCGCGCCATCGCGTCGTCGGGCATCGGCAGCATGCCGCACATGGCCGTGGCGCTGTTCTCCGACGCCACCGGGGTGCCGTTCCTGCACGTGCCGATGAAGGGCGCGGCGCCGGCGGTGGCGGCCGTGATCGGCAAGCACGTGGAAGGCTTCTTCGGCGATATCTCTGCCGTGCTGCCGCAGGTCCAGGGCGGCAGCCTGAAGGCCATCGGCATCGGCGCGCAGAAGCGCAACCCGCTGTTCCCCGAGGTCAAGACCTTCGAGGAGCTGGGCTACAAGGGCATCGAGCTCAACAACTGGAGCGCGATCTTCGTGTCGAAAAACGTGCCGGCCAAGACGGTCGACGCGCTGAACCAGGCCATCCGCAAGGCCGTGGCCAGCCCCGAGCTGAAGAAGATCCTGGCGCCGATGGGCATCGACCTGCAGGCCTCCAGCCCGGCAGAGATGTCGGCCATGGTCGAGCACGACCTGCAGAAATGGAAGCAGGTCATCGTGAAGCACGACATCAAGCCGGAGTAGAAGGCCTCCCTGCGCGTTTCGCGCGTCCCCCAGGGGCGGCACTGGCGGACCGGCGGAGCCGGATCCGCAGTGCCCTGGAGGGGCCGCGGATTCATCCGGCGTCGGCGTCTTGATGCCTCATCGGATGTTCTTCCAAATACCAGCGGATCGTGTCGAGCAGGATGGCGGCGGGCGGCGGCAGCGAGCGTTTCTTCAGCCGCAGCACGCCGATGGTGCGGGTCAGCACCGGCGCCTGCAGCGGCACGAAAGCCAGCCGGCCGGCGTAGCAGGGCGGTATGGCCTGCAAGGCCAGGATCGCGGCGCCGACGCCGCGGTCCAGCGTGGACAGCAGGCTGGTCATGTTCGAGACGTGGAAATGCGGCTCGGCCAGCGCCGGCAGCCGGGGGTATTCGAGCGCCAGCTGCGCGCTGGCGGCCGAGCCGATCAGCGGCATCTGGGCGGCCTCGTCCCAGGTGGCCTGGCCCAGCCGCGCCACCGGATGGTCGACCGAGCAGACCAGGCCGTAGCTGTCCTGGAACAGCGGTTCGAAGGCCAGCTCGGCGTTGTCCGAAACGTGGCCGCAGATGCCGAAGTCGACGTCCTGCGCCAGCACCATCCGTTCGATGTTGATCGAGGTGTCGTCCAGCTGCGTGACCGAGGCGTTCGGGTGCGTGCGCGAGAAGCGCTCCAGCACGCCGGGCATGAAATGCGTGGCGGCGGTGGGCACGCAGGCCAGCCGGGCGCGGCCGGTCTCGGGGCTGGCCAGCTTTTGCAGGGCCTGCACCGTGCGGGCCTGGGCTTCCAGGAACTGCTTGGCCAGCGGCAGGCAGGCCTGGCCGAACGGCGTGAGCTGGGTGCGGTCGGCCGGCTCGAACAAGGACTGGCCGAGCAGGTTCTCGAGCTGCTTGATCGCCAGCGACACCGCGGGCTGCGAGCGGTGCGCCTTGAGCGCGGTTTCGCTGAAGCTGCGCGTTTCGGCGATCAGCACGAAATAGCGCAGGAAGCTGACGGGAAGGTCTTGGGGCAGGGCCAAGCATGCCTCCGGGGGCGTACGGGACGGCGCGGGGCGCCGGCGGGCGCCAGCGGCGAGTGTACCAGCGGCCGCGGCGCGGCCCCGTTCAGCCTTTTTGCAGCGCCCGGGTCGCGCGGCCCAGGCTGGCCTTGGACAGGTCGTAGTTGTCCCAGGGCGCGTTGCCGGTGTCGGCGCGCGTTTCGATATTGCCCACGTGCCACTGGCCGGAGCCGGCGAGGGCGTCCAGTTCTTCCCACGCCAACGGCACCGAGATCGGCAGGCCCGGCCGGGCCCGCACCGACCACGCCGCCACGGTGGTGGCGCCGAAGCCGTTGCGCAGGTAGTCGATGAAGATCTTGCCCACGCGGTTGCGCGGCCCGCTCTTGGCGGCGAAGCGGTCCGGCTGTTCCTGCGCCAGGTGCTGCACGACGGCGTGCGAGAAGTCCTTGACCTCGTCCCAGTCGTTTTCGCGGCGCAGCGGCACCACGATGTGCAGCCCTTTGCCGCCGCTGGTCTTCAGGAAGGGCGGCAGGCCCAGTTCGGCCAGGAAGTCGCGCAGGCGATGCGCGGCCTCGACGATCTGCGGCCATTGCACGCCTTCGCCCGGATCCAGGTCGAACACCATCCGGTCGGGGCGCGCGAAGGCGGTGCTGATGCCGTTCCAGGTATGGAATTCGACGGCGTTCATCTGGACCGCGCCCAGCAGCGCGCGCGCATCGTCGATCTGCAGCAGCGGTTGGTGGCCCGGGTCCAGGTCGGGCAGCTGCCGCAGGCCGGGAAAGCGGACCGGGTCGGCGTGCTTCTGGAAGAACATCTGGCCGGCGATGCCGTCGGGGGCGCGCAGCAGCGCGACCGGGCGGCGCCGCAAGTGCGGCAGCATCAGCGGCGCCAGCGCGGCATAGCATTCGAACAGCCGGCCCTTGGTGATGCCGCTGTGGGGATCGATGACGCGCTCGGCGTGGGTCAGCCGCACGGCGTCCTTGCGGCCGGCGATGGCGGCGCGGCGCAGCGGGGAACGGGAAGGAGGCGTCGGGCGGGATGGCGTCATGGTCGGGCGGCGGCAAGCCGCAGGCGAACGGGTTCATCGGAGACCTGCCGCGGCGGATCGCGCCGGACGCGCTCAGGCCCGTTTGCGGCTGGCCGTCTTGCGCGGGCTGCGCGCGGTGCGCGCCGCCGTCTTGGCCGGCGCGGCGCCGCCCTGGCGCAGGCTGCGCTGCAGCAGCAGGGTAAGGTCGACCACCTCGGCGCCGCCGCCGCGCCCGCCTTCCAGCGGTTCGATGCGGGTTACCGACTGGGTTTCGTCGGCGTCGATCTTGCGCTTGACCAGCGCCATGATCTTATCCTTGAACTCTTCCTTGTAGTCGGCCGGATTCCAGCTGCCGCTCATTTCCTCGATCAGCTGGGTGGCCATTTTCATTTCGCGGTCGCTCAGGCCGGCGGCGCGCGGACCTTCGGCCGGCAGGTCCAGGTCGCCCCAGCTGCGGATCTCGTCGGCCCAGCGCAGCAGGTTCAGCACCAGGCCCGGGCCGGCGGCCACCAGCGCGGCCAGGTGCTGCTTGTGCTGCATCACCACCCGCGCGATGCCGATGCGGCCGGTCTTCAGCAGCGCCTCGCGCAGCAGCGCGTACACCTTGGCGCCCTTGCCCAGCGGCGCCAGGTAGTAGGGCCGTTCCAGGTAGATGAACGGCACTTCGGCGGCCGAGACGAAGGTCTCGATGTCGATGGTCTGGGTGGATTCCGGGTAGGCGGCGCGGATTTCGTCGTCGCTCAGGACGACGTACTGGCCGTCTTCGTAGGCCACGCCGCGCACGATGTCTTCGCGGGCGATTTCGCGGCCGGTGCGTTTGTTGATGCGCTTGTAGCCGACCGGGTCCATGCTGCGCCGGTCCAGCCAGTCGAAATCGATGTCGTTTTCGCGGGTGGCCGCGTGCAGCGAAACCGGGATGTGGACCAGGCCGAAGCTGATCGCACCTTTCCACAGTACGCGCGATGAGGCAGTCGCCATGGCAGGCCTCCTGATGTGTCCCTCTGCCTAGCTTAGCCGGAGCGCCGCCGGCGCGGCATGGCTGGACGGTGACTATCGTACCAGTCTGTTATGTGCGCTGCCGGTGCGCGCGCGGGCGCCGCGCACTTGCGCGAGGCGGAGGCGCCCGCGGAATGCACCTTGCCAGTGCGCGATATGCGCCGCGGCGGATGGCATGCGATTTGCTCGATCCCAGGCGGAGTAGAAGCGGTCAGTCCGGCGCTTCGCGGGCCTCGAAGGCCGGCGGCCGGATGGGACATTGCTCCGGTCACCCGGCTTTTTGACAGGAGAATCCCATGCTGGTCACCAAACAGAATGTCTTGCGCCGCTTCTGGTACGCCACCCTCCCGTTGCACGACCTCGACGACGGTCCGAAACCCTTCACGCTGCTCGGCCAGCCGCTGGTGCTGTGGAAGGACGGCGACGGCCGGCCGGTGGCGCTGGAAGACCGCTGCTGCCACCGCACCGCCCGGCTGTCCAGGGGCTATGCAGACGCCGGCCGCATCGTATGCGGCTATCACGGCTGGGCCTACGACGGCGCCGGCGCCTGTGTCGACATCCCGCAGCTGCCTGGCCGCCCGGTGCCTCCGGCGTGCAAGGTGCGCTCCTTCCGCTGCGAGGCCAGGTACGGCTACGCCTGGGTCGCGCTGGACGAGCCGCTGCAGCCCATCCCGGATTTTCCGGAAGACGGCGACCCGGCCTACCGGCGCATCTTCCAGTTCCACGAAACCTGGAACACCAGCCCGCTGCGCTTCATGGAGAACTCCTTCGACTCGGCCCACTTCAGCTATGTGCACCGGGCCAACTTCGGCATCTACGAGCAGCCCAAGCCGGAAATCTACGAGCTCAAGGAAGGCGACTGGGGCTTCGAGGCCTACGTGGTGGTGCCGATCAAGAACCCGCCGGCCGGCCACCGCGTGACCGGCAGCGCCGAGCCCTTCACCCGCCGCCACCTGTACAACAAGTGGTTCCTGCCGTCGGTGCGGCGCTTCGGCTGCGTGTACGCCGACACCGGCAAGCATCACATCATCTACAACTGCGCCACGCCGATCGACGACGGCCACATCGTCGTGGTGCAGTGGCTCTACCGCAACGACCGCGAGGAAGACTGCTCCGCCGCCGAACTGATCGCCTGGGACACGCCCATCGTGGCGGAGGACCGCGAGATCCTCGAGGCCACCGACGCCGATGCCTGCATCGACGTCGGCCGCCGGGCGGAGCAGCACATGGAATCCGACAAGCCCGGGCTGCTGATGCGCAAGATGCTGCTGCGGCTGTTGCGCGAGCACGGCGAAGAGGAGGCCTACCGCCGGCCCGGCTGAGACGATCCGCGCCCGCCGATTTCCGCCCGCGCCGGCTCGACCGTATACTTGACGGATTTGCTTGTCCGGGTGGCAATGGACGTTCGCGAATACTATGAACACGCGCTGGCCGAGCGCGGGTTCACCGAAGACCCGGCCCAGCGCCGGGCCATCGAGCGCCTGCAGCGCTACTACGATGACTGGGTGCGTTTCGCCGAGCTGCGCTCCAACGCGCTGAAGCGGCTGCTGAACCGCCCCGGCGTGCCGCGCGGCGTCTACCTGTGGGGCGGGGTGGGGCGCGGCAAGAGCTTCCTGATGGATGCCTTCTATTCCACCGTGCCGGTGCGCCGCAAGGCGCGCCTGCATTTCCACGAGTTCATGCGCGGCGTGCACCGCGAGCTGGACGAGGTCAAGGGCACGGCCGATCCGCTGGACGAAGTGGCGCGCCGGGTGGCGCGGCGCTACCGGCTGATCTGCTTCGACGAATTCCACGTCTCCGACGTGGCCGACGCGATGATCCTGTACCGGCTGCTGCTGGGCCTGTTCGACAACGGCACCTCGTTCGTGATGACGTCGAACTACGAGCCTTCCACGCTCTACCCCGAGGGCCTGCACCGCGACCGCATCCTGCCGGCGATCAAGCTGATCCAGGACCGGATGGACGTGCTCAACGTCGATTCGGGCAACGACTACCGGCGCCGCATCCTGGAACAGGTCGACCTGTTCCACACGCCGCTCGGCCCGCAGGCCGACGCCGCGCTCGAACGCGCCTTCGATTCCCTGGCCGAGACGCCGCCGCAGGAGCCGGTGCTGCACATCGAGAACCGCGAGGTGCGGGCGCGCAAGCTGGCCGGTTCGGTGGTGTGGTTCGACTTCGCCACGCTGTGCGGCGGGCCGCGCTCGCAGAACGACTACCTGGAGCTGGCCAGCCGCTTCCAGACCGTGATCCTGTCTGGCGTGCCGCGGATGGGGCCGCGCCAGGCCTCGGAGGCGCGCCGCTTCACCTGGCTGATCGACGTGCTGTACGACCACAAGGTCAAGCTGATCATGTCGGCCGCCTGCCCGGCCGAAGAGCTGTATACCGAAGGCGCGCTGGCCAACGAGTTCCACCGCACGGTGTCGCGGCTGCTGGAGATGCAGTCGCGCGAATACCTGGAATCGGAACGGCGGGCGACGGCCACGCTGTAGGCAAGGCCGCGCGCGGAGCTGCCCGGCGCCGTCAGGCGTCGAACAGTTCCCGCGTCAAGGCTTCCACGAACAGCGCCGCGGCGACCGGCAGCACGCGGCCCTTCAGGCTGCCCAGCACCATGCGCCGTTCGTAGGCGCGCAGTTCGGCGACCGGGATCGCGACCAGGTCGTGGAAGATCGGCTCGGCTGCCGAACCGGGGCGAATCTGGAAGCACACGCCGCCTTCCGTGCGGCGCACGAAGTCGATCAGCACCTCGAACGAATTGGTGACCAGCTGCGGCTCCAGCCGCACGCCGTTCTGGCGCAGGAATTCGTCCAGCAGCTGGCGCCCGCCCCAGCTATGGTCGGCCATCGCCAGCGGGTGGGCGCGCAGGTCCAGGATCGACACCGCCTGCCGGCCGGCCAGCGGGTGGCCGGCATGCACCAGCGCGTGGATGGAAAAGCCGCGCCGCGCATGCTGGTAGAACTCGCGCGCGTGCGAAGGGTTGAACGCGATGCCCAGGTCGGCCTCGTGGCCCAGCACGGCCTTGACGACTTCCTCGGCGCCCATCACCGATACCGACAGGCAGATCTTGGGATACTTGCGCTGGAAGGCGGCCACCACTTCCATCAGGCGGTCGCCCGCCATCGCGGCCACGGTGGCCAGGCTGATGTAGCCGCGCCGCAGGCCGCGCAGGTCGTCGATGCGGGAATGCACTTCCTCGGCCTCGCGCAGCGCCTTCCTGGCATAGGCCAGATAGGTCTCGCCGGCGGCGCTCAGCCGCACGCCGCGCGCGTGCCGCTCGAACAGCGGCGCGCCGAGCGACTCCTCCAGGTCGAGGATGTGCCGGTTCAGCGCCGACGACGTGAGGTGCAGGTGTTCGGCCGCTTCGCGGATCGACTTGTTCTGCGCGACGGCCACGAAGTAGCCGAGCGTTTTCAGGTGCTGCATGGTGGGGCCCGGAGGATGCCAGATGCCGTGCTGCGAAGGCTGCGCGGGGTTGCGGACCGGCATGCGGGCCCGCGCCTAGCCGGCGGCAGCCGCCCGGTGGCGACGCATGTCCGCATAAGATACGCCGAATATCGCCAGTCCGCCCACGGCCAGCACCAGGCCCACCGCGCCGGTGGAAGACCAGCCCAGGCCGGCCGAGATGGCCAGCCCGCCCAGCCACGCGCCGAGCGCGTTGGCCAGGTTGAAGGCGGAGTGGTTCAGCGCGGCGGCCAGGGTCTGGGCGTCGCCGGCCACGTCCATCAGGCGGATCTGCAGGGCGGGCCCGATGGCCACGATGGTGCCGATCAGCAGCACGTTGAAGGCGCCCAGCCACAGGTGGCGGGCGCTCAGGCAGAACAGGCCCAGCACCAGGCCCGACCACAGCAGCAGCGCGCCGATGGTGGGCATCAGCGCCTTGTCGGCCAGGCGCGAGCCGACCAGGTTGCCGCCCACCATGCCGATCCCGAACAGCGCCAGCACGAAGGGCACGCCTTCCACCGGCAGCCCGGCCAGGTTCATCAGCGTGGGCTTGATGTAGCTGAACACGGCGAACATGCCGCCGAAGCCGATGGCGGCGATGCCCAGGGTCAGCCAGACCTGCTTGCGGCGCAGCGCGCCCAGCTCGCGCCACGGGCTGGCGCCTTCGCCGGCGGGGATGTCGGGTATCCAGCGCCACACCAGCGCCGCCGCCAGCAGCGCGATCAGGCCCACCAGGACGAAGGCGGCGCGCCAGCCCAGCCACTGGCCCAGGCCGGCGGCGATGGGCACGCCCGCCAGCGTGGCCCCGGTCAGGCCCAGCATGACGTAGCCGACCGCCTGCGCGCGCTGCCCGGCCGGCGCCAGGCGCGCGGCCACCAGCGCCGCCACGCCGAAGTAGGTGCCGTGCGGCAGGCCGCTCACCAGCCGCGCCAGGATCATGGGCAGGTAGCCGGGCGCCGCGGCGCTGGCGAGGTTGCCCAGCGCGTAGAACAGCATCAGCGCCATCAGCAGCGCGCGGCGCGGCATGCGCGCGCTCAGCACGGCCAGCACCGGCGCGCCCACCACCACGCCCAGCGCATAGGCGCTGATCAGGTGGCCGGCGGCCGGGATGGACACGCCCAGGTCCTGCGCGGCGTCGGGCAGCAGGCCCATGATGACGAATTCGCCGGTGCCGATGCCGAAGCCGCCCGCGCCCAGGGCGAGCAGGGAGCGGACGAAGCCGGGGCCGGAAGAGGGGGAAGCGGACGGAGAGGTTTGCGGCTGGGCTACTGCGGAGTTCATGGAGGATGCGAGGCAGGAAAGGCCGCCGGTCCTGGGACCGGCGTGCAAGCGCTAGGTTAGCAGCATGTTGCGATGCGAAGCAGCAATAACCTTTATGCGATGTTTTTATGCGATGTTCGGCATGATGCGCCGGACCGCCGCCGCGACTCGCGCGCGCAGCCGGTCCGTATCGATGCCGCGCGGTACGCCGTCCGCCACGATCGGCTCTCCGCCGCACAGCAGCAGCCGCAGCGTAGGGCGGCCGGCGGATGCGACCAGGGCCGAGGCGGGGTCGTGCGCGCCGAGGTGGGCCAGGTCGTCCAGCGCGTAGACGCCGAGGTCGGCCGGCGCGCCGGGCTCCAGCCGGCCGGTGTCCAGCCCCAGCACATCGGCGCCGCCGGCGCTGGCCCAGCCGATGGCGTCGGCCACGGTGGGCGCCGCCTGCCCGCGCGCCTCGAAGGCCGGCCGCTGCGTCTGGTGCAGCAGCCAGGCGAAATGCAGCTCCGACAGCATGTCGGCCGACTCGTTGCTGCCGGCGCCGTCCACCGCCAGCGATAGCCGCACGCCGGCCTGCCGCATCGCGGCCACCGGCGCGATGCCGCTGCCCAGGCGGGCATTGCTGGCCGGGCAGTGCGCCACGCCGGTGCCGGTGCGCGCCAGCAGTTCGATCTCGCCGCCGGTGGCGTGGACCACGTGGGCGAACCACACGTCGGGCCCGAGCCAGCCGGTGGCCTCGCACAGTTCCACCGCCGAGCAGCCGTGGCGGGCCCGGCACCAGGCATTGTCGCCGGCCGTTTCGTTCAGATGCGAATGCAGCCGCAGGCCCAGCGCGCGGGCTGCTTCGGCCAGCGGCGCCAGGTCGTCGCGCCGCACGCGCTGCAGCGTGGTGGGCGCCACGGCAACGCGGCGGCGCGCGTGCGGCGCGGGATCGTGGAAACGCGCGGCCAGCGCCTCCACGTCGCGCACGAAATCGTCCAGGCTTTCCGGCCGTAGCCAGGGCGGCAGCGCGCCGGGCGCCGGCGCCACCGTCATGCCGCCGCGGCACAGCACCAGGCGCACGCCGAAGCGTTCGGCTTCCTCGAACAGGATGGCGGCGGCGTCGAAGCCGATGCCGGGGTAGGCCAGGAACTGGTGGTCGGCCGCCGTGGTGCAGCCGCCCCGCACCAGCTCGCACAGCGCCAGCTGGACCGCGGTGCGGAAGGTCTCGGCGTCGAAGCGGCCGCGAAAAGGCGCCGCCACAGCCGGCGACCATTGCGCCAGCGGCACGTGCAGGCCGGCCGGCACCGCCTTCAGCAGCGACTGGAAGAAATGGTGGTGCGTGTTGACCCAGCCCGGCGCGACCACGCAGCCGCGCGCGTCGAGCACCTGCTCGCCGGGCAGCGGTTCGAGGCGGCCGATGGCGGCGATCGCGCCGTGTTCGATGCGCAGCGAGGCACCGTCCAGGCGTGGCGTGGCCGGCATGCCGGTCCAGATCGTCGCGGCGTCGCGGATCAGCACGCGAGCACCCGTGGTCCGGGCCGCGGAGCGACCGCGGATCGGCAGGCGAGGCGGCGGCGCATCGGCACGCGCAGGCGGGGCCTACCCGGCCAGCGCCGGTTCGGCCGCCGGCGCGATCGGCGCCTCGCCCTGGATCGAGGTGCGGTAGACCAGGCGCTGGTGGCGTTCCTTGTCGTACGGCGTGGCGGTATGCAGGGTGCCGCGGTTGTCCCAGATCAACAGGTCGTTGGCGCGCCACTTGTGGGTGTAGGCGAAGTTCTCGACCGTGAAGTCGAACAGCCGCTTGATCAGCGCCAGGCCTTCCTGCGCCGGCATGCCCTCGACGCCGGTGCAGTCGTCCAGGTTGAGGTACATGCCTTCGCGGCCGGTGTGCGGATGGATGCGCACCAGCGGATGCCGCACGTCGGGCGTGCGGGCGCGCTGCTCGGCGGTCAGCGGCGGCGCGTTGTCGCGCCGGGCGTACAGCTTGGCATAGCTGTAGTTGCCCATCAGCGGCCGCAGGCGCGCGCGCTCGGCATCGTCGAGCGCGTCGTAGGCCTTGTACATGCTGGCGAACAGCGTGTCGGCGCCTTCCGGCGGCACCACCAGGCCGTACAGGATGGTGTAGGCGGCCGGCAGCGGCAGGTAGGTGAGGTCGGTGTGCCAGCCGAAGCCTTCCTGCGTGCTGCCCAGCGGCTTGCCGTCGCGCACGATGTTCGACAGCACCAGGATGTCGCGGAAGCCGGGCAAGGTGTATTGGTCCAGCACGTGCGGGTCGGGCAGGCCGAAGCTGTTCGTGAAGGCCATCACGTCGGCCGCTTCCAGTTTCTGGTCGCGAAAGCACAGCAGCTGGTGCTCGTGCAGCAGGGCCTGGATGGCGTCCAGGCTCACGTCGGCGCCGATGCGGCGCACGTCCAGGCCGGCGATCTCGGCGCCCAGGTGCGGGCAGAGCGGGGTGACGGTATAGGCTTGGTCCGCGGCGGTCATGGCATTCCTTGGTTGCGCAGGTCGGTAAGGGGAATTCCGGCTAGGCGGCCGGGATGCGGCGCTGGACGAACCGTTCGGCCAGCACGGTGAGCCAGAACAGGGCCATGCTCGCCCCCATGCAGACGACGATGCCGGCCCACAGCACGTCCATGTCGCGCATGGAAGCGGTTTCGAGGATGAAGCTGCCGATGCCCTTGGCGCCGGTCAGCCACTCGGCCAGCAGCGCGCCCAGCACGGCGGCCGGCACCGCGGTGCGCAGGCCGGCGAACACATAGGGCAGCGCGAAGGGAAAGCGGACCTTCCAGAACACCTGGTCGGCCCGCGCCGCGTAGACGTGCATCAGTTCCAGGTGGCGGCGGTTGGCGGCCTGGAAGCCTTGCAGGCAATTGACCAGCATCGGCAGGAAGGACACCACCATCACCACCACCACCGAGGTGGCCAGCCCGCGGCCCAGGAACAGCATCACCAGCGGCGCCAGCGCCACCACCGGCGCGTTCTTGACGGCCACCATGAAGGGCATGAAGGTATCGGCCAGCCTCGGGTTGGAGGCGAAGGCGGCCGCGCAGGCGAAGGCCAGCACGGTGCTGATGCAGATGCCGGCCAGCCCGCTGCCCAGCGTGGCCGCCAGGTAGCCCAGCAGCACGCGGTACTGCGCGCCCAACGCCATGGCCACCGCCTTGGGCGTGGGCAGGATGTAGGGCTGCAGGCCGAGCGCGTGGATGATGCCGTACCACAGCGCCACGGCGCCGGCCAGGCAGGCGGCCGCCAGGCCTATCGAGACGAAGATCCGCCGGGCGAGCTTCATGCCGGTTCGCCTCCGGCCGGGCGGGCCCAGCGCAGCAGCCGGCGTTCCGCCGCCTGCACCAGCGCGTACACGGCCACGGCCACGACCATCATCGTGAACATGGTCAGCCAGACGCGCGGCACCTGGAACGAGAACAGCGAGTACGCCATCATCACGCCCAGCCCGCGTTCGGCGCCGGTCCATTCGGCGATGACGGCGCCCAGCACGGCGCCGGTGGCGCCGATCTTGACGCCGGCGAACAGGGCCGGCAGCGCATAGGGCAGGGTGACCTTGCGGAATACCTGCATGCGCGAGGCCGACAGCAGGCGCATCAGTTCGCCGGCGCTGCGCGGGCTGGCGCGCAGGCCGTGCAGCGCGCCCATCAGGATGGCGTAGTAGGCGGCCAGGGCCGAGATGATGATGCGGGCCTCCATGCCCAGGCCGAACCAGATCACCAGGATCGGCGCCAGCACCAGCAGCGGCAAGGTGTGCAGGATCAGCGCGGCGTTGTAGACCAGCGATTCGAGCGGCGGCACGAAGGCGACGATCGCCATCAGCACGAGGCCGACGGCCAGCGCGGCCGCGAAGCCGACGGCGGCCGCCTCCAGCGTGGCGGCGGTGTGGCCGGCCAGCAGCGGGTAGTCCTGCTGCAGCGCGCGCAGGATCGCGGCCGGCGACGGAATCGTGGGCGGCAGCAGGCCGGCCAGCCCGGCGCATTGCAGCAGCGCCAGCGCCGCCGCCGCGACGTCGAGCGGGCGGCCGACGCGGCCCAGGCGCATGCCGCGGCCCTGTCGCGCTCCGGGAGCGCCCGGCGTGCCGGCCTTGTCCGGCGCGGCGGTCGGGCGCATCGCATCCGGCGCGGCGGCCGGGATGTGGCCGCCGGCCGTCATGCCTGCGGCTCCCCGCGCAGCAGCGCGTCGCGGATCGTGTTGACCAGCTCGGCAAAACCCGGCGTGCGCATGTGGGCCGCGGTGCGCGGGCGCGGCAGGTCGACCGGCACGACCTGCTCCAGCCGGCCGGGCCGCGCCGACATCACGTAGACGCGGTCCGACATGAACACCGCTTCCGCAATGCTGTGGGTGACCAGCAGCGCAGTGGTGCGGGTCTCTTCCCAGATGCGCAGCAGCTCGAAATTCATCTTCTGGCGCGTGATCTCGTCCAGCGCGCCGAACGGCTCGTCCATCAGCAGCACGTCGGGCTGCAGCACCAGCGCGCGGGCGATCGCCACGCGCTGCTGCATGCCGCCCGACAGCTGCTGCGGCAGGGCCTGCGCGAAGCCTTCCAGGCCCACCAGGCGCAGCAGCGACTGCGGCGAATAGATGCCGGCGCCGGGCCGCGCGCCGACGATCTCCAGCGGCAGCGCGATGTTGTCGATCACCGTGCGCCAAGGCAGCAGCGTGGCTTCCTGGAACACGAAGCCGATGCGGCGGTCGGCGCGCGCCTGCGCCGGCGGCAGGCCTTCGATCGAGATGCTGCCGGCGGTCGGCTGCAGGATGTCGGCGATCAGCCGCAGCAGGGTCGACTTGCCGCAGCCGCTGGGGCCGATGATGGCGGCGAAGCTGCCGCGCTCCAGCGTCAGGGAAACGTCGTCGAGCGCCGTGAACGCCTTGCCGCCGATGTCGAACCGCATGCCCACCCGGTCGACCTTGACGAATTCCTGCGCCGGGCCGCCTGGCGCGGGGCGGGCCGGCGCGGTGCCGGCGGCTGCGCCGCCCGGTATCGCCCGCAGCCCGGAAGACCGCGCGCTACGCATTGGCGTAGGCCTGCCTGACGATGGCCTGGGTATAGAAATCCGCGGTCGGCAGGTCGGCCGGCATCGCGCCCGCCTCGCGCGCCAGCTTCTTGCCGGCTTCGAACATGGCGGCGTCGATCCACATCACGCGCGAGCCGGCCGCGCCCTTGATGTAGGGCGTGTAGGCCTTGGCCTCCTCGATCTGCTGCTTGAGGTCGAGCCCGCTGTTGCCGTACTTGGCCACCACCATGCGCGCGGTTTCCTCGGGGTTGTCGGCCATCCAGCCCCAGCCCTTGACCTCGGCGCGCAGCCAGCGCAGCAGCAGGTCGGCGCGGGTGGCCAGGGTCTGGTCGGTGGCGAACATCACCTGCGGGTAGGTCGGGTCGCCCAGGTCGTCCACCGGCACCGCGAACAGCTCGACGCCGCGCAGCTTCAGGCTCAGCCCTTCGTTGGTGATCCAGCCGAAATAGGCGTCGACCTGGCCGCTGGCCAGCACGCCGGCGTCGCCGCCGGTGGGCACGAAATTCACCTTGGAAGGATCGATGCCCTGGCGCTTGAGGATGGCCGTCAGCGGCGCGCGCCGCTGGGTCGGGATGGCGATGGTCTTGCCCACCATGTCGCCCACGCCGCGTACCGGCTTGGAGGCCAGCGACATCATGCAGAACGGGCTGGTCTGGTAGGTGGCGGCGAAGCCCTTGATCGGGATGCCCTTGACGCGCGCCAGCAGCACGTTGGAGGAATCGCGGTCGCCGATCATCGCGCGGCCCGAGGCGACCAGGCCGATGGAATCGACGCCGGGGCCGCCCTGGATCACCTCGCAGTCGATGCCTTCGTCGCGGAAGAAGCCTTTTTCGATGGCCACGAAATGGCCGCCCTGCTGCACGCTCTTGAACCAGTTGAGCTGCAGCGTGACCTTGGCCGCCGGCGCCTGCGCCCGCGCCGCCGGCATGGCGGCCAGCCAGGCCTGGGCCGATGCCAGCGTGAGGAAGGCGCCGGTGCCGAGGCTGCTCTTGAGGAAGGCTCTTCTGTCGCTCATGGTCGTTTCCTGGTGGGGGATGCGAAAAGGGGAAGGGCGCTCAGCGGCGGGCGATCACGGCCACCGGGCCGCCGCCGTCGGGGCCCTGGTGCTCGGCGCCGCCGGACACGAACAGCTGGGTGTCGCCGAATACGCCGGCCAGCACGCCGCCCACCAGGGCGCGGGCGTGGCGCGAGGCGTGGATGTCGCTGTCGTCGAGCATGACGTGGCGGCGGCCGCGGATCAGGCCGTTGCAGGTGGGTTCGGCCTTGGCCAGCACGGCGGCCACGCGGGCGCGGTCGGCATCGGCCAGGCGCAGCCCGGCGCGCAGGCCGACCTGCTCCAGCGCCTGCGCGACGGCGTCGACGTCGATCGGGTCCTGCATCACGCCGTGGCCGATCGCCAGTTCGCCGGCCCAGGCGCGGCTGTTGCCGAGCACCATCACCTGGTTCTCCATCAGTTCGATGCCGGCCGAGGTGCTGGCGCGGCCGGAATACAGGTCGGGCCGGGCGCAGACGGCGCCGTCGCCGAGTTCGCCTTCGCGCACTTCGCCCAATGCCAGCGCCACGCCCAGCGCCGAGGCGCCGCGCGAATAGCCCATCGACAGGTAGGTGTCGCCGGTGGCCACGTCCCGGCCGCGCGCCGCGGCCGCCTCGATGCGGGCCTTGGTCAGCAGCGGGCACTTGACCTGCACGTAGTGCACGTCGGCGGCCGAGTCGATGCCGGCCTGCCGCATCGCAGCGGCCACGGCGTCGGCGGTGGCGCGGATCTGCGGCAGGCGGCCGATTTCCTCGGGCGCGAAGGGGCGCGTCATCGCCACGCCCACGGCCAGCGCGGGCAGGGCGGCGGCCGGCGTGCCGGCCGGCGCCTCGCGCACTTCGAACACCAGCCAGTGGGGCGACAGCCCGCCCTCGGTGCCGCCCGACATGACGATGGCCACGTCGCGGCCCACGGACTCCACGCTGCGGCCGGACCAGGCGGCGATGCCCTGTTTCAGGGCCAGGCTGGCGAAGCCGCGGGTGAAATCGTTGACGCAGCCGTTGCCTTCGGTCTTGCCCAGCACCGCGACGATGCCGGCGGGGTCGAGCTCGCCGCGGCGGACGGCGGCTTCCATCGCGTCCAGGTCGTCCGGCGCGGACGCGGCGAAACGATGGACGAAAGCTTGGCGGACGGTGGGCATGGCGCTGGCGTGCTCCTGGCTGAAATCGCGTTCTGCCGGTTCTTCGGCGCTGCGTGTTGCAGCGCAAGAAAAACCGCGGATGTCAGGCACTCTACGAAGAGCCAGCGTTTCGGACCAGCGCTAAAAAATGGACGGAGCGCTGCAAAAAACGCAGCGCTCGGGGGTGGCCCGCCCCGCCTGTGAGGAGCGGCGTGGCGTCGCCGCCGGTCGCGAAGACCGGGATGCGGTCGCGCCGGCCCACGCGGCCAGCGCGGGATCAGCGCTTGAGCTTGGCGAACGCCGCCGCCATCGCGCCCTGCGGCGCGGGTTCCTCGCGCCGGGCCGGCCGCCGGCCGCCCTGGCCGCCTCCGCCCCCGCCGGCCGCCTCGCCGCCGCGCCGGGCCGGCGCCGCGTCGTCGCTCATCCGCATGGTCAGCGCGATGCGCTGGCGCTGCAGGTCCACCTCCAGCACCTTCACCGTGACGGTCTGCCCCACGCGCACCACGTCGCGCGGATCCTTGACGAATTTTTCCGACAGCGCCGAGATGTGCACCAGCCCGTCCTGATGCACGCCGATGTCGACGAAGGCGCCGAAGTTGGCCACGTTGGTCACCACGCCTTCCAGTACCATGCCGGGCAGCAGGTCCTTCAGCGTTTCCACGCCTTCCTTGAACGAGGCGGTCTTGAACTCGGGCCGCGGGTCGCGCCCGGGCTTTTCCAGCTCGCCGAAGATGTCCTTGACCGTGGGCAGGCCGAAGCGCTCGTCGGTGAACTGGGCCGGCGACAAGCCCTTGAGCGCCTCGCGGTTGCCGATCACCTTGCGGATGTCGGCCTGGATCTTGGCCAGGATGCGCTCGACCACGGGATAGGCCTCGGGGTGTACCGCGGAACAGTCGAGCGGGTTCTCGCCATTGGCCACGCGCAGGAAGCCGGCGGCCTGCTCGAAGGCCTTGTCGCCGAAGCGCGGCACGTCCATCAGCCTGGCGCGCGACGCGAAGGCGCCGTGCTGGTCGCGCCAGGCCACGATATTGCGCGCCAGCGCCGAGTTCAGGCCGGACACCCGCGTCAGCAGCGCGGCCGAGGCGGTGTTGACGTCGACCCCGACCGCATTCACGCAGTCTTCCACCACGCTGTCGAGCATGCGCGCCAGTTCGCGCTGGTCGACGTCGTGCTGGTACTGGCCGACGCCGATCGATTTCGGGTCGATCTTGACCAGCTCGGCCAGCGGATCCTGCAGGCGCCGCGCGATCGACACCGCGCCGCGCAGGCTCACGTCGAGGTCGGGGAATTCGGCAGCGGCCAGTTCGGATGCCGAATAGACCGAAGCGCCGGCCTCCGATACCACGATCCGCGTCAACCCGAGCTCCGGGTGCCGCTTCATCAGGTCGGCGGCCAGCTTTTCGGTTTCGCGCGAGGCCGTGCCGTTGCCGATCGCGATCAGCTCGATGCGGTGGCGGCGGGCGATCTGCGCCAGGGTGTGCAGCGAGCCGTCCCAGTCGCGGCGCGGCTCGTGCGGGTAGATAGTGGCGGTTTCCAGCAGCTTGCCGGTGCGGTCGATGGCCGCCACCTTGACGCCGGTGCGGATCCCCGGGTCCAGGCCCAGCACCGCCTTCGGGCCGGCCGGGGCGGCCAGCAGCAGGTCTTTCAGGTTCATGGCGAACACGCGGATCGCCTCGGCCTCGGCCTGTTCGCGCAGGCGACCGATCAATTCGGTCTCGAACGACGACAGCAGCTTGACCCGCCATGTCCAGCGGCAGACTTCGCCCAGCCATTTGTCGCGCGGGCCGGCGGCCGGCGCGAACAGCCCGTCCAGCCCCAGCACGGCGGCGATGCGCGCCACGCAGGGATGAGGCAGTTGCGCCTCCAGTTCGGGATCCAGGCCCAGGCGCAGTTCCAGCACGCCTTGCTGGCGGCCGCGCAGCAGGGCCAGCACGCGGTGCGAGGGCAGGGTGCGCAGCGGTTCGCTGAAATCGAACCAGTCGCGGAAATTGGCGCCTTCGGCTTCCTTGCCCTCGGCCACCTTGGAGTAGACCAGGCCGGTGCCCCACAGGTGGCCGCGCAGGTTTTCCAGCACGTCGGCGTTCTCGGCGAAACGCTCGGTCAGGATGTCGCGCGCGCCGTCGAGCGCGGCCTTGGCGTCGGCCAGGCCGGCTTCGGCGTTGACGTAGCCGGCCGCCAGCGCCTGCGGATCGGCCGAGCGGTCGGCCAGGATGGCGTCGGCCAGCGGCTCCAGGCCGGCCTCGCGGGCGATCTGGGCGCGCGTGCGGCGCTTGGGCTTGTACGGCGCGTAGAGGTCTTCCAGCCGCTGCTTGGAATCGGCCGCCTGGATCGCTTCGCGCAACTCCGGCGTGAGCTTGCCCTGCTGGTCGATCGAGGCCAGGATGGCGGCGCGCCGGCTTTCCATGTCGCGCAGGTATTCCAGGCGCAGTTCCAGGTTGCGCAGCACGGTGTCGTCCAGCCCGCCGGTGGCTTCCTTGCGGTAGCGGGCGATGAACGGCACGGTGGCGCCGTCGTCGAGCAGGGCCACGGCTGCGCCGATTTGATCCGGGCGGGCGCCGAGTTCCTGCACCAACTGGGCGATAATACGGGATTGGGCTTGGGCGTCGAGCGCGCCGTTCGGGTCGGTGACCATCGACATCGAGTCCGTCCTGCCTTGACCTTGAAATTGAAGCCGCGGATTTTGCCACATTCGTTCCTCATGCCCAGCACTCCGTTCCACCCCGGCGCGCCGCGCAGCGCCCGCCGCGCCCTGGCCGCCGCGCTGATCGTCCTGGCGGGCTGCGCGCTGCCGGCTGGCGGCGCCCGGGCCCAGGCCGAGGCCGGCGCGCCAGCCCCGGCGATGCACCAGGTCCAGGCCGGCGCCACGGCGCCTGCCGCAGCACAGGCGCCTGCCGCGCCCGGGTTCGCGTCGGTCGAAGCCGCCCAGGCGGCCGAAAACGCCGCCCGCGAAGCGCACCGGCAGGCCGTCGACAAGTACCAGCGCGACGTCGCGCAGTGCATGAACAAGTTCTTCGCCAACCACTGCAGCGACCAGGCGCGCGAGGCGCGCGACCGTGCCGTGGCGCAGGCCGACGCCGACCGCCTGCGGGCCGACCGTTACCTGCGCGAGGCCCGCTCGCGCGAGCGGCGCGCCAAGCTGGCCGAAGAAAACGCCCAGCGCGACGCCCGCAACGCCGAACGCGCCGCCAGCCGCCGCGAACAGGCCGCCGGGCAGCCCGCGCCGTCGGCCCCGCCCGAAGGCCCCGTCCCGCCCCAGGGCACCCCCAGGCAAGGCGACCGCCAGCTGCCCGGCCCGCGCGCGGTCGACGATCCCGAGGTGCGCGCCCGCAACCGCGAGGCCTACGCCCGCAAACAGGAAGAGGCCCGGGCCGACGCCGAAAAGAAGGCCGAGCGGCGCAAGCAGGCCGAGGCGCGCCGCGCCGAGCGGCGCGCGCTGCGCGAAGCGGAAGCGGCCAGGCTGAGGGGCGAGGCGCCCCCGGCGCCGCCCAACCCCGATACGGTCAAATGATGGAAGCCCAACTCGTCGTCCAGCGCATTGCAGCGCTGCAGTCCGAACACCGCGATCTCGACGCCGCCATCGACCGCCTGGCGGCCGATCCGGCGGTCGACGAGCTGATGCTGCGACGGCTGAAGAAGCGCAAGCTGCAGATCAAGGACCAGGTCGTCGCGCTGCAGATGCGGCTGGTGCCTGACATTCCCGCATGACCGCCGACGAGATCGCCGCGCTGTTCGCCGAGGCCGGCCCGCTGGCGCGCGGGCTGCCCGGCTACCGGACCCGGCCGCAGCAGGTCGAGCTGGCCCGCGCCATCGCCGAGACGCTGGAAAATCGCGGCACGCTGGTGGCCGAGGCGGGTACCGGCACCGGCAAGACCTTCGCCTACCTGGTGCCGGTGGTGGCGGCCGGCGGCAAGGTGCTGGTTTCGACCGGCACCAAGACGCTGCAAGACCAGCTTTTCGCGCGCGACCTGCCGGCGGTGCGCAAGGCGCTGGCGCTGCCGGTGGTCGCCGCGCTGCTGAAAGGCCGGGCCAACTACCTGTGCCGCCACCACCTGGAGCGCACGCTGGCCGACGGCCGCCTGGGTTCGCGCTTCGAGGCCGCGCAGTTGCGCCGCATCGAGGAATTCGCCGGCCGCACGCGCAGCGGCGACAAGGCCGAGCTGGCCGACGTGCCCGAGAACGCCGACATCTGGCACCGCGTCACCTCCACCCGCGACAACTGCCTGGGCTCCGACTGCCCGTCGTTTCGCGACTGTTTCGTGATGCAGGCGCGCAAGAGCGCCGCCGAGGCCGACGTGGTGGTGGTCAACCACGCGCTGTTCCTGGCCGACCTGGCCCTGAAAGACGAAGGCATCACCGACCTGCTGCCGGCCGCCGACACCGTGGTGTTCGACGAGGCGCACCAGCTGCCGGCGGCCGCCACGCGCTTCCTGGGCGAATCGGTGTCGTCGCACCAGCTGCTCGATTTCGCCCGCGACGCCACCGCGGCCGGCCTGTCGCACGCGCGCGAAAGCGCCGACTGGCCGCTGCTGGCCCAGGCGGTGGAACGCGCCGCCCTCGATTTGCGGCTGGCCTGCGCGCCGATCGAAAAGGCGCCCGGCCAGCGCAGCACCTTCGATGCCTTGCCCGACGCCGGCGCCTTCGAGCGCGCGGTGGAGCAGGCCATCGCCGCCGTCCATACCCTGGGCCGCACGCTGGCCGCGGCCGGCGCGCGCCATCCCGACCTCGACCTCGTCGCCAAGCGCGGTCCCGACCTGATCGCGCGGCTGGGCCGCTGGGCCGAGGCCCATGCCGAGCCGCTGCCGCGCATGTCGGATACCGACAGTGCCTGGGACGAGCCCGCCGCAGCGTCCGGCAGCCATGATGGCGGCGGTACGGCCGGCGTTGGCAACCGCGATGCCGAGGACCGCGCGGGCGGCCGCGGCAACGGCGCCGACGACCGCGCCGGCGGCCACGCCGACGACGGCTGGGTGCGCTGGGTCGAGGCCGCCAACGGCCACGTCCGCCTGCATACCGCGCCGCTGTCGGTAGCCGAAGCCTTCTCGCAATACCGGCCCGGCGGCCAGGCCTGGATCCTGACCTCGGCCACGCTATCGGTGCACGGCGATTTCTCCCATTTCACCCGCCAGCTGGGGCTGCGCGACGTGACCACCGGCCGCTGGGAATCGCCGTTCGACTACGCCGCCCATGGCCGCCTGTTCGTGCCGCACGGCGTGCCGGCGCCGCAGGATCCGCGCTTCACCGAAGGCTTCGTCGAGGCGCTGCTGCCGGTGCTGGCCGCCAGCCGCGGCTCGGCGCTGGTGTTGTGCACCACGCTGCGCGCGGTCGACAAGGTGGCCGGCCTGCTGGCCGAGGCCTTCGAAGAACGCGGCTGGGACTGGCCGCTGTTCCGCCAGGGCGAGCGTTCGCGGCGCGAATTGCTCGAGCGCTTCCGCAGCAGCCCGCACGCGGTGCTGGTGGGCAGCGCCAGTTTCTGGGAGGGCATCGACGTGCCCGGCGACGCGCTGACGCTGGTGGCGATCGACAAGCTGCCGTTCGCGCCGCCCGACGACCCGGTGCTGGACGCCCGCATCCGCGCCTGCCGCGAGCGCGGCGGCAATCCCTTCTTCGAATATCAATTGCCCGAAGCCGCCATCGCGCTGAAACAGGGCGCCGGCCGGCTGATCCGCAGCGAGCGCGACTGGGGCGTGCTGATGGTGGGCGACCGCCGACTGGTCGAGAAACCCTACGGCAAGCTGCTATGGCGCGGCCTGCCGCCGTTCCCCCGCACGCGCAACCTCGACGACGTAACCGCCTTCTACGCAGAACGCGTAGAGCAGGCGTGCCAGTAAGACCGGCCCATCCAGGGCACCGCGGATCCGGCTCCGCCGGTCCGCCAGTGCCGCCCCTTGAGGGGCGCGCCAGGCGCGTAGGGGGGCCAACCCCTACCAGATTTGCCACCAGGCGGTCTTGGGCTTGCCGAAGCCGTTCTTCATATAGGTGCTGTCGGGATAGTTCGCGTTCAGCACGCGCGCCGCGTCGTCGCGCAGCTTGTCCATGCCGAGCCTGTCGTAGCCCTGGACCATGATGTAGAGCGCCTCCTCCACCGCCGGCGCGCCCTGGAAGTCGCGCACCGCCGTCTGCGCCCGGTTGACCGCGGCCACGTAGGCGCCGCGCTCCAGGTACATGCGGGCCACGTGCACCTCGTTCATCGCGATCGAGTTGACCAGGTAGTTCAGCCGCAGCCGCGCGTCGGGCGCGTAGCTGCTGTCGGGAAAGCGCGCCACCAGGGTCTTGAAGGCCTCGAACGATTCGCGGGCGCCCTTCGGGTCGCGCTCGCTGGGATCCTGCCGGGTCAGGCTGGAGAGCATCGCGCTCTCCTGGTAGAAGTTGATCAGGCCTCGCAGGTACAGCATGTAGTCCAGATTGGGGTGGTTCGGATGCAGCCGCTCGAAGCGGTCGATCGCCGCCAGCGCCTGGGCGTTGGAGCCGTCCTTCCAGTAGACGTAGGCGATGTCGATCTGCGCCTGCTGGGCATAGACGCCGAACGGATAACGCGATTCGAGCTTTTCCAGCAGCTTGGACGCCTGCGTCCAGTTGCCGGTGCTCATCTCGTCCTTGGCCTCCTTGTACAATCGCTCGGCGCTCCAGCCGACGGTTTCGTCGTATTCCTTGCCGTTCGAGGCGCACCCTGCCAGCAGGGCAATGGCCAGCGCGCAGGCCAGGGCGAATGCGAAACGCAGGGCGCGGGCCTGCCAGCCGGCGCCGGTGCCGGCGGACGGCATCGAGAGAGTGTCGGCGGTTGTATCGAACTGCATGGCGGGATTCCTCACCGGTTGGCCGGTCCCGATTGACCGGTCCTGATTGATCGCTCCGATTATATTCGCCCCGGCCGCCAGGCCCATGCATTCCATGCCAGACCATCCTGCCCCCGACCCCGAATTCCAGGATGCCGAGCCGCTGCTGCTGCCGCTGCCGGCCGACACGCGCGCCGACCGCCTCGACAAAGTCCTGGCCCGGCTGCTGCCGGCCCATTCGCGCAGCCGCCTGCAGGGCTGGATCGAGCGCGGCGGCGTGCTGGTCAATGGCGAGGCGGCCACGGTGCGCCGCATCGTCGGACCCGGCGACGCGCTCACCGTGTGGGAAGAACCCGACCCGCAGGCCCGCGCCTTCGCGCCGGAGCCGGTGCCGTTCCCGGTAGTGGCCGAAAGCGCGGAATGGATCGTGGTCGACAAGCCGGTCGGCCTGGTGGTGCACCCCGGCGCCGGCAACTGGCAGGGCACGCTGCTCAACGGCCTGCTGTACCGCTATCCCGAACTGGAACGGGTGGCGCGCGCCGGGATCGTGCACCGGCTCGACAAGGACACCTCCGGCCTGATGGTGGTGGCGCGCACCGACACCGCGCAGACGGCCCTGGTGCGCCAGCTGCAGGCGCGCACGGTGGGGCGCCGCTACGTGGCGCTGGCCGGCGGCCACCTGCGCGGCGAAGGCACGATCGATCGCCCCATCGGGCGCGATCCGCGGGTGCCGGTGCGGATGAGCGTGGATCGCCCGACCGCCGCCAAGCCGGCCATCACCCACTACCAGGCCGTGCGCCGCGGCACGCTGGGCGCGGCGATGCCGGTGACCGAGATCCACTGCCGGCTCGAAACCGGCCGCACCCACCAGATCCGCGTGCACCTGGCCAGCATCGGCCATCCGCTGCTGGCCGACACGCTGTACGGCGGCAAGCTGGTGGCGCCGGCGGCGCGCCAGATGCTGCACGCGCGCCGCCTGCGCTTCGACGACCCCGCCACCGGCGAACCGGTCGTCTTCACCGCCGAGCCCCCGGCCGACATGCAGGCGGTGATCGACGCCATTGATTGGCAGGACGACGCGGCGCGGGACGACGTACGGGACGAGGACAGGGAGGATTGACGGCCCCGGCCTGCGGCTCTGGCTGGGCGTCCTGCCCTGGAGGTCTGGCCTGGAGGCCTGGGCTTGACGGCCCGGCCTGGCGGCCGGACGGGGAGATGCCGGGCCCGGCGCCCTGGCGAACCCACGCGGCGGGCCCCGCGCCAAGGCCCCCCGCGGCCGGACATGATAGCGTTATGCCATGCGTGCAGAGCGCGCCCGCACTATGGAGGACCGCTATGGAACCCGCGACATCGCCCGCTCCCGGGAGCCCGCTACTGCTGCCGGGGCCGGCCTGGCCCGGCGTGCGGATGGCCTGCACCACCCGCGCCGGCGGCGCCAGCGCCGGGCCGTTCGGCGGCTTCAACCTGGGCGCCCACGTGGGCGACGAGCCGGCCGCGGTGGCGGCCAATCGTGAACGCCTGCAGCGGCTGCTGCCGGGCGCCCCGCGCTGGCTCGAGCAGGTGCACGGCACCGCGGTGGCCGACGTCGACGCCTTGCCGGCCGACGCGGTGCCGCGGGCCGACGCCGCCGTCACGCGCCGGCCCGGCACGGTGCTGGCCATCATGACGGCCGACTGCCTGCCGGTGGTCATCGCCGACGCCCGTTCCAGCGTGCTGGCCGTGGCCCATGCCGGCTGGCGCGGGCTGCTGGCCGGCGTGCTCGAACAGGCGGTGACCGCGATGGCGGTCGGGCCCGGCGTGCCGGTCCGCGCCTGGCTGGGGCCGGCCATCGGCCCGCAGGCCTTCGAGGTGGGCGACGAGGTGCGGGCGGCTTTCGTGGCCGAAGACCCGGCCTGCGCCTGCGCCTTCGCCGCCACCGGCGGCCACGACGCGCAAGGCGCGCCCAAGTGGCTGGCCGACCTGCCGGCCCTGGCGCAGCATCGCCTGCGGCGCGCCGGCGTGGGCGTGGTGGTCCACAGCGGCCTGTGCACGGTGGCCGAGAGCGACCGCTTCTTCTCCTATCGCCGCGACGGCCGCACCGGCCGCTTCGCCACGCTGGCTTGGCTGGAGGCGTAGCCCGTGGCCTTCATGCGCCTGCACGGCGCCTGCACGGCTGTTTCCCGAGGGGATGCGGCCGGCTGGGGCGGCCCGGCGGCGGCCTATCGTGCTTCCGGCGGCGCGGCGCGAGCGGCGCGCTCGCGCGCCAGTGCCTCGGCCTCGAGCGCCAGCCGGCGCCGGCGGCGGGCCGGCGCGAGCATCAGGTAGAGCACGATGGCCAGCGGCAGCAGCCCGTAGAACAGCAGCGTGCCGATGCCGGCCAGCACCGAGTCCTGCGCGAGGGACATCAGCACCGTGACATAAAGCCAGCCGATGGCGACCAGAAGTGTGACGTGCATCAAAAGCGGCCAGGGAAAATCGAGGGACGATACCGCTAATCTACCAAACCCGGCCTGCCGGCGAACGACTTCCAAATCGGGGCGGAGCCGCCCCACGGCTGCGCGTAAAACCGTGTTTTGCGCACCACCATGGGGACGCAAGCGGCCCGCGCCACATGGCCGTGCAGCCCGATTTGACACGCGTTGCCGCGCTTATGCACTATTGGGCTATAGCGACATCGACACGACCAAAGGCGTTCGTAGTGAGTCATTCCGAAGTGGATTCAATGAACCCCTTGGCGTGGGCGCAGGCCTGGCAGCGCGCGCTGGGCCCTGCGGCGCAGGCCGTGCCCCCCTCCTTCGCGCTGCCTCCGGGCGCGGCCCCCGCCGCCTTCCCCGCGGCCGCGCCGCCGGCCGAAGAACTCGTTCGCATCCAGCAGGATTTCGCCCATGACTGGGCAGGATTGTGCAATGCAGCATCGCGTGGCGAACTGGCGCCGATCGACGATCCGCGCTTCGCCGGCGAGGCCTGGCGTGCCAGCCCGCACAATTTCATCGCCCATGCCTACCTGCTGTCGGCCCGCACGCTGCGCCGCATGGCCGACAGCGTCGACGCGCCGGAAAGCCTGCGCGCACGGCTGAACTTCGCGCTGATGCAGTGGATCGAGGCCATGGCGCCGTCCAACTTCCTGGCCTTCAACCCCGACGCCCAGCGGCGTTTCGTGGAGTCCGGCGGCGAAAGCCTGCAGCACGGCATCGCCAATCTGCTGGGCGACCTGCGCAAGGGCCGCATCTCGCATACCGACGAGTCCTCGTTCGGCGTGGGCGAGAACCTGGCCGTCACCGAAGGCAGCGTGGTGTTCGAGAACCCGCTGTTCCAGCTGATCCAGTATGCGCCGCGCACCCCCAAGGTCCACGCGCGGCCGCTTCTTATCGTGCCGCCCTGCATCAACAAGTTCTACATCCTCGACCTGCAGCCCCACAACTCGCTGGTGCGCTTTGCGCTGGAGCAGGGCGTGCAGGTGTTCCTGATGTCGTGGCGCAATCCGCTGCCGGGCGAGCCCGACGGCCTCGACCACGCCGGCTGGGACGACTACGTGGAAGAGGGCGTGATCCGCGCCATCGACGTCACGCGCGAGATTTCCGGCCAGCGCCAGGTCAACGCGCTGGGTTTCTGCGTGGGCGGCACGCTGCTGGCCACCGCGCTGGCCGTGCTGAAGGCGCGCCGCCAGAACCGCGTGGCCTCGCTCACGCTGCTGACCGCGCTGCTCGACTTCAGCGACACCGGCGTGCTGGAGGTCTTCATCGACGCCGCCCAGGTCCAGCTGCGCGAGCAGCAGTTCGCCCGCGGCGGCCTGCTGGCGGCGCGCGAGCTGGCCGGCACCTTCGCCTTCCTGCGGCCCAACGACCTGGTCTGGAACTACGTCGTCAACAACTACCTGAAGGGCGAGGCGCCGTCGCCGTTCGACCTGCTGTACTGGAACGCCGACAGCACCAACCTGCCGGGGCCGCTGTACGCCTGGTACCTGCGCCATACCTATCTCGAGAACAGCCTGCGCGTGCCGGGCCGGCTGACCGTGTGCGGCGTGCCGCTCGATCTGACCCGGCTCGACCTGCCGGCCTATGTGTACGGCTCGCGCGAAGACCACATCGTGCCTTGGACCTCGGCCTACGCCTCCACCGGCATCCTGCGCGGGCCGACCCGCTTCGTGCTGGGCGCCTCCGGCCACATCGCCGGCGTCATCAACCCGGCCTCGCGCAACAAGCGCAGCTACTGGGTCAACGACGCGCCGGCCGACGGCGCGCAGGCCTGGCTGGCCGGCGCGCAGGAAAAACCGGGCAGCTGGTGGACCGACTGGTCGCAATGGCTGCGCGCGCGTTCCGGCGCGCTGGCGGCCGCGCCCAAGGGGCCCGGCAGCGCCAGGCATCCCCCGATCGAACCCGCGCCCGGACGCTACGTGCGCGCCCGGGCCACCTGACGCTACCGCGGCGGGCCCGGAGCCGGCCGCACACCAAGGAGGACATCATGGCAGGAAAAATTGCTTACGTGACGGGCGGCATGGGCGGCATCGGCACCGTCATCTGCCAGCGCCTGGCCAAGGCCGGCTTCACCGTGGTGGCCGGCTGCGGCCCCAGCCGCAACGCCGTCCAATGGCTGGAGGAACAGTCCGCGCTCGGCTATCGCTTCCATGCTTCCACCGGCAACGTGGCCGACTGGGAATCCACCCGCGCCGCCTTCGCCAAGGTCAAGGAAGAGCTGGGCCCGGTCGACGTGCTGGTCAACAATGCCGGCATCACGCGCGACGGCATGTTCCGCAAGATGTCGCTCGACGACTGGCGCGCGGTGATCGATACCAACCTCAACAGCCTGTTCAACGTTACCAAGCAGGTAATCGACGACATGGTCGAGCGGCGCTGGGGGCGCATCATCAACATCAGCTCGGTCAACGGCCAGAAAGGCCAGTTCGGCCAGACGAACTACTCCACCGCCAAGGCCGGCATCCACGGCTTCACCATGGCGCTGGCACAGGAGGTGGCCTCCAAGGGCGTGACCGTCAACACCGTATCGCCCGGCTACATCGGAACCGACATGGTGCGCGCGATCCGCCCCGACGTGCTGGAGAAGATCGTCGACACCATCCCGGTCAAGCGCCTGGGCACGCCGGACGAGATCGGCTCCATGGTCGTGTGGCTGGCCTCCGACGACGCGGGCTTCGCCACCGGCGCCGACTTCTCGATCAACGGCGGCCTCCACATGGGGTAAGCACCAATGCGGGTCGCGCAAGCGAGGGCGCGGCTTGGACTACACTTGGCTGCGGACATGGGGCTTGGCCCCATGCTGCTTCGTAGGATAGGTGAGCTTTGGGGGCAGGCATGGCGCAGCAAGGTGGGGCCGGTAAAACAACGAGACTGATCAAGAAATATCCGAATCGCCGGCTGTACGATACCCAGACCAGCACGTACATCACGCTGGCCGACGTCAAGCAGCTGGTGCTCGAGACGGCCGAATTCCAGGTGGTCGACGCCAAGTCGGGCGAGGACCTGACCCGCAGCATCCTGCTGCAGATCATCCTTGAAGAAGAAACCGCCGGCGCGCCGATGTTCACCTCGGGCATGCTGGCGCAGATCATCCGCTTCTACGGCCATGCCATGCAGGGCATCATGGGCGCCTACCTGGAAAAGAACATCCAGGCCTTCATGGAGATCCAGAACAAGCTGGGCGAGCAGTCCAAGAGCCTGTACGGCACGCAGTTCGGGCCCGAGGCCTGGGCGCAGTTCATGAACGTGCAGACGCCGATGATCCAGAGCATGATGAGCAACTACATCGAGCAGAGCAAGAACCTGTTCGTGCAGATGCAAGACCAGATGCAGAACCAGACGCGGTCCATGTTCACCACCTTCCCGTTCGCCCAGCCGCCGAAAGAGCCCGAGCGCAAATAGCGGCCGCGGCGCCGCCGCGACAGTCCGGCCGGCGCGGTGGCCGCAGGGCGCCGCCGCCCGGTAAAATGGCGGATTGCCCTTTACCTGCCGGCCGCGCCAGCGCGGCCGCCCCCGCGATGCCCTCCGTATTGCAAGAAAACCTGTCGGCCGATGCGCCCCGCATCGGCTTCGTGTCGCTCGGCTGTCCGAAGGCCCTGTCCGATTCCGAGCAGATCCTGACCCGGCTGCGCGCCGAAGGCTACGACACGTCCAAGACCTATGAAGGCGCCGACCTGGTCATCGTCAACACCTGCGGCTTCATCGACGACGCCGTCAAGGAGAGCCTGGACGCCATCGGCGAGGCGCTGCAGGCCAACGGCCGGGTGATCGTTACCGGCTGCCTGGGCGCCAAGAAAGAGGCCGACGGCAGCGGCGTGATCGAGAAGATCCATCCCAAGGTGCTGGCCGTGACGGGCCCGCACGCCGCCCACGAGGTGATGGAAGCCGTCCACACCCACCTGCCGCGGCCGCACGATCCGTTCAGCGATCTGGTGCCGCCGCAGGGCGTGCGGCTCACGCCGCGCCACTACGCCTACCTGAAGATTTCCGAAGGCTGCAACCACCGCTGCAGCTTCTGCATCATCCCGTCGATGCGGGGCGACCTGGTTTCGCGGCCGATCCACGAGGTAATGCGCGAGGCCGAGAACCTGGTCAAGGCCGGCGTCAAGGAACTGCTGGTCATCTCGCAGGACACCAGCGCCTACGGCGTCGACCTCAAGTACCGCACCGGCTTCGTCGACGGCCGCGCGGTGCGTACCCGCATGACCGAACTGGTGCGCGAGCTGTCGCAGCTGGGCGCCTGGGTGCGGCTGCACTACGTCTACCCCTATCCGCACGTGGACGAAGTGCTGCCGCTGATGAACCAGACCCACGCCGGCGGCGGCCGCGTGCTGCCTTACCTCGACGTGCCGTTCCAGCACGCCAGCCCGCGCATCCTCAAGCTGATGAAGCGGCCGGCCTCGTCCGAGCGGAACCTGGACCGTATCCGCGCCTGGCGCGCGATCTGTCCGGACCTGACCATCCGCAGCACCTTCATCGCCGGCTTCCCCGGCGAAACCGAGGCCGAATTCGAAGAGATGCTCGACTTCCTGCGCGAGGCCGAGCTCGACCGCGTGGGCTGTTTCGCCTATTCGCCGGTGGAAGGCGCCACGGCCAACGAATTGCCCGACCCGGTGCCCGACGAGGTCCGCGCGGCGCGCCAGGCGCGGTTCATGCAAGTGCAGGAGGCCATCTCGCGCAAGCGGCTGGCGCGCAAGGTCGGCAAGACGGTCAAGTGCCTGGTGGACGAGGCCGGGCCGGACGGCGGCGTGGCGCGATCGATGGCCGACGCGCCCGAGATCGACGGCAAGGTATTCATCGCGCCGGCCGACAAGCCGTGGAAGCGCTACAAGACCGGCGACATCGTGTCGGTGCGCGTGGCGCGGGCCGATGCGCACGATCTGTGGGGGTCGGTGGCGTAGCAGGGCGCGCCGCGCGGCCTGATACAAACTGTACGAACTGCCCGCTCGGCGCGGCCTACGCCATATGGACGACCTTGGGCAGCGAGCTTACACTTCGCTCCGATTCCGCGCCCCGCGCGGAACGTCGACCTCTCGGAGCCCCGAAATGAAGAAGCTGCTGGCCCTGGCAATCTCCCTTTCCTTCGGTTTCGCCGCCGCCCCCGCGCTGGCGCAGAACAGTCAACAGAGCAAGATGACGACCTGCAACGAGCAGGCCAAGGGCAAGACGGGAGACGACCGCAGGGCGTTCATGAAGCAGTGCCTGTCGGCCAGGGCATCGGCCAAGGCGGGCACGCAGCAGGAAAAAATGACCCTCTGCAACAAGGAAGCCGCGGGCAAGACGGGCGATGACCGCCGCGCCTTCATGAGCGAGTGCCTGCGCAAAAAGAGCTAGGAGCCGCCACGGGGAAGGGCCGCGCTATGATGGCCGCTTCCCCTCCCGGGAGCATCCCATGGGATTCTTGCAGAATGGCCGCTGGATCGGGCAGACCGTCGGCGCCGCGTCGGCCGGGGGCGAATTCGAGCGCCCGCCGTCCGTTTTCCGCAACTGGATCACCGCCGACGGCAGCGCCGGGCCTACCGGCGAAGCGGGCTTTCGCGCCGAGGCCGGCCGCTACCATCTGTACGTGAGCCTGGCCTGCCCATGGGCGCATCGCACGCTGATCTTCCGCCGGCTCAAGGGGCTGGAGGCCATGATCCCGGTGTCGGTGACGCACTGGCACCTGGGCGCCGACGGCTGGTCGTTCGAGCCGGGCGAAGGCGTGGTGCCCGATACGATCAACGGCAAGCGGCTGCTGCGCGAGATCTACACGCTGGCCGATCCGGCATGCTCCGGCAAGGTCACGGTGCCGGTGCTGTGGGACACGCGGCGCCGCACCATCGTCAGCAATGAATCGGCCGACATCATCCGCATGTTCAACAGCGCCTTCGACGCGCTGGGCGCGCGGCCGGGCGACTACTACCCGCAAGCGCTGCGCGGCGAGATCGATGGCCTGAACGAACGGATCTACGCCACCGTGAACAACGGCGTCTACCGCGCTGGCTTCGCCACCAGCCAGGCCGCCTACGAGCGCGCGGTGGGCCCGCTGTTCGAGACGCTGGACTGGCTGGAGGCGCGCCTGGCCGGCCGCCGCTACCTGTGCGGCGAGCGCGTCACCGAGGCCGACTGGCGCCTGTTCACCACGCTGCTGCGCTTCGATGCCGTCTACGTGGGGCACTTCAAGTGCAACCTCAGGCGGCTGGTGGACTATCCGGCGCTGTGGGGCTATGCGCGCGAGCTGTACCAATGGCCCGGCGTGCGCGAAACGGTGGATTTCGGCCACATCAAGCGCCATTACTACGGCAGCCACCGGCAGATCAATCCGTCCGGCATCGTGCCGGCCGGGCCGCTGCTGGATTTCGGGGCGCCGCATGGACGCAGCCAGGCCGGCCGCGGATGAGATAATGGCCGCAGCGCGCTGCAGCAGTCTTCCCATGGCACAGTTCACACGGCTCGATCCCCGGTCAACGCCGGCCGCCCATCGCGGGCCGTCCGGCGACGCCGGCGCGCCTGCCGCGCGGCAATGGACGCTGAAGCGGAACTGCTCGCTGTCGCCGCGGCAGGTACTGGCCATCTACGGTTCGCTCACCACGCTGTCGCTGACCTTCGCCACGCTGTTCGCATGGAAGGGGCTGTGGATGGTGCTGCCGTTCTCCGTGCTCGAAAACGGCCTGTTGGGCGCCGCGCTGCTGTACTACGCCCGCCACGCGCTCGACCGCGAGACGGTGCGCATCGAGGGCGACCGGGTGGTGGTGGAAGTGCTGCGCAGCGAAGGCACGACCCGCCACGATTTCAACCTGGGCTGGGTCCACGGCCATTGGGGCGGCCGCCGGGGCGACACGTTCTGGCTCCAGCAGGGCGCGGACAAGGTGGCGGTCGGCACCCAGGTGGGCGTGGCGCAGCGGCGCGCCTTCGCGGCCGAATTCCAGCGCGCGCTGCGGCGGCGCCGGGCCGGCTTCACCGAAAGAATCTGACGAACCAATCGTAGGTATCGTCGGGCGCTTCTTCCGGCACGTAATGGCCCGATTCCGTGGCGGCGCCGGTCACGGGCAGTTCGGTCCGCTCCTGCCAGATGGAAAGCACGTCGCCCTTGCCGGCCACCGCGCCGTGCCGGCCCCACAGCACCAGCAGCGGCGCCTTGACCATGTTGCCGCGTTCGATGTCGGCGTTGTCCAGTTCCAGGTCGATGGTGGCGCAGGCGCGGTAGTCCTCGCACGAGGCGTGGATGGTCTTCCAGGTGAAGCAGCGCACGTATTCGTCGAATACTTCCTTCGGGAAGAAGTCCAGCCCGCGGCCGTTCTTGGACAGCTTGAAGCGCATGAACCAGTCGGCCGGCACGCCGGCCATCAACTGCTCGGGAAAGGGCGCGGGCTGGATCATGAAGGTCCAGTGCCAGGAATCGGTCGCCCATTTCTTGTCGACGTGCGTCCAGACGTACTGGCTGGGCAGGATGTCGAGCACCGCGGCCTTGAGCACGCGTTCGGGATGGTCCAGGCACAGGCGATGGGTGGTGCGCGCGCCGCGGTCGTGGCCGGCCACGTAGAAGCGGTCGAAGCCCAGCGCCCGCATCACTTCCACCTGGTCTTGCGCCATCGCGCGGAACGAATAGTTCTCGTGGCGCGGGCCGCCGTCTTCCGGGCCGACGCTGTCGCCGTAGCCGCGCAGGTCGGTGGCGACCACGGTGTAGCGCTCGGCCAGCCGGTTGGCGATCCGGTGCCAGGTCACGTGGGTGGCCGGATTGCCGTGCAACAGCAGCAGCGGCGGCCCGCTGCCGCCGTGGCGCAGGTGGATGCGCGCGCCGCTGGTCTCGATGTCGGTGGTGGTGAATCCTTCGAACATGCCGCTCTCCTTGCGTTCGCCCGCACGGCCCGGCGGCGGCGAGGGCGCCATTATGTGGCGGCGGCGCGCGGCGGGGAAATTCGCAATTCGGATGAGCTTCCGCGGAAAATGATGAGGCGTTTGCGATCGGCCTGCGCCAGGCAATATGGCGCGCGGCCCGGCCGCGTTCACGCGTTCGTCTTGCGCACGATCACCCGATGCACGGTTTTTCCCGACGACGCGCTGACTTCTTCCGCGTCCATCAATATCTCGTGGCCCGCGCACTCGTCCAGCACCAGCGACGCATCGAACGCCGAGTACAGGCGCCGGTGCCTGTCGCGCTGGGCGGTGCCGGCGGTGACGCGCCAGCTCAGGTAAAGGTGTCCCCCGGCGCGCAGGATCTGCAGCAGGCGCCGGACGGCGGGGCCGATCTGCGGCGGGTCCAGGTGCATGATGACGGTTTCGCACAGCACGTTCTGGAAGCGGGCGGAGCCGATGCCCGGCAGCCCGGGCAGCGCGGACTGTTCGAAGCGCAGTTGCGGATGGCGCCGGCGCGCTTCCTGCAGCAGGGCGGAAGAGGCGTCGTAGCCGATGGCGTCGAAGCCGTGGCTGGCCAGCCACGCCACGTCGCGGCCGGCGCCGCAGCCGACGTCGGCCGTGGGGCCGGGCGTGAAATGGCGCGCCAGCAGCGCGTACATATCGTCCGGGGCAGGTTGGGCGAGCCAGTCGTCGGCGAAGGCGGCGGCCTGGCGGTCATAGGCGGACAGGGTGGCGGGATCCATGGCGCGGTGCCGTGTCGTGAAGGGGCCCGGCGTTGCCTAGGGCGGACGCCGCCATATTACATCCGCACCGCCGAAGCGCCGCCATCCATCGTGATGATGGCCCCGAGCATGTGGTTCGCGCCCGGGTCGAGCAGGAAGTTCATGACGGCCGCGACGTCGGCCGGCGTGGCGATCCGGCCCAGCGGAGGCAGCGTGCTGCCGCCCGCCTTGTACGAATCGCCGGCGTCCGCGCCCTGGCGCATTTTGCGGACGAAGTCGGTGTCGACCGCGCCCGGGGCGATGCCGTTGACCAGCACGCCCGGCGCCAGTTCGCCGGCGAAGGTGCGCGTTAGCGCGTCGAGCGCCGCCTTGGTGGCCGCGTAGGCGCCGCCGTGGATCTTGGGCCGCAGCGCCGCGACCGAGGACAGGAACACGATGCGCGACGGATAGTCAGCGCTGGCGGCGGCGCGCAGCATCGGCGCCGCGGCCCGGGCGCACAGGAAGGGGCCGCGCACGTTGACCGAGAAGATCGCGTCGAAGGCTTCGATGGCCATGTCTTCCAGCGCGCCCACCTTCAGGATGCCGGAGCAGACGATCAGCGCGTTGATCGCCGGCGCCGTCCGGCCGATTTCCGCGAAGGCGCGCTGCACGTCGCCGGCGTCGGTCACGTCGCAAATCAGCGGCATGACGCCCGGGTCGTCCGTTTCCAGGCGGTTCAGGTCGAGCCCGAATACGCGCCAGCCCCGCGCGCGCAACTGCCGCGTGCATTCGCGTCCGATGCCGCCGCCGGCGCCCACGACCACCGCGTGTCTTTCCTGCATGTCGGATCCTTTCGCGTTCTCTAGTTGATTGCGATGTGCGCCGATTGCGCCAGGGCCTTGTACTTCGTGATCTCCTGCCCGATGCGCTGCCCGAACTCGTCCGGCGAGGAGGGCGCCGCCTGCGCCGACTGCGCCTGCATCCAGTCCCGCACCTCCGGCGTCCGCAGCACGGCGTTGATCTCGCGGTTCAGGCGCTGCACGACGGGCGCCGGCATGCCCGCCGGGCCGATGATGCCCCACCACACGGCGTTGCTCTTCCACTGGGGATAGCTTTCGGCGATGGTGGGAATGTCGGGCAGCACCGGGATGCGGGTCGGGTTGTCGATGGCCACCGCCTTCAGGCTGCCGTTCCTGATCTGCGGCAGCGCCGACGCCACGGTGTTGACCAGCACCTGCACGTGCCCCGACATCACGTCGTTCATGCCATTGCCGGCCCCCTTGTACGGGATGTGCGTCATCGTGATGCCGGCCGTTTCCTGGAAGATCTCGCCGGTGAAATGATGGATCCCGCCCAGGCCCGACGAGGCGTAGGTGAGCGGCTCGGCGCGCCGCGACTTCGCCAGGGCCACCAGCTCGGCCAGCGACTTGACGCCCAGACCCGGCCATACCGCCAGCACGTTGGGGCCGGTGCCCAGCAAAGCGACCGGCGTGAAGCTCTTGACGGGGTCGTAGGGCAGCTTGTGGTACACCGCCGGATTGGTGGTGAAGGCATTGGAAATGATGAGCAGCGTGTAGCCGTCCGGCGCCGAGGTCGAGACGAATTCGCTGCCGATGATGGAGTTGGCGCCGGCCTTGTTGTCGACCACCACCGATTGCCCCAGCCGGGGGCCGAGCTTGCTGGCGACGTAGCGCGCCATGATGTCGTTGCTGCCGCCGGCGGCGAACGGCACGACCAGCCTGACCGGCTTGTCGGGAAAGCCCGCCGCATCGCCTTCGGCGCGCGCGGCAGGCGCGCCGCCCAAGGCGCAGGCGGCAAGCGCGGACATCATCAGGCGCCGGGCGAGGCCCGGTATGCAATGAATCATGTTTCATCTCCTGTTTTCTGTTTTGCTGCGCGAGGCGGCTCCCTGCCTCCGGGTACTGCGCGTGGTCAATCCGCGGCGTCCAGCATTCGCTGCAACAGCGGGTTGAATTGCTCGGGGTTCTCGAACGGCAGCCAGTGGCCGCCGTCGATGTAGGCGGCCTCGCGCAGGCCCAGTCCGGACACCACTTCCTGCAGGCGCGGGAATTGGTCGCGGTAGGCATAGTCCTGGCGGCCCCAGATGCCGTAGGCCGGCCGCGTCCATGAGGGCGCGGTGCGCACCAGGTAGTCGGTGCGGGCCAGTTGCCGGTTCTTGATGCGGTCGCGCGGCGCGCTTTTCTTCTGGACCAGGATCGCCAGGTCGTCGATGGTCGACGGGTCGTGCAGCATCATCGCGTTCAGGTTGAAGCGGACGATGCGCCGGCGTTCCTCCGGATCGGTCACGCCCCGCAGCGGCTGCAGCGGAGCGGGGCCCTGGAACAGACCCAGCGCGGAGGCGCTCACCAGCACCAGGCGGTCCAGGGCGGCGGGCGGCTCGGCGGCGATCGCGGTGGCCACCAGGCTGCCGAACGAGAACCCCACCAGGGCGAAGCGCCGGTCTCCCAGCAGTTCGCGGATGCCGTCGCGCACCAGCGGCGCCAGTCCGTCGGCATCCACCTTGCCTTCGAACGGTACGTCGGAATCGCCGAAGCCGGGCATGTCGGGCACCCACACTTCCTGCCGCGCGGACAGGGCGCCCAGGTTCCGGATCCAGTGCATCCAGCTGCCGGCGCCACCGTGCAGCAGCACCACGGGGCGGCCTTCGCCCCATTTGCGCCAGACCATTCTGCCGTCTCCCCAGGAGGTTTCGAAGCGGCGCGCGCTGTTCTCGAACGTTTCGATCAATTGAGTTGCCTGGGCCGTATCCATCCTTTCCTTTCCCTGGGAGCGAGATTCTGTACTTTATGATAGTTACATACGAATAGTATGTACAATTAGAATGATAAGTCATGGGTTGCCGGCCGGTCAAAGCCCGGATCGGCTTGACATACGATGTTTTCTTAAATAATCATAATTGTACGTATCAATAGTACTTTAAACGGAGAAGGAAGAGACCATGCGCAAGCTGGAATACGAGACGCCGGACCCGCTCTGCTTCGAGGATTTCGAGGAAGGGATGTGCCTGGGCCCGGTGGAGAAGGGACCGATGATGGTCGGCCACCAGGTCCGCTGGGCCGGCGCCTGCGACAACTATCACCACGAGTTCCACCACGACGAATACGTCGCCAAGGCGCAGGGCCTGCCGGGCATCCTGCTGTCCGGGCCGCTGATGGCCTCGATGCTGTTGACGGAAACGACGCGCTGGCTGGGCGTGTTCGCCAGGGTCAGCCGCTATGTGGACCGCAACGTCGCCAACACCATGCCGCGCGACGCCGCCACGGTGCGCGGCGTGGTCAAGCGCAAGTTCGAAGAAGAGGGGAAGGCGCTGGTGGAGATCGAATGCTGGATCGAGAACCAGGATGGCGTGAAGACCACGACCGGGACGGTGGCCGCGGAACTGCCGCGCCGCGTCGAGATCGCCGGACGCCGCGCAGGGAGCCTGGCATGAACGCCACGCCGACACCCGCGGAACTTTCCGACGCCGAAGTCGAACGCTTCCTGGCCGGCATGGTGGGGCCGGCGGGCAGGCCCGAGCGCATGGCCATCGAAGCCGGCGCCGCCAGGCGGATGGCGCTGGCGCTGGACAATCACGACCCCGTCCACTACGACCGCGAGGTGGCGCTGTCGCGCGGCTACCGCGGCGTGGTCGCGCCCTGGCCGCTGCTGTGGCTGGTCTATTTCACCTGCAACGATCCCGACGTCCACCACGATTTCCCGTTCGGCAAGGCGCTCGTCCACGGACAGGACGGCTACGAGTTCTTCGAGCCCATGATCGTGGGCGACGTGGTCACCATGCGCATGGAAATCGTCGAGGCCCGGCTCAAGCACGGGAAGTCGGGCCGGCTGGGGCAGATCGTGGAACGGCGCAGCTTCGTCAATCAGTATGGCCAGCTGTGCGCCAACCTGACGACGACCCTGTTTCGCCGCTAGCGACAGGGGGCACCGTGAGCATTTCTTTCGACCCGTCCAGGCAGGGCATCCTGCGCGGCGTGCGGGTCCTGGACCTCTCGCGCCTGCTGGCGGGCAACGTGGCTTCCGCGCTGCTGGGCGATTTCGGCGCCGAGGTGATCAAGGTGGAGCCGCCCCAGGGCGACCCGCTGCGCGCCTGGAAGCACGACGGCGTATCGCTGCAGTGGAAAACGTACGGCCGCAACAAACGCTCCATCATGCTGGACCTGCGCGCCGAGGCCGGCCGGCAGGCGGCACGCGCGCTGGCGGCCGCCAGCGACGTGCTGATCGAGAATTTCCGTCCCGGCACGCTGGAGCGCATGGGCATGGGCCCGGCCGCGCTGCACGAGGCCAACCCCGGGCTCGTCATCGTGCGGATCTCGGGTTTCGGCCAGACCGGCCCGTATGCCGGCCGCCCCGGCTTCGGCACGATCGTCGAAGCGATGAGCGGCCTGGCCAGCCAGAACGGCTTCGCCGACCGCGAGCCCGTGCTGCCGCCATTGGGCTTCGCCGACAAGATCACCGGCGTGTACGGCGCGATGGCGGTGTCGATGGCGCTGCTGGCGCGGCGCGCCGGGCAGGCGCAGGGCCAGGTCATCGATCTGTCGCTGCTCGAGCCCGTGGTGTCGCTGCTGGGGGTCGAGGCGACCATCTACGCGGCCACCGGCCACGTCAACGAACGCTGCGGCAGCGCTTCCAACACCACCTCGCCGCGCAATGTGTACCGCTGCGCGGATGAGCGCTACATCGCCGTGTCGGGGTCAATGCAGAGCATGGCGCAGCGGTTGTTCATCGCCATCGGTCGGCCGGAAATGAACGACGACCCGCGGTTCGCGACGAACGCCGCGCGGGTCCGCCACCGCGCCGAGGTCGATGCCATCGTGGGCGGCTGGTTCGCGGCCAGGACGCTGGCCGAGTCGCTGCGCGCGATGGACGAGGCCGACGTGACGGCCGGCCCGGTCAACGAGATTCCCGACGTCGTGGCCGACCCGCACGTGCGGGAACGCGAGGTGTTCGTCGACGTCGAGGACGGCGAACTCGGCCAGGTCAAGCTCTACAACGTCCTGCCGCGGCTGTCGGAAACGCCCGGCGTGTGGCGCTACCCGGCGCCGGACCTGGGCGAGCACGCGCGCGAGATCCTGTCGGAGATCGGCTACGACCCGGCGCTGATCGAGCAGCTGGCGCCGGCCTGAGGTTCAGGAAATCTCGATCTCGTAGCGATACCGGTCGCTGGGGAAGGAGGCCACGGCCAGCTGCAGCGGCTGCCCGTCGGCCCCCAGGAAGGTCCGCTGGCGCACCAGCAGCGGCACGCGCGGCGAGATGCCCAGCGCCTGCGCCGTGTCCCGCGACGGCATGGCCGCGGTCACGCTCTGGCGCACGCGGTGCGTCTTCAGGCCCAGGCGCTCTTCGAACAGGCGGAAGATGGTGGCGTATTCTCCGCCTTCCTTGATGTTCAGATGCTTGCCCAGTTCGGCCGGCATGGAAACCTGCATCTGCCCGACGCGCACGCCGTCGCGCACGCGATAGCCGCTGATCCGGAGGACTTTGTCGTCGGGGCCCAGCTGCAGTTGCTCGCGTTCGATGGCCGTGGGAGCGGCATACTGGCAGCGTTCGATGTGGTGCGCGGTGCCGGCGCCGTCGCCCTGGGTAATGATCTGCTCGATGGAGCCGTTGAAGCGCAGGGCGAACGCATCGTTGCCGCGCTCTTTCACGAAAGAGCCGCGGCGCGGATAGCGGACGATCAGCCCGTCCCGCCGCAAGGCGTCGAGGGCCACGCGCACCGTGGCGCGGCTGACGCCGAACTCCGCGCACAGGTCGGCATCGGTGGGGAAGGGGCTGCCCGGCGCGTAGGTGCCGGAATGGATCCGATGCCGCAGGATCGATTCGATCTGCCCGCACAGCGAACCCTTGCCTAGAACAATTCTATCCGTTTGGTACATATCATTAGTATAAACGAACGGCGCAGGCGGGCGGCGTTCGCCGGCGCCGTTCCCCGGCCCGGCCGGCCATGCCGGGCGCCCGGCCGGTGCCTTGCGTGCCTTACTTGCGGGCGCTGCGGGTTTCGTCGGCCAGCGCCTGCCGCACCTTCGCCACGTCGGCAGAGGACACGGCGGGCGCCTTGTTGCCCCAGCCGTTGCGGATGAAGGTCAGCAACTGCGCCACCTCGTCATTCGACAGCCGCCAGTCGAAGGCGGGCATGCCGAGGTTGGACGGCGCGTGCGCGGTGGACGGCAGCATGCTGCCGGTGAGTACCAGCCTGATCAGCGAGGACGGGTCCGGCGTCAGCACCGTCGGATTGCCGGCGATGGCGGGCAGGCCGTTGGGATTGCCCTTGCCGTCGCTGCGATGGCAGGCGGCGCAGCTGTCGGCGTACAGTTCGGCGCCGCGGCCGAGGTCCTGGCCGGCCATGAGCGCGCGCGCCGTGTCGGGCGAGTCGGCGTAGGACGTCCCGCGATCCGGGCCTGGTCCCAGCTGCTTCAGGTACGCGGCGATGGCCCGCACGTCCTCATCGCTCATATGCTGCGTGCTGTGCAGCACGACATCCTGCATCGGCGAACCGATCACCGCCTGGTGCGCATTGCGCGCGCCGCGCAGCGTGGCGACGATGTCGTCCAGGCTCCAGCGGCCGAGGCCGTCGTCGTTGCCGCGCAGGTTGACCGCCACCCAGCCGTCGATCGCGGCGCCGCCCGACAGGTACAGTTCGCTGCTGTCGTCGAGCGCCTTTTCCTGCAGCGTGGCGGCGCGCGGCGTATGGCAGGCGCCGCAGTGGCCGGCGCCCTGCACCAGATAGGCGCCGCGCGCCACTTGCGCGTCGGCGTAGCGGGAGCCATCGAAGCGGGCATCGTCGCCGGGGCCGTACAGCCGGCGCCAGATGGCCAGCGGCCAGCGCATCGACAAGGGCCAGCGGATGTCGGTGCGGCGGTTCTGGTTGGAGACGGGCTCCACGCCGTGCATGAAATAGGCGTACAGCGCCGCCACGTCGTCGTCGCTCAGGCGGGCGTACGACGGCCACGGCATGGCCGGGTACAGCGTGCTGCCGTCGCGCGCGATGCCGTGGCGCACGGCGCGGCTGAATTCGTCCAGGCTGTACCGGCCGATGCCGGTGTCGGGATCGGGCGTGATGTTGGTGCTGTAGATGTTGCCGATGGGCGAGGCCACCGCCAGCCCGCCGGCGAACGGCTGGCCGCCGCGCGCGGTATGGCAGGCGATGCAATCGCCGGCAGTGGCCACCAGCCGGCCGCGCTCGACCCACTGCGGGTCGCCGGCGGCCGCCTGGGCCTGCTCGAGCGGGGCCGTGCGCGTGGGCCAGAACGCGAGGCCGAGCAGCACGGCGACGATAATCACGATGACCAGGACGGCGACCGACAGGGCGCGGGCGGAGCGTGTCATGGCGTTCTCCTCGTATCTTGGCTTGGCTTGCCGGCGCCGGGTGGCGGCCTGGCGGACGGCCGGCGCCCGGCGCCGGCCCTAGGCCTGGACCAGCGGCCCGGGCTGCTTCAGGTATTGCTCGCGGATGGCGCGGGCGCACCAGTAGGCCAGCGCGCCCACCATGCCGGTGGGGTTGTAGCCGTTGTTCTGCGGGAAGGCGCTGGCGCCGATCACGAACACGTTGGGTACGTCCCAAGATTGCAGGTAGCGGTTCAGCGGCGACGTCTTCGGATCCGCGCCCATGATCGCGCCGCCGCAGGTGTGCGTGCTCTGGTAGCTGGTGGTGTTGTAGTGGTCGCCTTCCTTCTTGGCATCGCCCTTCACCGCCTTCGGGCCCAGCACCTTGACCATCTCCAGCCCCTTGTTCACCAGGTATTGCGAGGCCTTTATCTCGTTGGCGTTCCAGTCGAAGGTCATGCGCAGCAGCGGCCGGCCGAAGGCGTCCTTGTAGGTGGGGTCGAGGTCGAGGCAGTTGGTCCGGTACGACATGCAGGCGCCCTGCACCTCGTAATAGAAGGAGTGGCGCAGCGCGTCGCGCACGCCCTGTTTCCAACCGGGACCCCACGACGGCACGCCGGGCGCGGTGGTGATCCCGCGTATCGGCCCGGCGCCGGGCTGGCGCGCCCAGATCACGCCGCCGCCCACGAAGCCGGCGGCGCCGTTGTCGAGCTGGTTGCCGTTCAGATCGTCGAACACCGTGCCGCCGCCGCCGATGCCGATGAACTGGTTGGCCTGCATGCTCTCGTCGAAGAACAGGTTGATGCGGTTCAGGTTCTGGTACGAATAGTTGCGGCCGACCGTGCCCTGGCCGGAGATCGGGTCGTAGGGCGTGCCGATGCCCGACACCAGCATCAGGTGCACGTTGTACAGCGCGAAGGCGCACACCAGCACGATATCGGCCGGCTGTTCGCACTCGTTGCCCTGCGGGTCGATATAGGTGACGCCGGTGGCGCGCGTGCGGCCGGCGTCGAGATTGACCTTCAGTACCTGCGATTCGGTGCGCAGCTCGAACAGCTCGCGCGTGCGCAGCACCGGCATGATGCAGACGTTGGGGCTGGCCTTGGAGTAGTTCAGGCAGCCGTAGTCGCTGCAGAAGCCGCAGAAGTTGCACGGCCCCATCTGGCAGCCGTAGGGGTTGACGTAGGACGCCGACGCGTTCGAGGCCGGGATCGGATAGGGGTGGTAGCCCATCTCGCGCGCCGCCTTGTAGAACAGTTCGGCGCCCAGGTAATTGGGGTTGGGACCGAGCGGGTAGTCGCGCGAGCGCGAGCCTTCGAACGGATTGCCGCCTTCCACCTGCTTGCCGCCGATGACCCCGGCCTTGCCCGAGGTGCCGCACACGTACTCGAAGTGGTCGAAGTGCGGCTCCAGCTCTTCGTAGCTGACCGGGAAGTCGGCGATGGTCATGTCTTCGGGGATGAAACCGGCGCCGTAGCGCTCGACCATATTGCTGCGCAGGCGCAGGTCTTCCGGCAGCGCGCGGAAGTGGCAGCCCGACCAGTGGCTGCCGGCGCCGCCCACGCCGGTGCCCGGCTTGAATGAACCGATCTGGCGATAGGGCACGGCGGTGCCCGACGGGTTGTGGCGGATGGTGACGGTTTCCTTCGCCAGGCTTTGCAGATAGCGGCGATGGATCGAGCCTTCCAGTTCGTCGACCACGCGCGGATAGGCGAAGTCGGGCTGGGTGTCGCGGTTGGGGCCGCGCTCGAGCGCGACCACCCGCAGGCCGGCGTCGGTCAGTTCCTTGGCCATGATGGCGCCGGTCCAGCCCATGCCGACGATGACTGCATCCACTTTCGGCTTGACGGTGGCCATGCTCAGGCCCTCCTGCCGGACAGGTCGACCGGCGCGATCGGGTAGGGCTTGTCGCGCACTTCGACCCAGTCCAGGTAGTCGGCGCGCATGCCCGGGTAGCCGATGGCCTTCCAGCCGGCCATGTTCTTGTTGCCGCCGTGGCTGGGATCGGCGAAATAGCCGTTGCGGACCTCGGTCAGCAGCGACGAGAAGAACTGCTTGGCGGGCACTTCGTCGATCTGCAGCTTGCCTGCCTCGGCGGCTTTCAGGACCTCTTCCTGCCGGCCATGGTCGAGTTCGGCGAAATGCTTGCCCTGGTACGTTCCGACACAATGGGCGTCGATGCCCTTGATGCCCGCGCGCAGCATGTCGCGCAGCGCGAGCCTGCCCTGGTAGCCGAACTCGGGGCCGGCCTCGACGAAGGGACCCTGCATGTACCAGATCTCGCCGCGGGCATAGGGCGTCTGCATGTGGCGGTCGAGGAATTCGGGCACGCCGGCCTCGACCGCGCCGGGGCCGGCATCGTCGGACGGGATCAGGCGATCGCAGGCCGCCGTCAGGAAATCCCATTCCTGTTGCGTGAAGAAGGTGGGGCGGTAGGGTTCCTGCGGCCGGGCCTGCTGCGGCGAGGCGTTCGCGGCTTCGGATGCGGGCTCTCGCCTGCTACAGGAGGCGGCCGGGACGGCTGCGACGGAGATCAGGCCGAGGCGGAGAAAGCGGCGGCGGGCGGGCGCCGCGCGGGGCTCGTCTTCTTGGTGCATGGACGGTTCCTTTGCCGGGGGTGGCCGTCGGCGGCGGGCGCCGCGGACAGAGGGAAACGCCTTTCGACTATACGCGGCCATGCCATGGTCATTTCGTGAGAAATGCGACTTTTGGCAAACGGCGCACGGCATGGCCGCACGACGCGCGAGTGGTCCTAAAGCTGAGCCGGCGCGTCCCCTATCCGGGATGCGGCGGATCCGGCTCCGCCGGTCCGCGCGCATCGCCCCCTCGGGGGACGCGCGAAGCGCGTACGGGGGGCATTATTTCAATACGAACTCGACCCGCGTGGTGGCGCCGCCATCCTTGATGCCGTCGGCGTCCAGCCGCGGCGCGACCGCGTAGATGCGGCCGGCGTCCACCTTGCCTTCGAACCAGCGCTGCACGGCGGTGCCGCGGCGCTGCGCCAGCGCGGCGAGCTCGGGTTCGCCGGCCTGCGCGTGCGCCAGCAGCGCGGCCTCCATCTCGGCCGCGGGCAGCGATTTGGCCATGCCGATGAAGTTGCGCGGCTTGTCGAAATCGGCGGCGGCGTAGGCGCGGGCCAGGTACTTTTCGCGCTCTTCGGGGGCCACGACGACGGGCTGGTCGCCGTTGGCGGCGCGCCGGCCCAGGTCGCGGATCTTCTGCTGGCGGATCTGGCGTTCCACCGCCGCCTGCTTGAGGGCGGGCAGGTCCAGCTTCGGGTCGACCCGGCCGACCACGTCCAGCTTCAGCGCCGGCCGGTCGGTCAGGGCCTTGGCCAGCGTTTCGAGCTTGGCCTGCTGGGCCTGCGAAATCGTGTCGGCGCCGGGCGCGAATTCCACGTAGCCGAGCTGGTCGGCGTTGCCGCCGACGCCGCCGACCGCGTTGGCCAGCAGGCTGAACGGCGCGGTGATGGCGCGCGTGAGCAGGTTCAGCACGGCGCGCCAGATCAGGCCGCCCACGCTGAACTGCGGGTCGGACAGCGAGCCCGACACCGGGATGTCGACATCGATCTCGCCGCGCGAATTCTTCAGCAGTCCGATCGCGAACTGGACGGGCAGCTTGGTGGCCGTGTCGTTCTCCACTCTGTCGCCGAAAGTGAGCTGGTCGATGAACAGGTGGTTGTTCGCGGTCAGCTGCTCGTTGTCGAGCTTGTAGTGCAGGTCGACGTTGAGCTTGCCCTTGACGATCGGGTAGCCGGCGTACTTGGCCGAATACGCGGTGAAGCGGGTCAGTTCGACGCCGCGCGTGGTGGCGGTCATGTCGAGCGAGGCCGGCTTGGCCAGCGGGTTGACCGTGCCCTGGATCGCGACCGGGCCGTTGCCGTTGAGCATGGCCTGCACGTCGACCTTGGCGGGTTCGGTGGACTCGGTGCCGAAGCCGCCGATGGTGCCTTTGATGTCGATCAGGTCGGCGCTGAAGTTGGGGCGGATGAAATTGTCGGTGTAGTCGACCTTGCCGTTGCTCAGCGCAATGCTGCCGATGCGAAGTTTCAGCGGCGGCGAGGACCCGGCCGCGCCGGCCGATCCCGCCGGAGCAGGTGGCGTCGCGTCGGCCGGCCTGTCCTGCGCCGCGCCGCCGCCCGCCGGCGATGCCGCGCCAGCTTCGCCATCGCCGCTGAAATGGCTGAGGTTCAGCCGCCCGTTCGCATCGAGCAGGATGCGGGCGTAGAAATCGTCCAGCGCGACGCGCTCGGCCGAGACGTCGGTACCGGCCGGGCCGTGGCTGGCCTTGATGCCGGTCACGGTGAAGGCGCGCAGGCCGGCGAAGCGGTCGGCGGTGATCTTGTCCTGCAGCCGCAGATTGTTCAGGCCCACGCTGCCCTGGTAATTGGCCTGCAGGGCGCCAGCCCGGCTCAGCGCCAGCCGGCCGCGGGCATCGACGCGCGCGCTGGCGAGCGTGGCGGCGTTGAGCTTGTCGGCGAAATAGGGGCTGAGGGCGGCCACGTCCAGGCCGAGGCCGTCGATGGACAGCGCCAGCTTCAGCGGCGACGGCACGACGCTGCCCTTGGCCGACAACCGGCCGCCGCGCTGATAGCCGGTGGCCAGTTCCACCTCCAGCGGCTTGCGCAGGTCTTCGCTCACGTTGCGCACTTTCAGCTGCAGCGCGTCGAGCGTCAGCGCGACCGGCTGGGGCAGGCTGCGGTCGGTGAAGCGGATCGTGGACTTTTCCAGGGCCACGGTGCCGATCCGGTAATGCCACGGCGCGTCGGCGGACGCGGCCTGCTTCGTGTTCGAGCGGGAAGCAGGACCGGCGGCGCGCCTGGCGGGGGCCGCAGCGGCTTTGGCGGAGGCGTGCGTCGGCGTGGAGGCGGCTGCCGGCTTGGCGGCCGACGGCTGCGCCAGCTTCGCCAGGTTGATGCTGCCGTCGCGCTCGCGTTCGACGTCGAGCGCCAGGCCCCGCAGCGATACGGCCGACAACTCGGCCTGGCGTGCCGACAGGTCGACGCGGTCGATGTTCACCGTGCCGCCGGCCAGCGCAACCAGCGCCTGCGGCTGGCTGCGCGCGCGTGCGCGCCCGCGCGCCCGCGTCGTGGACGAGGCTGCGCCGGCGGGCATCACCTGCAGCCCATCCAGTCCGATCTGCGCCGGACCGAGCCGCACGGCCGGCGTATCGCCGCCGGCCTGGACCTGCACCGTTGCCTTGACGTCCAGCGTGCCTTGCGCGATGCGGGCCGCCAATACGGGTTCGACGAAGGGCTGCAGCGCCGGCAGCGCCAGTTTCTGGATGCCGAGGTCGCCGTCGAAGCTGCGCGCGGCGATGCCGACGTGGCCGCTGCCGCTCAACTCGCCGCCCTTGTCCAACGCCGCCTGCAAGGTATAGGAGGCCGGCGCGCCGGCCTGCGTGGAAAGACTTTCCAGCGTGACGGCAATCCGTCCCAGCGTGAGATCGGCCCCCGACGCCTCGTCGCGCAGGCGGACCGAGCCGTCGTTGAGCGCCAGCTTGTTGATGCTCAGATCGATGCCGCCCGCCGCAGGGGCAGGAGCAGAGGCAGGCGGCGGCGCGGGGTTGGCCATGCCCGGGGACGCGGCGCCTTGATCCGGCGCCGGGGCCGGCTGCGGGGTGTTCGAGGCCGCCTGTCCGCCGGCATCCTTTTGCCCCGATCCCCCCAGCGCCACGTTCAACGCCCCGCTGCGATCACGCACCACGTTCGCCCGCGGGCGGTCGATCCGCAGTTCGTCCAGCCGGTACACCCCGCGCAGCGGTTCGATCGACTGCGCCGCCACGTGGATGCCGTCGGCATCGAGCAGCGGCCGGGCCGTGCCGTCGACCACCGACAGCTCGCGCAGGTCGGCCGTGCCGCTGACCCGCAGCGTCGGCTGACCGTCTTCCTGCACCGCGAAATGAATGCCGACGTCGGCCGACAGCTTGCCGGACGGGATCGACACCGGCATCCTGGCCGGCACGTAGGACAGCAGCCGCGGCAGTTCCAGCCCATCGAGCTTGAACGCGATTTCCGATTCGCGCGATTGCGCGAAGGGCAGCACCTTGCCATCGATCGCCAGCGGGCTGCCATCCACCGTGGCGCGCAGCATCGGCTCGACGAAAATCGGCGTGGAGGAGGGCAGGTTGGCGATGAACGGCACCCCCAATTGCCATTGTTCGATGGTATGGCGCTCCCCCAGCACCTGGTCGTCGAACTCGACGCTGCCATTGTCCACGTGGATGTTGGAAACCGCGAAGCGGGGCGGCGGGCCGCTGGGCTGATCGTCGTCGGCCGGCGCGAATTTCTCGATCAGGTCGGAGAAATTGAAGCGCTGCGGCGCCGTGCGCACCACGCGCAGCTTCGGCGCATCGAGATAGACCTCGTCCACCACCGGCCGCAGGCGCAGCAGCGAGCGCCACGAGGCGTCGACCACCAGTTGCCCGACGTCGACGAAGGAATCGCTGCCGGCAGGCTCGCCGACGTGGATGTCGCGCACATCCAGCCGCAGCGTGTACGGATTCAGCGCCACCTTCCCGATCGTGACCGGGCGCCCGAGCAGTTCCGCCAGCCGGCTCTGGGCGGTGTTCTTCAGCAGCGCAGGCGCGGCGAAGAAGCCGAGCAGCCCGAACAGGGCGATGGCGGCGACGAGGCCGATGACCCAGCGCCGCAGGCGGCGCGATGAAGTGGCGGCCTGCAATCGTTGGCGCAGCGGGCGGCCGGCCATCGGGCCACGCTGCCGTCCAGTGGAATCCGGCATGCTTCGTCCTTCGGGTGAGTCCTGGGGCGCAGTCTAACCGACCGCGCCGCCGGTTGCCGCACCTTGGCGCGCGCGGCGGTACGCTATCCAGTCGTCGTGGTCGATCGGCACCGCCGCGCCGGTCTGGCGCGGATCGATGGGGTAGAAAAAGCACGACAGCGGGCGGCCCCCCAGGTCGAGTTCGACGCGGCGCCGCACGAAAAGAGTGTCTTGCCCGGGTACGTATTCCTCGACTTCGTCCATCGCCGCCAGCAGCGCCGGCCCGATCCGGTAGACCTCGCCGAGCACCGCCGGGCCGTCGGCCGCCTCGACCAGCCCGGGCCAGTCGCCGAAGTCGTACAGCCGGCCCCGCACGCGCGCGCGGCCCATCGGTTCGGGCGCGGGCAGGCCCAGGCGCGCCGCCAGCAGGCGGGCGTCGTTGATCTCGCCCTCGCGCAGCGTGCCGTAGACGAAAACGTAGATGTCCATCGATGGCTTGCGGTCAACCGGCGGTGTCTTCGAACCAGTTGAGGATGCCGTCCAGCCCGCACACGTTCAACGCGTAAGTGGTCTGCTGGCGCACGATCGGCTTGGCGCGGTAGGCCACGCCGATGCCGGCCAGGCCCAGCATTTTCAAGTCGTTGGCGCCGTCGCCGATGGCGATCGCGCGCGAGGCGGGCACGCCGTGGCGCCGGGCGAACTGCGCCAGGTGCATGGCCTTGCCGTCGGCGTCGACGATGGGGCCCAGCACCTCGCCGGTCAGCCGCCCGTCTTCGATCGCCAGTTCGTTGGCGTGGGCCTCGTTCAGCTGCAGGCGCTGCAGGATGCGGCGGGTGAACCAGGTGAAACCGCCCGACACCAGCAGGGTCTTCAGGCCGAAGCGGTGCGCGGTCAGGATTAGGCGTTCGGCGCCGGGGTTCAATCGCAGCCGTTCGATGTAGACCTGCTGCAGCGCCTCCTGCGGCACGCCCTTGAGCAGCGCCACGCGGCGCCGCAGGCTTTCGGCGAAGTCTTTGATCTCGCCCCGCATCGCCGCCTCGGTGATGGCCGACACCTGCAGCCGCAGGCCGGCGAAGGCGGCGATCTCGTCGATGCACTCGATGTTGATCAGGGTCGAGTCCATGTCCATCGCCAGCACCTTCCAGTCGGCCAGGCGCATGCCCGGCGGCACGAAGGCCCAGTCGATGCCGTTTTCCTCGCAATAGGCCTGCACCGCCGCGCGCGTGTCCGGGTCGTCCTTGACCTCGGTCAGGCGGTAGGCGTGCGGCGCGACTTCCACGTCGCGCCGCGCGTCGGCGAGTTGCACCAGGTGCCCGAGGGCGGCATCGGCGAGTTCGGGGGCTTGGACGACGAGGTGGGTCATGGCGGATAGGGATGGGTCGTAGGGGAGGCGGGTCAGACCAGCGCGCGCAGCACGCCGCGCACCGCGTCGACCCGGGCTTTCAGGTCGGGGGCCTTGATGTCCATGCGCAGCTTGTCCTGCCCGGACAGGCGCATGCCGCGGTTCTTCTGCACCAGCGCGATGATGCGCAGCGGATCGATCGGCGGATTGGGCACGAATTGCAGCACGGCGGCCGATTCGCTGGCATCGATCTTGGCCACGCCCACCGGCCGCGCGGCCAGCCGCAGGCGATGGATCTCGATCAGCGCGCGCGCCGCGTCGGGCAGCTTGCCGAAACGGTCGATCAATTCTTCCTGCACCGCGTCGAGGTCGCCGGCGTCTTCGCAGTTGGCCAGGCGCTTGTAGATCGCCAGCCGCGCATGCACGTCGCCGCAGTAGTCCTGCGGCAGCAGCGCGGGCACGTGCAGATTGATCTCGGTGGTGGCCGACAGCGGCGCGTTCAGGTCGGGCTCGCGGCCGTTGCGCAGCGCCTTGACGGCTTCGTTCAGCATGTCGGCATACATCTGGAAGCCCACTTCCTGGATGTTGCCCGACTGCGACTCGCCCAGCACCTCGCCCACGCCGCGGATCTCCAGGTCGTGCATGGCCAGGTAGAAGCCGGCGCCCAGTTCCTCCATCGCCTGGATGGCCTCCAGCCGCTTCTTGGCGTTGGACGTGATGGCGTCTTCGCCCGGCGTCAGCAGGTAGGCGTAGGCCTGGTGGTGCGAACGACCGACCCGGCCGCGCAGCTGGTGCAGCTGGGCCAGGCCGAAGCGGTCGGCGCGGTGGATGACGATGGTGTTGGCGCTGGGCACGTCGATGCCGGTTTCGATGATGGTGGTGCACAGCAGGACGTTGAACTTCTGCTGGTAGAAGTTCTTCATCACCTGTTCCAGCTCGCGCTCGGGCATCTGGCCGTGCGCCACCGCGATGCGCGCCTCGGGGATCAGTTCCTCCAGTTTGGCGCGGCGGTTGTGGATGGTCTCGACCTCGTTGTGCAGGAAGTAGACCTGGCCGCCGCGCTTCAACTCGCGCAGCAGCGCCTCGCGTATCGTGCCGTTGTCTTCGCGCCGCACGAAGGTCTTGATCGCCAGCCGCTTCTGCGGCGCGGTGGCGATCACGGAAAAGTCGCGGATGCCTTCCAGCGACATGCCCAGCGTGCGCGGGATCGGCGTGGCCGTCAGCGTCAGCACGTCCACCTCGGCGCGCAACGCCTTCAGCGCTTCCTTCTGGCGCACGCCGAAGCGGTGCTCTTCGTCGATGATGACCAGGCCGAGGTTCTTGAACCTGACCTTGTCGGACAGCAGCTTGTGGGTGCCGATCACGATGTCGACCTGGCCCGCGTTGATCTGCTCGATCGACGCGTTGACCTCCTTGGCCGACTTGAAGCGCGACAGTTCCACCACCTTGACCGGCCAGTCGGCGAAGCGGTCGCTGAAGTTCTGCGCGTGCTGCTCGGCAAGCAGGGTGGTGGGGCACAGCAGCGCCACCTGCTTGCTGTTGGCCACCGCCAGGAAGGCGGCACGCAGCGCCACTTCGGTCTTGCCGAAGCCGACGTCGCCGCACACCAGGCGGTCCATCGGCTTGCCCGAGGTCATGTCGCCGATCACGGCCTGGATGGCGGCCGCCTGGTCGGCGGTTTCCTCGAAGCCGAACGACTCGGCGAAGGTTTCGTAGTCGGCCAGCGGCAGCTTGAAGGCATAGCCTTCGCGCAGCGCGCGGCGGGCGTAGATGTTCAGCAGTTCGGCGGCTGCGTCGCGCGCCTGCCCGGCGGCCTTGCGGCGCGCCTTTTCCCACTGGCCCGAACCTAGCTGGTGCAATGGCGCGGTGTCGGGGTCGGCGCCGCTGTAGCGCGAGATCACGTGCAATTGGGACACCGGCACGTACAGCGTGCTGCCGCCGGCGTACTCCAGGTGCAGGAACTCCATCTCGCCTTCGCCGATGTCCATGCTGACCAGGCCGTGGTAGCGGCCGATGCCGTGCTGGGCGTGGACCACCGGGTCGCCCACCCGCAGCTCGGCCAGGTCGCGCACCATCGATTCGACGTTGCTGGCGCGCTCCTGCCCGCGGCGGCCGCGCGGCGCGCTGTGGCCGGCGAACAGGTCGCTCTCGGTCAGGAACAGCAGCGGCGGCTCGGCCAGGCCGAAACCGGCCGACAGCGGCGCCACGCCCAGCGCGAACGCGGCGTCGCCGGCCAGGAAGTCTTGCGCCGAATCGACCTGCTGCGGGTGCAGGTCGAACTCGGCCAGCATCTGCGAGATGGTTTCGCGCCGGCCCGCCGATTCGGCGCACAGCAGCACGCGGCCGGCGTGGCGCTGCGCCAGCGCGCGCAGCCGGCCGACCGGATCGTCGGCCTTGCGCTGCACCGCCACGTCCGGCGGCCGCGTGAAGGCGGGATGGTTGCGCTCGTCCGCCAGCGCCAGCCGGGCGAAGCGGCGCAGCTGGCCGAACAGCGACTCGCCGTCGAGGAAGATGCGCTCGGGCGGCAGCACCGGCCGCTCGCGGTCGCTCTTCAGGAATCCGTAGCGGCTGGCGGTGTCCTGCGCGAAGCGGCGGATCGCGTCTTCGGTATCGCCCAGCGTGACGGCCAGCGTGCCGGGTGCCAGGTAGTCGAACAGCGTGGCGGTGTCGTCGAAGAACAGCGGCAGGTAGTATTCGACGCCGGGGAAGGCGATGCCGTTGCCGATGTCCTTGTACGGCATGGCGCGCGACGGGTCGCCTTCGAAGGTCTCGCGAAAGCGGGCGCGGAATTCGTTGCGCGCGGCCTCGTCCATCGGGAACTCGCGGCCCGGCAGCATCTGCACTTCCTTGACCGGGTACAGGCTGCGCTGGGTGTCGATGTCGAAGCTGCGGATCGACTCGATCGTGTCGTCGAACAGGTCGAGCCGGTAGGGCAGGGCCGAGCCCATCGGGAACAGGTCGATCAGGCTGCCGCGGATGCAGAATTCGCCCGGCGCCGTGACCTGGGTCACGTGGGTGTAGTTGGCCAGCGTGAGCTGGGCGCGCAGCGCGGCCTCGTCGAGCCGGTCGCCCTGCTTGAACGAGAAGGTATAGGCCGCCAGGAAGGCGGGCGGCGCCAGCCGGTACAGCGCCGTGGTCACCGGCACGGTCAGCACGTCCACCTTTTGCTGCAGCAGCGCGTGCAGCGCGCGCAGGCGTTCGGAGATCAGGTCTTCGTGCGGCGAGAACGCGTCGTAGGGCAGGGTTTCCCAGTCGGGGAACTGGTGCACGCGCAGGCCGGGCGCGAACAGCGGGATCTCGGCCGCCAGCCGCTGGGCATCGAGCGGGTCGGCCGCCAGCACCAAGAGCGGCCGGCCGGCGGCGCGCGCCACGTCGGCCAGCAGCCAGGCATCGCCGGCGCCGGGCGGACAGGGCTGGGCGTAGCGCTCGCCCGGCCTGAGCGCCGCCAGCAGCGCGCGGGCCAGCGCGGAAGGCTGGGCGGCCGGCGCAGCGGGGGCGGCGGGGCGGGTGGAAGGCGGCGCGGAAACGGGGGACGAAGACATCGATTCGGGAACGGCGGGCGCTGCGGGCGCAACACCCGCGGCCGGCGATCGTGACGGCAATTCCGTATTATAGAAGCCATGACTTTGCCCGCCCCGCCCGTTTCATCCCCCCGCCTGATCGCCATCGTGCCGGCCGCCGGCATCGGCGCGCGCGCGGCGCCTGCCGAGCCGGCCGCGGCCGGTGAGCGCCCCCTGCCCAAGCAGTACCGGAACGTCGCCGGCCGCCCCATGTTGCGCCGCGCCGTATCGGCCTTGCTGGCCGACCCGCGCATCGACCGCGTGCTGGTGGCGGTGAGCGCCGGCGACCCATGGGTGGAAGCGGCCCTGGCCGGCCTGCCGCGCGTCGCCTGGCTGGAATGCGGCGGCGCCACCCGCGCCGATACCGTGGCCAACGCGCTGGCCCGCTGCGGCGCCGCCGCCGAGGACTGGATCCTGGTCCACGACGCCGCCCGTCCTGGCCTGCCTTTGCCGGTGTTGGGCGCGCTGATCGACACCTGCCTGCGGGACGAGGTGGGGGGCCTGGTGGCGCTGCCGGTGGCCGACACCATCAAGGCCGACGGCCCTGCCGAGCCGGGCCCGCCGCGCGTGGCCCGCACCGTGCCGCGCGACGGCCTGTGGCAGGCGCAGACGCCGCAGATGTTCCGCGCCAGCGTACTGGCCCGGGCGCTGGCGCACGCGCGCGTGCGCGGCCTGGCGGTCACCGACGAGGCCGGCGCGGTCGAGGCCCTCGGGCTGGCCCCCTGCCTGGTGCCGGGCTCGCTGCTGAACTTCAAGGTGACCTGGCCGCAGGATTTCGATTTGATGGAAAAACTGATCCATGACTGACCCGACGCTCGCCACCACCGAACCGCCAGACGATTTTCCCTACCGCATCGGCCAGGGCTTCGACGTCCACGCCCTGGTCCCCGGCCGCCCGCTGATCATCGGCGGCGTCCGCATCCCGCACACGCACGGCCTGCTGGGCCATTCCGACGCCGACGTGCTGCTGCACGCGATCACCGACGCCATCCTCGGCGCCGCCGCCCTGGGCGACATCGGCCGCCACTTCCCCGACACCGCCGCCGAATACGCCGGCGCCGACAGCCGCGTCCTGCTGCGCGCCGCCTTCGCCCGCGTGCGCGAGGCAGGCTGGCGGGTCGTCAACGTCGACGCCACCGTCCACGCCCAGGCCCCCAAGATCGGCCCCCACGCGGCCGCCATGGCGGCCCACGTCGCCGCCGACCTGCAGGTGCCGGCCGGCCGCGTCAACATCAAGGCCAAGACCAACGAATCCCTCGGCTTCCTCGGCCGCAAGGAAGGCATCGCGGCCACCGCGGTAGCGATGCTAGCGCGCGGCTAGGGCTTCGTCCCCTTAAGTCAGTCACATTTTGGCCGCCCAGACGTTCACGGATCTGAAGCCGGATCTCAAGCGCCCGGCGGCGTCGAGGGCCATTGCTGGGCTGCGTGCAGGACGCGAAGAACGGTTATGGCGCGCGCATCTTCGACGTATACAACGATGTAGTTTGAACGGACCACCATTTCCCGCGTACCCGGCACGCGTCCGGTTCGGTACAACCTGGGATGCTCAATCAGCGCTGATACCAGGGCCTCGATGTCATCTTTCAACCGCTGCGCCGCGTCGGGATTGTCATCGGAGATGTAGTCGACGATGGCCAGCAAATCGGAACGCGCCGTTTGCAGCCACTCAAGAACGGGCAAGGCGCTTGCTGTCGAGCAGGGCCTGGGCTTCGTCCATGACGTGTCGGTGGGGAATTGCGGGTCGGGTATCGGCCAAGGCTTCCTGAACCTTGGAACGGAACCACACGTCGTGCGCTTGGGGATCGGTGGTGAGGCCAGCCGGCAGGCCTCCCTCCTTGGTGACACGCGTCAGCAATATCCGCACGGCATCGGAAACCGTCAGGCCGACATTGGCCAATACCTCGGTGGCTTGCGCTTTCAGTTGTTCATCGACGCGGACATGCAACATGGAGGTCTGAGCAGCCATGTTCGATTCTCCAGGGAATAAGCTGCCCTTAGTGTATCTCGAATGAGATACGGCTATAGCGGAGGTTTCTGCGCAGCCGGCAGTGTGATGCGGGCGATCAATCCGCCCCCGGGCCGGGAATGCAGGGTGAGGGTACCCCCCGCCCGCTGCAGCAGCCGCCGCACGATGGCCAGCCCGAGGCCGGCGCCGCCGGCGTTGGTGCGCGCGTCGGAGCCGCGCGTGAAGGGCCGCAGCAGGCGCGGCACGTCTTCGGCCTTGATGCCGGGGCCGCGGTCGCATACTTCCACGACCAGATCCTGGCCTTGCGCCTGCACGGTGATGGTGATGTTGGGCGGCTGGTCGTGCGGATGCCCGTAGCGGCGCGCGTTTTCCACCAGGTTGCTGACCGCGCGCTGCAGGTCGGGACCGGCCACGTGGGCCCACAGGTTCGGCGCGATGCGGGCGGTGAGCGTGCCGCCCAGCGTTTCGGTGTGGGCGCGCTCGCGCTCGATCAGCTCGCGCACCAGTTCCGAGATATTGTTGTTGCGGTCCGGCGACGACGACGGCCGCGCGTATTCCATGAACTGGCCGATCGTACGGTCGATCTGCGTGACGTCTTCGTCGATCGCCTCGCGGCTGGACTCGGGCAACCCGCTCAGCTCGATCTCCAGCCGCAGGCGGGCCAGCGGCGTGCGCAGGTCGTGCGAGATGCCGGCCAGCATCAGCGCCCGGTCCGCCTCTGCACGATCGAGTTCCTCGACCATCCGGTTGAAGTTGGTATTGACCCGCCGGATCTCTTCGGGCCCGCTCTCGGGCAAGGGCGCCGGCGTCTCGCCGCGCGACAGCGCCTGCGTGGCGCGCGACAGCCGCGACAGCGGCCGGTTGACGAAGCCCACGATCACCGCCGCGCCCAGCAGCGACAGCAGCAGCGCCGCCGCGCCCCAGCCCAGCCATTCGACGCCCGGCACGCGCTCGGCGCGGTCGCGCTCGACCACCATCCAGTAATCGTCGTCGTCGATCGAGAAGCTCACCCACAGCCCGGGGATGTGGTTGACCTCCCAGGCGACGATGGTTTCCGGCCCCAGCCGGTCGACCACCTCGGCGGCGACCCGCTGCAGCACTTCGCGATCGGGAATGGGCACCGTCTCGTCGGTGCTTTCGTGGGGATAGACCTGGATGCCTTCGTTGGTGGCCAGGTCGAGCAACAGGTAGCGGCGCTCGCGCGGCGCCGAGTGGATCAGCGCCGCGCGGGTGATGTTGACCACGGTGACGATTTGCTGGGCCACCTGCTGGGCCCGCGGTTCGACTTCCATGCTGCGGAAGGCCTGCAGCCAGGCGGCCAGGCTGGCCGTCATCAAGACCGTCAGCAGCAGGAAGGTACGGCTGAACAGTCCCAGCCGGGACGCGACGCGCAGAGCGACCGACATGGGAACTCTACGTGGATCAGCTTCCGCCGTCGGGTACGAATACGTAGCCCAGACCCCACACGGTTTGGATGAAGACAGGCTTGGCCGGATCGGGTTCGATCAGTTTGCGAAGCCGGGATATCTGCACGTCGAGGCTGCGGTCGAAGGCCTCGTACTCGCGGCCGCGCGCCAGTTCCATCAGCTTGTCGCGCGACAGCGGGATCTTCGGGTGGCGGGCGAACACCTTCAGCACCGAGAACTCGCCGGTGGTCAGTGCCACCGGCTCGTTGTCGCGCGTGAGGGTGCGGGTGGCCAGGTTGAGCACATAAGGGCCGAAGCTGACCGATTCGTTGTCCTGGCTGGGTGCGCCGGGATGCTCTTCCGGGCCGCGCCGCCGCAGCACCGCGTTGACCCGCGCCAGCAGCTCGCGGGGGTTGAAAGGTTTGGGAAGGTAGTCGTCGGCGCCCATCTCCAGGCCGACGATGCGGTCCACGTCTTCGGCCTTGGCCGTCAACATGATGATGGGCGTGGTGTCGCGGGCGCCGCGCAGGCGCCGGCAGATCGACAGACCGTCTTCGCCGGGCAGCATCAGGTCAAGCACGAGCAGGTCGAACCGCTCGCGCTGCCAAAGCTTGTTCATCGTCTGGGCATTCTCTGCCACCCACACGGAAAAGCCTTGCTCAGCGAGATAGCGGCGGAGCAGGTCGCGCAGCCGCACGTCGTCGTCGACGACCAGGATTTTTTTGGGGGCGTTGGCTAGTGACATGCGGCGAATGTAACGGACAGATTTGGATCAATCCAGTTGGGGACATTGCTTGTTACAGAAATCCGGCTTTGGTCACTCAAGCATAAAAAGGCATCTTCCCGAGGGGCGTATCATCACGTCGTGGACAAGAGAAACATTCTTTCGCCGGGCCCGAAGGGGCGTTTCCCGACCGTTGCGGCCGCAACGGCCGGCGCGCTGCTGGCCGTCGTATCGGCAGGGCTGGTCATAGCACAAACCAGCGAGAAAGCCGGCGCGTCTTCAGTGCCCGCCGCGCTGGTGCAGGCGGTGGTGGGCCCGGGCCAGCAGGATGCGCCGGTGATATTTCACCCGATCGCGGTGCACCGCGGCGGCGCCCCGTGGGCCGGCCCGGTCAGGGCCGACGAAAGGCAGCAGACGCCGCGGCGGCTGTCCGACGCCGAGCGCATGGAATTGCGCCAGGACATCCGGACGGCCGGCGAAGAAGTCTACGAATCCTACCGCAACAAGAAGCGCTGACTCCGTCCCGGGCGGCGCCGAGCGTCTACAATCGTCGCTGATGCCGCTGCCCATTCTCGCCCTCGAAACGTCTTCCGCCTGGTGTGGCGTCGCGCTGCTGCGCGATGCCGCCGACGGCCGTCCCGTCATCCATCTGCGCGAGCACGAAGGCGTGCAGGAACATTCCGAACGCCTGCTGCCGATGATCGGCGAAGTTCTGGCCGAGGCCGGGCTATCGCGCGCGGCCATCGGCGCGGTGGCGTTCGGCCAGGGGCCGGGCGGCTTCACGGGGCTGCGGGTGGCCTGCGGGGTCGCGCAGGGCCTGGGCTTCGCGCTCGGCGTGCCGGTGCTGCCCGTCGTGTCGCACGCGGCGGTAGCGGCGCAGCTGGCGCTCGCGCCGGGGCAGGTGGCGCTGGTGGCCATGGATGCGCGGATGCGGGAAGTCTATCTGGCGGCGTACCGCGAACGGGGCGACGGCAGCTTCGAGACACTGCTGGCGCCGCTGCTGGCGCCGCTCGACGGGCTCGATGAATGGCTGGCGCCGCGGCTCGCGCAATGGGCGCCGGGCGGAGCTTTCCGCCTGTGCGGCGACGCCGCGCTGGTTCATCCGGACCATTTCGCCGCGCTGGGCGGGCAGCCGGCCGATGCGCCGCTTCGCCCCACGGCCGCCGCCGTCGCGCGGCTGGCCCGGCAGGCCTGGCGGCGCGGCGAGGCGGTGGCGCCCGAGCAGGCGACGCCGCTGTACGTGCGCGACAAGGTCGCCTTCACCACGGCCGAACGGCTGGCCGGCGCGGGCGGCAATCCGCGCGTGGCGGCCATCGCGCAGGAGGGCGGGGCATGAATATCGTGCGTCTGGATGCCCGGCCGCCCGACGGGCGCGCCGCCTTTCGCGGGGAGGACCGACGATGAGCGCACGCTACGCCATCGCGCCCGCCGACGTGTCCGCCGTCATCGCGCAATGGGAAAGCCGCTGCCGGCCGATGGCCGAGGGCGACCTGCGCGACGTCGGCCGGCTCGAATCCGAGATCTACTCCTTCCCCTGGAGCAAGGGCAACTTCGCCGACTCCGTCGACGCCGGCTACGACGCCTGGGTGGTGCGCGACGACGGCCGCCTGCTGGCCTACTGCGTCATGATGCTGGTGCTCGACGAGGTCCACCTGCTGAACATCAGCGTGGCGCCGGCCGCGCAGGGCCATGGGCTGGGACGGGCGCTGCTCGACTGGGTGGAGCGCCGGGCGCGCGCGCTGTCGGCGCTCAGCGTATTGCTGGAAGTGCGGCCGTCCAACCTGGTCGCCCTCGGCTTCTACGAACGCCACGGCTACCGGCGCATCGGTATCCGCCGCGGCTACTATCCCGCGGCCCGCGGCCGCGAGGACGCGATCGTGATGCGCAAGACGTTCGACGGCATCGCCGGCGGTGCCGCACCGGTCGGGGGTGCGCCATGAGCGGCCATCCTTCCGGCGCGGGCGGCGTGGCGCTGACCCCCATGCGGCGCGCATGGCTGCGCGAGCTGGGCATCGAACGCATCTGGCGCGCGCCGGCCACGGCGGCTGCGGCCGCGCGTACCGTTGAAGCGGCATCCGGCGCGGCGGTCGCCGGCGGGGCGCTTTTGCCCGCTGTCGCTTCGCCGGCGGTAGGCCAGGACACGCCGCCCGCCGCCGTCCAGCCGCCCATATCCGACGATGAAGCATGGGCGCGCCTGCAAGAGGAGGTCGCCCACTGCACCCGCTGCGGCCTGTGCCAGGGCCGCACGCAAACCGTGTTCGGCGTCGGCGCGCGCCAGGCGAGCTGGATGATCGTGGGCGAGGCGCCGGGCGAGCAGGAAGACCGGCAGGGCAAGCCCTTCGTCGGCCGCTCCGGCAAGCTGCTCGACGCCATGCTGGCCGCCGTGGGCCGCTCGCGCGAGCGCGGCGTGTTCATCGCCAACGTGATCAAGTGCCGGCCGCCGGGCAACCGCGATCCGCAGCCGGAAGAAGTGGCCCAGTGCAGCCCTTATCTGATGCGCCAGATCGAACTGGTGCAGCCGGCGGCGATCCTGGTGCTGGGGCGCTTCGCGGCGCAGACTTTGCTCAACACCGACGCCCGCATCGGCAGTCTGCGCGGCCGCGTGCACCATACCGACGTCCAGGGCCGCAAGGTACCCGTGGTGGTCAGCTACCACCCCGCCTACCTGCTGCGCAGCCCGCACGAAAAATCCAAAGCCTGGCAAGACCTCCAACTAGCCGAGAGCCTAAGCCTCGCCGCGGGCTAAAAGAAGCTCCGCCGTCTTCCCCCGTCACCGCGGATGCGCTGCCCCCCGCAAGAACGCCACCCTATCCAGGATGCGGCGAATCCGGCTCCGCCGGTCCGCGCGCATCGCCCCCTGGGGGCGCGCGAAGCGCGTAGGGGGGAGCCTCTACTCGCAGCGCAGCGCGGTGCCGTGGGCGCGGCTGCCTATCACCAGGTCCAGATCGGGGTGGTAGCGGTGGTTGTAGCGGTTCCAGCCCATGATCAGCAGCATCAGCAGCGCCACCACGGTGCCGAATACGATGATGATGGTGTTGATCGGCCAGTGCAGGCCCAGCATCAGCGAATACACGGCCACCATCAGCAGGATGTTGAGCTGTTCGTTGAAGTTCTGCACCGCGATCGAATGCCCGGCCGACAGCAGCACGTGCCCCCGGTGCTGCAGCAGCGCGTTCATCGGCACCACGAAGAAGCCGCCCAGCGCGCCGATCAGGATCAGCAGCCCGTACACGAATACCCGGTGGTACACCACCGGCATCAGCATCACCGTCAGCCCCATCAGCACGCCCACCGGCAGCACCGCCAGCGCCCGCCGCAGCGGGATGCGGCCGGCCAGCATGGCGCCGATGATGGTGCCGATCGAGGCCACGCCCATCAGGATCGAGGCGCGGTTCAGCGGCAGGCCGAGCTGCACGCGGCCCCATTCGATCACGATCAGTTGCAGCGTGGCGCCCGCGCCCCAGAACAGCGTGGTCACCGCCAGCGAGATCTGCCCCAGCCGGTCGCGCCACAGCGTGCCGACGAAGCAGCCGAACTTGACGAGCAGGCGCACCGGATTGCGCTCCTGGCGCGGATAATCCACGCCGGTCAGCGGGATCAGCAGATTGAAAATGGCGGCCACCAGGTAGACCAGCGCGATCACCACGATGGCCGCCTCGGCCGGCGTCTCGACGCCGAACGACATGCCCGGCACGCGGATCGACAGCAGCCAGCCCGACACCTTGGGGCTGATCAGCGCGCCGCCCAGCACCACGCCCAGGATGATGGACACCACCGTGAGCCCTTCGATCCAGCTGTTGCCCTTGACCAGCTGCTCGGGCGGCAGCAGCTCGGTGATGATGCCGTACTTGGCCGGCGAATAGGCCGCGGCGCCGATGCCCACCAGCGCGTAGGCCAGGCACACCACATAGACCTGGTGGTGCTGCGCCAGCCCGAGGTGGGCGTAGACGAACATCATCAGGCAGCCCAGGATCTTGATGGTATTGGTGAAGAACATGACCCTTCCCTTGGGGAAGGAGTCGGCGAAGGCGCCCACGAAGGCGGCCAGCACCACGTACGACAGCGCGAACGACCATTTGATCATCGGCGTCATCCAGTCAGGTCCGTCGAGCTGCTGGATGAGGGCCACGGCGGCGATGAACAGGGCATTATCGGCCAGCGACGAGAAAAACTGCGCTGCCATGATCAGGTAAAAGCCTCGTCTCATCGGATGGGTCGACTCGAGCCTATTGTGGTGAGTGGTTCGGCCAGGGCGCCGGTATCCGGAGGCTGGTGCGGCGGGATGCGGCGGCTGCATCGTGGCGCGAGTTATAGCACGCGCGCTGCGCACGGACGGGACAATTTCATTGCCGCCTGCGGGGCTTGCGGGGGTTTACCCGGGCGCCTTCAGCCGCGGGTGTTGCTGCCCTGGGAAAAGGCTTGGAGGTGGACCGCCGGCTGAGGTTCCCAACCCGGCTGCCGATGCTCGGCCACCACGTTGGTGAAAATGCCGCCGCGCACGTACCATTTGGCCGTGATGCGCATGAAGCGCGGCGCCAGCGCGGCCACCAGGTCGTCCAGGATCTCGTTGGTGACGGCTTCGTGGAATTTGCCCTCGTTGCGGAAACTCCACGAATACAGCTTCAGGCTCTTGAGCTCCACGCATTTCTGGTCGGGGATGTAGTCGATCAGCAGCACGGCGAAATCGGGCTGCCCCGTCATCGGGCACAGGCAGGTGAATTCGGGCACCTCGATGTGGATATGGAAATCGCGCCCCGGGCTGGGGTTGGCGAAGGTATCGAGGGTCTTGGACGGCTGAGAAGGCATGGCGGAGGCACAGAACGTAACGAAATGGAAAAAACGGGCGGCCGGATGGCGCCCCGAAGGCACTCACTATAGCCCTTTGGTATTATACGGAGCACCTCGCGACCCGGCTCCACAGGCTGCGGCTCGGTCCAATCATTCTTAGCCGATACTGCTTCCGGTGCGACTCACCCAGATAAAACTCGCAGGATTCAAATCCTTCGTCGATCCCACTTCCATCCAGGTGCCGAGCCAGCTGGTGGGCGTGGTGGGCCCGAACGGCTGCGGCAAGTCGAACATCATCGACGCGGTGCGCTGGGTGCTGGGCGAATCCAAGGCCTCGGAACTGCGCGGCGAGTCGATGCAGGACGTGATCTTCAACGGCTCGGTCAACCGCAAGCCGGCCGCCCGCGCTTCGGTGGAGCTGGTATTCGACAATTCCGAAGGCCGCGCCTCCGGCCAATGGGGCCAGTACGGCGAGATCGCCGTCAAGCGCGTGCTCACGCGCGACGGCAACAGCAGCTACTTCGTCAACAACCAGACGGTGCGCCGCCGCGACATCCACGACATCTTCCTGGGCACCGGCCTGGGCGCGCGCGGCTACGCCATCATCGGCCAGGGCATGATCGCCCGCATCATCGAGGCGCGGCCCGACGAACTGCGGGTGTTCCTGGAAGAGGCGGCCGGCGTGTCGCGCTACAAGGAACGCCGGCGCGAAACCGAGAACCGCCTGTCCGACACCCGCGAGAACATGACCCGGGTCGAAGACATCCTGCGCGAACTGTCCACCCAGCTCGAAAAGCTGGAAGGCCAGGCCGAGGTGGCCCAGCGCTACCAGTCCCTGCAGGCCGAAACCGAACAGAAGCAGCGCTTCCTGTGGCTGCTGAAAAAGCGCGAGGCCGACGCCGACCGTCAGTCCTATGCCTTGCAGATCGAGCAGGCGCAGACCGAACTCGAAGCCGCCACGGCCGACCTGCGCAAGCTCGAGGCCGGGCTGGAAAGCACCCGCCAGGCCCACTACCAGGCGGGCGACGCGGTGCATGCCGCTCAGGGCGGCCTGTACGAGGCCAATGCCGAGGTCAGCCGGCTCGAGGCCGAGATCAAATACGTGGTCGAGTCGCGCAACCGCATGCAGGCCCAGCTGGCGCAGTTGCAGCAGCAGATCGCGCAGTGGGCCGAACAGCATGAAACCGGCAGCGACGACCTGGCCCGGGCCGAGGAAGACCTGGCCATCGGCGAGGCGCGCGCCGAAGAGGCGCGCATCGTGGCCGAAGAGGCGCAGGCGCAGCTGCCGGCGGCCGAATCCGGCGTGCGCGACGCCGCCGCCGGGCTGGCGCAGCTGCGGGCCGCGCTGGCCCAGGTCGAACAAGACCTGGCGTTGACCGCCCAGACCCAGCGCGACGCCGATCGCCAGTTGCAGGCGCTGGCCCAGCGGCGCGAACGCCTGGACCAGGAAGAACGCGGCCTGCAGCGGCCCGATACCGCGCGGCTGGAACAGCTCGCGGGCGACCTGGCCGACACCGAACAGCGCGTGGCGCAGGCCCAGGAAGAACTGTCGGCGCTCGAAAGCCAGCTGCCGCAGGCCGACGCCGCCCGCCGCCAGGCGCAGGAGGCCGCGCAGAAGGAAGCCGCCGCGGTGGCGCAGACCGAGGCGCGGCTGTCGGCGCTGGTCCGCCTGCAGCAGGACGTGCAGAAGCAGGGCGCGCTGCACCCCTGGCTGGAAAAGCACGAGCTGTCGCAGCTCGGCCGCCTGTGGCAGAAGCTGCACGTGGAGCCGGGCTGGGAAGCGGCGCTGGAAGCCGTGCTGCGCGAACGGATGGCGGCGCTGGAAGTCAGCAACCTCGACTGGGCGCGCGCCTTCTTCGGCGACGCCCCGCCGGCCCGGCTGGCCTTCTACCAGATGCCGACGCCGGCCCCCGCGCCGGCCGCCGAAAACGGCCTGACGCCGCTGGCCTCGCTGCTGCGGATCTCCGATCCGGCGCTGCGCACGCTGATGAACGACTGGCTGCGCGACGTCTACACCGCCGCCGATGCCGCCCAGGCCCTGGCCGCGCGCGCCCAGCTGCCGCCGGGCGGGTATTTCGTGGTCAGGGAAGGCCACATGGTGGGCGCCCATAGCGTGCGCTTCCACGCTCCCGATTCCGAACAGGCCGGCATGCTGGCGCGCCAGCAGGAAATCGAGAACCTGCAGCGCCAGGTCAAGGCGCAGCAGCTGATCGCCGACGAGGCGCGTTCGGCCGCGGCGCGCGCCGAGGCGGCCTACCAGCAGCAGGCGCAGGCGATGCCGGCCGCCCGCCAGCGCCTGGTCGAAACCACCCAGCGGCTGCACGCGATCCAGCTCGAACATTCGCGGCTGTCGCAGCTGGCCGCGCAGTCCGAGGAACGCTCGGCGCGCATCCGCGACGAACGGGCCGAGCTCGACGCGCAGGAAGAAGAGGCCCGCATCCGCAAGGAAGAAGCCGAGGCCCGCTTCGAATCGCTCGACGAACAACTGGGCGAGCAGCAATCCGCCTTCGAGGAAGCGCAGATGGCGCAGGAACAGCGCGAGGCCGACGCCCAGCGCGCGCGCGACCGCCTGCGCGAACTCGAACGCGCGGCGCAGGAAGCCGGCTTCGCCGAACGCGGGCTGCGCGCCCGCATCGACGAACTCCGGCGCTCGCTGCAGCTGGCCGGCGAACAGCGCCAGCGCGCCGCCGCCGAAGCCGAACGGGTGCAGCAGGAATTGCAGGTGCTCGACGACGCGGCGGCCCAGGCCGGCCTGCAGGCGGCGCTGGAGCTGCGCGCCGAGCGCGAACAGGTGCTGGCGCGCGCGCGCATCGAGCTCGACACGCTGGCCGCGGCGCTGCGCACCGCCGACGAGGGCCGCCTGGGCATCGAACGTTCGCTGGAGCCGCGCCGCGCCCGCATCACCGAGCTGCAGCTCAAGGAACAGGCCGCGCGCCTGGCGCAGGAACAGTTCGCCGAGCAACTGGCCGGCGTCCAGGCCGACCTCGACGCGCTCGGCGCCGAGCTCGACGCGCTGCCCAGGGAATGGCAGCGGCCCAACTGGCTGCAATCCGAGCTGCAGCGGCTGGCGCGCGACATCGCCGCGCTGGGCGCCGTCAACCTGGCCGCGCTCGACGAACTGAACGCCGCGCGCGAGCGCAAGACCTACCTCGACGCCCAGCAGGCCGACCTGCAGTCCGCCATCGACACGCTGGAAGACGCGATCCGCAAGATCGACCGCGAAACCCGCCAGCTGCTGCAGGAAACCTTCGACACCGTCAACCGCAACTTCGGCGAGCTGTTCCCGTCGCTGTTCGGCGGCGGCGAGGCCAAGCTGGTGATGACCGGCGACGAGATCCTCGACGCCGGCGTGCAGGTCATGGCGCAGCCGCCGGGCAAGCGCAACAGCACCATCCACCTGCTGTCGGGCGGCGAGAAGGCGCTGACCGCCACCGCGCTGGTGTTCGCGCTGTTCCGGCTCAACCCCGCGCCGTTCTGCCTGCTCGACGAGGTCGACGCGCCGCTGGACGACGCCAATACCGAGCGCTACGCCAATCTGGTGCGCCGCATGAGCGACCAGACCCAGTTCCTGTTCATCTCGCACAACAAGATCGCGATGGAGATGGCGCACCAGCTGGTGGGGGTGACGATGCAGGAGCAGGGCGTTTCGCGTATCGTCGCGGTCGACATCGATTCGGCGATGCAGCTCGCCGTCGAGGCGGCATGATGGCACCGCGCCTGCGCGCGGCGGCCCCGATCCACTCCATTCCATTTTCCAGCGCCCCATACCGGGAATTGCACCCATGACTGATCTACAAACCGGCCTGATCGCCCTCGGCGTCCTGGCGATCGTCATCGTCCTCGGCCTGAACTGGTGGCAGGACCGCCGCGCGCGCAAGCAGATCCAGGACCGCTTTCCCGATACCGGGCGCGATCCGCTGCTGCACGGCGCCGATCCGGCCGCGCCGGCCGCCGGCGGCGGGATGCCGCTGCGGCGCGAGCCGGGCATCGGCCATGGGGCCGCCGCTGCCGACGGCGCGGCCGAGGCCGTTGCCGCCGCCACGGTATCCGGCCACGATCCCGAAGAGCCCGACGAAGCCTGCGAAACCGTGATCGACGTGGTGTTTCCCGAGCCGGTGGCGGGCGACGAACTGGCCGCCTTCACCCAGGGCATCCGGCACGCTGGCCAGAAGCCGCTGCGGGTGTTCGCGGAAACGGTGGAAGGCCTGCACCGCAGCCTGATCCGGTCCGGCGAACGGTACGCGTCGGTGCAGGTCGCCGTGCTGCTGGCCAACCGCAGCGGCGCGCTGAATGCCGGCGAATGGGCCGAGGCGCTGTCGCGCGCGCGGGTGCTGGCCGATCGCTTCGACGGCACGGTAGAGGCTGCCGACACCCAGGGCGTGCTGGAGCGGGCTTCGGCCCTGGATGCCGCCAGCGCCGCGCTCGACGCCCAGGTAGGCCTGACGCTGGCCGCGCGCGACCGCCGCTGGTCGGCCGCCGACGTGCTGGATGCAGCGCGCCAGGCCGGTTTCGGCAGCCTGCAGGACGGCCGCCTGCCGTGGGCCGGCGGCGACGGCATCGTGCGTTTCACGCTGGGCCGCAGCGACGGCGTGTCGCTCGGCTCGCCCGGGCCGGCGGCGATCGCCCAGCTCAGCCTGCTGCTCGACGTGCCGCGCGCGCCGGCCGATCCGCAGGCCTTCGCCGGCATGGCCCAGGTCGGCCGGGTACTGGCCGCCCGCCTGGATGCGCAACTGGTGGACGATTCGGGCCGGCCGCTGGCCGACGGCGCCGAAGCCGCGATCGACCGCCAGCTGCAAGAGCTGTACGGCCGCCTGGAAGCGGCCGGCCTGCAGGCCGGCTCCTCCCGCGCTTTGAGGGTGTTCGGGTAGGCCCATGACCGACACGCCCTCCGGCCTCGACCGCGAGAACGAAGCGCGCCAGCGCGCCGCCGAGCTGCGCGAGGAACTGGCCGCGCATAACTACCGTTATTACGTGCTCGACGCGCCGGTCATTTCGGATGCCGAGTACGACAAGCTGTTCGCCGAGCTGTCCGGACTGGAACGGCAGTACCCGCTGCTGGTCACGCCCGATTCGCCCACCCAGCGCGTGGGCGGCGCGCCGCTGGCCGCGTTCGGCGCGGTGCGGCACGCGCAGCCGATGCTGTCGCTGAACAACGCCTTCGAAGAGGAAGACGTGCGCGCCTTCGACAAGCGCGTGCGCGACGGCCTGGAACTGGCCGAAGGCGAGGCCGTCTGTTATGCCTGCGAGCTCAAGCTCGACGGCCTGGCGATGAGCCTGCGCTACGAGAACGGCCGCTTCGTGCAGGCCGCCACGCGCGGCGACGGCCAGACCGGCGAAGACGTTACCGCCAACGTCCGCACGCTGCGCTCGCTGCCGCTCACGCTGCGCGGCGCGCCGCCGCCCGTGCTCGAGGTGCGCGGCGAGGTGCTGCTGCTGCGCGCCGATTTCGAACGCCTGAACGACGCCCAGCGCGAAGCCGGCGAAAAAGTCTTCATCAACCCGCGCAACGCCGCCGCCGGCAGCCTGCGCCAGCTCGACCCGCGCATCACCGCGCGGCGCCCGCTGCGCTTTTTCGCCTATGGCGTGGGCGAGGTAAGGGTGGCCGGCCGCGACGGCCAGATCGTCGATGCGCCCGAAGACGCACCGCCCTTCGATTCTCACATCGGCCTGATGCAGTGGCTGGCCGAACTCGGGCTGCCGGTGGGCCGCGAGCGCGAACGCGTCGAAGGCGCCGACGGCATGCTGGGCTATTACCGCCGCATCCAGGCGCTGCGCCCCTCGCTGCCGTTCGACATCGACGGCGTGGTCTACAAGGTCGATTCGCTGGCGGCCCAGCGCCGGCTCGGCTTCGTGTCGCGCGCGCCGCGCTTCGCCATCGCGCACAAATTCCCGGCCGAAGAGGCCACCACCGAACTGCTCGACATCGAGGTGCAGGTCGGGCGCACCGGCGCCATCACGCCGGTGGCGCGGCTCAAGCCGGTTTTCGTGGGCGGCGTCACGGTTACCAATGCCACGCTGCACAACGAAGACGAGGTTGCGCGCAAGGACGTGCGCATCGGCGATACCGTCGTGGTGCGGCGCGCGGGCGACGTGATTCCCGAGGTGGTGATGCCGGTGCTCGAAAAGCGCCCGCCGAGCGCCCGCCTGTTCGTCATGCCGACCCACTGTCCGGTCTGCGGTTCGGCCATCGAGCGGCCGGAAGACGAATCCATCGCGCGCTGTACCGGCGGACTGTTCTGCGCCGCGCAGCGCAAGCAGGCGCTGCTGCACGCGGTGCAGCGCAAGGCGCTCGACATCGAAGGCCTGGGCGAGAAGCTGGTCGACCAACTGGTCGACGGCGGCCGCGTCCATACCCTGGCCGACGTGTTCACGCTGCGGGCCGAGGAACTGGCCGGGCTGGAGCGCATGGGCCCGAAATCCGCGCAGAACCTGGTGGCCGCCATCGACGGCGCGCGCACGCCGCCGCTCGGCCGCTTCCTGTTCGCGCTCGGCATCCGCCACGTGGGCGAATCCACCGCGCGCGACCTGGCGCGGCATTTCGGCACGCTGCAAGCCGTGATGGACGCCGGCGAGAACGAACTGCTGCAGGTCAGCGACGTCGGGCCCATCGTGGCGGCGTCCATTCATCGCTTCTTCGCCGAACCGCACAACCGCGAGGTGATCGCCGCGCTGCTCGGCAAGGGCGTGCAGCCGAAGCCCGAGCCCAAGATCGACCGCATGGCGGGCCCCATCGCCGGCAAGATCTTCGTGCTGACCGGCACGCTGCCCACGCTCACGCGCGAGGAGGCGGCCGAACTCATCGCCGCGGCCGGCGGCAAGGTCACCGGCTCGGTCTCCAAGAAGACCCACTACGTGGTCGCGGGCGAAGAGGCCGGCAGCAAGCTGGCCAAGGCGCGCGAACTGGGCATCGCGGTGCTCGACGAAGACGGGCTGCGCGCGCTGCTGGCCAAATAACGCGGCCCACATGGCCAAGGAAGGACAATGCAGGCAATCATAGGCGGCACCGGTCTCTACAAGCTCACGGGCCTGACCGTCACGCGCCGGCGGGCGGTGCGTTCGCCGTACGGCGAACCGTCGGGCGCGCTCACCTACGGCCGCATCGGCAACGGCGAGGAGATCATCTTCCTGGCCCGCCATGGCCACGGCCATGCGTTCCCGCCGCACCGGATCAACTATCGCGCCAACCTGTGGGCGCTGCACGAGGCCGGCGCGCGGCGCATCGTGTCGGTGGCGTCGGTGGGCGGCATCGGCGAAGGCCTGGCGCCGGGCACGCTGGCGGTGCCCGACCAGATCGTCGACTACACCACCAGCCGCCAGAGCACCTTCTACGAAGGCGGCGACCAGCCGGTGGTGCACGTCGACATGACGCTGCCCTACGGCGAGGCGATGCGCCGCGACCTGCTGGCGGCCGCCGCGCGCTGCGGGATCGCGGTGCGCGACGGCGGCGTGTACGGCTGCACGCAGGGGCCGCGGCTGGAGACCGCGGCCGAGATCCGGCGCATGGAGCGCGACGGCTGCGACATGGTCGGCATGACCGGCATGCCCGAGGCCGGGCTCGCCCGCGAACTGGAGATCGACTACGCCGCGCTGTGCGTGGTCACCAATTACGCGGCCGGCAAGGGAGCGAGCAGCGAGGCGATCTCGATGGAAGAGATCCGCGACACGGTCGACGATACGATGCAGGACGTCCACCGCATCCTGGGCGAACTGGTGGGAGGGTGAGGGGACCCCCCTACGCGCTTCGCGCGCCCCCCAGGGGGCGATGCGGGCGGACCGGCCGAGCCGGATCCGCCGCATCCTGGGGAGAGTGCGCGGGAACGGGGGGTTAGCGGTCGTAGCGGCCGTAGCGGCCGGCGCCGTCGGGCGGCAGGCTCTGCAGTTCTTCCTTGGCGTGCAGCGAGATCGGCCGCGGGCCGACGCGCCAGATGTTGCGGCAGTACTCGGCCACGCTGCGGTCAGAGGAAAACTGCCCCGAGTTGGCGCAGTTGACGATGGACATCCGGGTCCACGCTTCGGCATCGAGGTAGGCGGCGTTGACCCGCTCCTGGCACTGGATGTAGGAAGCGTAGTCCGACAGCAGCAGATACGGATCCCAGCCCAGCAGGCCTTCGACGATGGGCTTGAACAGGTCCTGGTCGCCGCGCGAGAAGAACCCGCTCTGGATCAGCCCCAGCACCGCGCGCAGCTCGGCGTTGGCTTCGTAGAAGTCGCGCGGCCGGTAGCCGCGCGACTTGATCTCCTGCACTTCCTGCGCGGTATGGCCGAACAGGAAGAAGTTCTCGGCCCCTACCTGCTGGCGGATCTCGATGTTGGCGCCGTCCATCGTGCCGATGGTGAGCGCGCCGTTCATCGCGAATTTCATGTTGCCGGTGCCCGAGGCCTCCTTGCCGGCCAGCGAGATCTGTTCCGACAGTTCTGCGCCCGGATACACGCACTGGCCGTGGGTGACGTTGAAGTTCGGCAGGAACACCACCTTGAGCAGGTCGCGCACGCCCGGATCGTTGTTGACCACGTCGGCCACCGAGGTGATCAGCTTGATGATCAGCTTGGCCATGTGATAGCCGGGCGCGGCCTTGCCGCCGAACACGAAGGTGCGCGGCACGATGTCGCCGTCGCGGCCCGACTTGATCCGGTGGTACAGCGTGGCGATGTGCAGCACCGCCAGGTGCTGGCGCTTGTATTCGTGGATGCGCTTGACCATCACGTCGAACATCGAATCGGGCGCAACCACCACGCCGGTGCGGCGCCTGATCAGCGCCGCCAGGTCGATCTTGTTGTCGCGCTTGACCTTGCGCCAGGCGTCGCGGAAGCCGGCGTCGGCGGCATGGGACTCGAGCCCGGCCAGGCGGGGCAGGTCGGTGATCCAGTCGTCGCCGATGGTCTCGGTGATCAGGCCGGTCAGGCGCGGGTTGCTCAGCACCATCCAGCGGCGCGGCGTGACGCCGTTGGTGACGTTGGTGAACTTCTCGGGCCACATCTCGTAGAAGTCGCGCAGCACGTCCTGCTTGAGCAATTCCGAATGCAGCTCCGCCACGCCGTTGATGGTGTGGCTGCCGACGCAGGCCAGGTGCGCCATGCGCACGTAGCGCTCGCCGCTTTCGTCGATCAGCGACAGCCGCACGATGCGCGATTCGTCGCCCATGAAGCGGATCCGCACGTCGTTCAGGAAGCGCGCGTTGATCTCGTAGATGATTTCCAGGTGGCGCGGCAGGATGCGCTGGAACAGCTCCAGCGGCCAGCGTTCGAGCGCTTCCGGCAGCAGCGTGTGGTTGGTGTACGAGAAGGTGCGGGTGGTGATGCGCCAGGCATCGTCCCACGCCATCTGGTGCTCGTCCACCAGCAGCCGCATCAGTTCGGCCACGGCGATCGCCGGGTGAGTGTCGTTGAGCTGGATCGCGAACTTCTGGTCGAACTGTTCCAGCGGCAGCTTGCGGATCAGGTGCAGTCGCAGCATGTCCTGCAGCGAGCACGACACGAAGAAGTACTGCTGCTCCAGCCGCAGCTCCTTGCCTTGCGGGGTTTCGTCGTTGGGGTAGAGCGCCTTGGTCAGGTTTTCGGAGGTGACCTTCTTGCTGACGGCGCCGAGGTAGTCGCCGCGGTTGAACACCGAGAAGTCGAAGGCCTCGGTGGCCTCGGCGCGCCACAGGCGCAGCGTGTTGGTGGTGTTGACGCGGTAGCCCAGGATGGGCGAATCGAACGGCACGCCCATCACCGTCTTGTCGTGCGCCCAGCGCACGTGCAGCCTGCCGTGGTCGTCGGAATACTGCTCGGTGTGGCCGCCCAGCTTGACCTCCACCGCCCATTCGGCGCGCCGGATCTCCCAGGGATTGCCGTAGCGCAGCCATTTGTCGGTGTTCTCGACCTGGTAGCCGTCGATGATGGTCTGGTAGAAGATGCCGTATTCGTAGCGGATGCCGTAGCCGATGGTGGGCACCTCGGCGGTGGCCAGCGAGTCGATGAAACAGGCCGCCAGCCGGCCCAGGCCGCCGTTGCCCAGGCCCGGCTCTTCCTCTTGCCGCAGCAGCTCGGCGAAATCGAGCCCCATCTCGCGCACGGCCTCGCGCACTTCGTCGTAGATGCCCAGGTTGATGAGGTTGTTGCCCAGGTGCGGGCCCATCAGGAATTCGGCCGACAGGTAGGCCACGGTGCGCGGGGCCTGGTCCATGTACTCGGCGGCGCTGCAGATCCAGCGCTGCAGGGTGCGGTCGCGCACGGCGTGGGCCAGCGCGAGGTACATGTCGTTCTTGCCGGCGATGGCCGGGAACTTGCCCAGCGTGTAGAACAGGTGGTCGAAGAAGGCGCGCTTCAGGCCTTCCTTGGTCAGCGAGGTACGGTCGTCCTCGATTTCGGGCACGGTCGGGGCGGCGGTGGCGATGGCGGACACAGGCGATGCTCCTCGAAGGGCTTGGCGGCGGGCGCGGCGGCGCGGCCCTGAGGGCTTATTGTTGCGTTCAATTGTTGCACGGCGCAAGACGGGCTTTCAATTCGTTAAGCTCGGGCGCGCCGGGGCGCCGACCCGCCGGGATGCGCTCCGCCGGCGGCGTCGTGCTGCGTCGCCGCGGCGGGGCGCTATTGCAGCGCGTCGAGCACGTCCTGCTCGAACTGGATCTGGCTGCGGGCGTTGTTCAGCGTCGGGCCGTCGATCAGGAAGGTGTCTTCCACCCGTTCGCCCAGCGTCATGACTTTGGCGGTCTTGAGGTTGATGCCGTGCCGGGCGAAGGTGCGGGCCAGCGAATACAGCAGCCCGGTGCGGTCGGACGCCGTCACGCTCAGGATCCACGACTGGCCGCGTTCGTCGGGGCGCAGGTCGACGCTGGGCGAGATCGGGAACAGCCGCGACTGGCGCGACTGGCGGCCGCCCAGCGGCCCGTAGGCCGGCCGCGGCCGGCCGGCCGGCGCAGCTTCCTGCGACAGCCATTCCTTCAGTTCGTGTTCGACCAGGCTCAGCAGCGAGCGCTGCTCGCTGGCGGTGCCCTGGGTGAGCACGATGAAGCTGTCGAGCGCCCAGCCGTGGCGGGTGGTGTGGATGCGGGCGTCCTGCACGCTCAGCCGGCGTTCGTCGAAATAGCCGCAGATGCGGGCGAACAGGTCGGGCCGGTCTTTCAGGTAGACCACGATCTGCAGCCCTTCGCCGGCCGGCGCGATACGGGCCCGGACGATGGGCTCCTCGCTGTTGACGGCGCGATACAGGTGGCGCGTGTGCCAGGCGATCTCGGGCGCGTCGTGGCGCATGAAATAGGCCACATCGAGCTGGTTCCACAGCGGCTTCTGCACGCCGTCGGCCAGGCCGTACAGGCGCAGGATGCGCATCGCCTCGTGCTTGCGGTTCTCGAGCACGGCGGTCGGGTCGGGCGCGTCGCCGCCCAGCACGCGCCGGGTCATCAGGAACAGGTCTTCCAGCAGCTTGCCTTTCCAGGCGTTCCACACCTTGGGGCTGGTGCCGCGGATGTCGGCCACCGTCAGCAGGTAGAGCGCGGTCAGGTGGCGGGTGTCGCCCATCCGCTGCGCGAACTGGTGGATCACCCCGGGGTCGGACAGGTCCTGCTTCTGCGCCACCGACGACAGGGTGAGGTGTTCGCGCACCAGGAATTCCAGCAGTTCGGCGTCGGCCGGCGCCAGGCCGTGGTCGCGCGCGAACTTGCGGGCGTCGATGGCGCCCAGCTCGGAGTGGTCGCCGCCGCGCCCCTTGGCGATGTCGTGGAACAGCGCTGCCAGGTACAGCAGCCAGCGGCGGTCGAAATCGGCGATCAGCTGGCTGCACAGCGGATATTCGTGCGCGTGTTCCGGCATCGTGAAGCGGCGCAGATTGCGCACCACCATCAGGATGTGCTGGTCCACCGTGTAGGCGTGGAACAGGTCGTGCTGCATCTGCCCCACGATGCGCCGGAACGGCGGCAGGTAGCGCGGCAGGATGCTGAGGTCGTTCATGCGCCGCAGTTCGTGCACGATGCCGCGCGGCTGCTGCAGGATGGTCACGAACAGGTGGCGGTTGACCGGGTTGCGGCGGAACTGCGCGTCGATCAGGTGGCGCGCGTGCCAGATGGCGCGCAGCGTGCGCGCCGACATGCCGGTCAGCGTGGCGTTCTGCTGCATGGCCAGAAAGGCGCGCAGCAGCAGGGAGGGGTTGCGCTCGAAGGCGTCGTCGCGGCGGATTTCCAGCCGGTCGTGCAGGCAGTAGAAATCGTCGTCGATGTCTTGCGCCTGTTCGCCGGGGCGCGGGAACAGCCGTTCCTCGATGTTCTGCACCAGGATGGTGTTGAGCTGGGTGACCAGCTTGGCGGCCCAGTAATAGCGCTGCATCAGCAGTTCGCTGGCGCGCCGCGGCCCGCTCGACTTGAAGCCGTACACCTCGGCCAGCGCGGCCTGCACGTCGAACACCACGCGGTCTTCGCGGCGGCCGGTCAGGAGGTGCAGTTCGATGCGCAGCCGCTTGAAGGCCTGCTCGGCGCGGCGCAGCTGGCGGGCCTCGTCGGTGGTGAGCAGGCCGGCGCGGGCCACCTGGCCCCAGTTCTTGCCGAAGCCGGCGGCGCGCGCCATCCACAGGATCACCTGCAGGTCGCGCAGGCCGCCGGGCGATTCCTTGCAGTTGGGCTCCAGCGCGTACGGGGTGTAGTTGTACTTGGTGTGGCGCTGGCGCATCTCCAGCAGCTTGGCGCTGAAGAAGGCGCGCTTGTCCAGGTGCTCCTGCATCGCCGTTTCGAAGCGCCGCATCAGGGCCCGGCTGCCGGCCAGGTAGCGGGCCTCCAGCAGCGCGGTCTCGACCGTGATGTCCTTGGCGGCCTCGGCCATGCATTCGTCCACCGTGCGCGCGCTGTGCCCGGGCTCCAGGCCGATGTCCCACAGCGCCGTCACCAGGCCGGCGATGCGTTCTTCGTCGGCGCCTTCCGGCGGGCGGTGCAGCAGGACCAGGATGTCGACGTCGGAGAACGGGTAGAGCTCGCCGCGCCCGTAGCCGCCCACGGCCGCCAGCGCGGCGCCGTCGGGCAGCGGGTGCAGCGCCAGCAGCGCCAGCAAGGTGTGGTCGACCACGCGCCGCAGTTCGGTCAGCAGGGTGTCGGGCCGGCGGTGGTCGCGGAAGGCGTCGATGGCGCGCTGGCGGGCGGCGCGCATGTCGGCCCGCAGGTCGGCCAGGGTGGCGGGCGGGAGGGGGAGGGCGGCGTTCATGGCGCAGGCTGCGGGCGCGGCGGCCCGCGGGAGGTCGTTCACGCCGCGGCGTGGTCCAGCACGAAGGCGGGCGGCGCCGGCATGCCGGCCGAGACGGTCAGCACTTCATAGCCGGTGGCCGTCACCAGCACGGTGTGCTCCCATTGGGCCGACAGGCTGTGGTCGCGGGTGACGATGGTCCAGCCGTCGGCCAGTTCGCGGATCTCGCGGCGGCCGGCGTTGATCATCGGCTCGATGGTGAAGACCATGCCGGGCTGCAGTTCGAGGCCGGCGCCCGGCTTGCCGTAGTGCAGGATCTGCGGGTCTTCGTGGAACACGCGGCCGATGCCGTGGCCGCAGAATTCGCGCACCACGCTGTAGCCTCGCCCTTCGGCGTGCTTCTGGATGGCGTGGCCGATGTCGCCCAGGCGGGCGCCGGGCCGCACCTGCTCGATGCCCAGCCACATGCATTCGTAGGTGGTTTCGGTCAGCCGGCGGGCCAGCACCGAGGGCTCGCCCACGTAGTACATGCGGCTGGTGTCGCCGTGCCAGCCGTCCTTGATGATGGTGACGTCGATGTTCAGGATGTCGCCGTTCTTCAGCACCTTGGGGCCGGGGATGCCGTGGCACACCTGGTGGTTGACCGAGGTGCAGATCGAGCCGGTGAAGGGCGGGTAGCCGGGCGGCGCGTAGCCGATCGTGGCGGACTTCACCTTCAGTTCGTTGGTGAGGTAGTCCAGGCACAGGCGGTCGAGTTCGCCGGTGGTCACCCCGGGCTTGACGTAAGGCGTGAGGAAATCCAGGATGCGGGCGGCATCCTGGCAGGCGAGGCGCATCTGCTCGATTTCCTGGGCGTTCTTGATGCTGATGCTCATATTTGGTACCAGATTGTAACGGCCGGGCGGTGGCGGCAGGAGGGCGCCTGTGGCCGGCCTGGCCGGCCGCTTGAGCGGGGCGCCCGGAAAATAGTAGAATTATAGGCTTTCCTAGCCTTTCCGACGATAAAACGTCGTGCAAAGCTGCAAGGAAACGCATCCTTTGCGCGGTGGTGCCAGCGACTCGGGCCGATTTGGGCCGATTTGGCCGCCGTCGCAGGGAAATCGCACGCCGCGCCACCCAGGGTGTCGCGGGCGGCGCGGCCGGGCCGGGTAGGCCCGGGCGCCGTCCGCGATACGGGCGCGGCGCCAGACCCAACCCTCGGAGCAGACCATGTCCGTTACCATGCGTGAAATGCTGGAAGCCGGTGTCCATTTCGGGCACCAGACGCGCTTCTGGAACCCCAAGATGGCCCCCTTCATTTTCGGCCATCGCAACAAGATCCACATCATCAACCTCGAAAAGACGATGGCGCTCTACCAGGACGCGCTGAAGTTCGTCCGCCAGCTGTCGGCCCGCCGCGGCACCATCCTTTTCGTCAGCACCAAGCGCGCCGCCCGCGAGATCATCGCCGAGGAAGCCGCCCGCTGCGGCATGCCTTTCGTCGACGCCCGCTGGCTCGGCGGCATGCTGACCAATTTCAAGACGGTCAAGACCTCGATCAAGCGCCTGAAAGACATGGAAGCCATGCAGGCCGAGGGCGCCACCGAGCGCATGAGCAAGAAGGAAGCGCTGATGTTCGAGCGCGAGCTGGCCAAGCTGAACAAGTCGATCGGCGGCATCAAGGACATGAACGGCCTGCCCGACGCCATCTTCATCATCGACGTCGGTTACCACAAGATCGCCGTGACCGAGGCCAAGGCGCTTAACATCCCGGTAGTTGCCGTGGTGGATACTAACCACTCGCCGGACGGCGTGGCCCACGTCATCCCGGGCAACGACGACTCCGCCAAGGCCATCGCGCTGTACGCGCGGGGCATCGCCGATGCCGTGCTGGAAGGCCGCGAACAGGCGCTGCAAGGCGTGGTGGAGGCGGTCGCCGAAGGCGGCGACGACGAGTTCGTGGAAGTCAACGACGAGGCCTGATCGCCCGTACGGCTGAAGCAGGTTTACTGCTGAATCGTCTGAAGGGGCCTAGCGCCCCTTCTTTTTAGTCCAATATTCTTACCGCCGGCGATCCGGCGGACGACCCCAGGAGCAATCATGGCCGAAATTACCGCAGCGCTGGTCAAGGAACTGCGCGAAAAGACCGACGCCCCGATGATGGAATGCAAGAAGGCGCTGACCGAGGCCGGCGGCGACATGGCCAAGGCCGAGGAACTGCTGCGCGTCAAGCTCGGCAGCAAGGCCAGCAAGGCCGCCTCGCGCATCGCCGCCGAAGGGCTGATCGGCCTGTACGTGGCGCCCGACGCCACCGTGGGCGCGCTGGTCGAAGTCAACAGCGAAACCGATTTCGTGGCCAAGAACGACGATTTCGTGGCCTTCACCAAGGAAGTGGCCGAACTGGTGGCCGGCGCCGACCCGGCCGACGTCGCCGCGCTGGCCGCGCTGCCGTTCCGTGACGGCACGGTCGACAGCGTGCGCCTGGCGCTGGTGGGCAAGATCGGCGAAAACATCTCGATCCGCCGCTTCGCGCGCATCCAGACCGCCAACAAGCTGGCCTCCTACCTGCATGGCGGCAAGATCGGCGTGCTGGTCGAATACAGCGGCGACGACGCCCTGGGCAAGGACATCGCCATGCACGTGGCCGCCACCAAGCCGAAGGCGCTCAACGCCACCGGCGTGTCGGAAGAAGACATCCAGCGCGAGCGCTCGGTGGCCCAGCAAAAGGCGGCCGAATCGGGCAAGCCGGCCGAGATCGCCGCCAAGATGGTGGAAGGATCGGTCCAGAAGTTCCTGAAAGAGGTTACGCTACTGTCGCAACCGTTCGTCAAGGACGACAAGCAGTCGGTCGAGCAGGTCCTCAAGTCGAAGCAGTCGGCGGTGCAGCAGTTCGTGCTGTACGTGGTCGGCGAAGGCATCGAGAAGAAAACCACCGACTTCGCCGCCGAAGTCGCTGCCCAGGCCGCTGCCGCGCGCGGTTGATCGCTGTTGAGCAGTAGGGGCCTTGCGGGGGCGGCTGCGGCGCCCCCGCGCGGCGCATCCGGTTCGGCCGGTCACGGATAGGAACAAGGTATGACGGTAGAGATCAGTGCTTCGGGCGGGCTCGCGCCGGGCGCGTACAAGCGGGTGCTGCTCAAACTTTCCGGCGAAGCGCTGATGGGCGACGATGCGTTCGGCATCAACCGCAGCACCATCGCCCGGATGGTGGAAGAAATCGCCGAGGTGGCGGAGCTGGGGGTGGAACTGGCGCTGGTGATCGGCGGCGGCAACATCTTCCGCGGCGTGGCGCCGGGCGCGCAGGGCATGGACCGCGCCACCGCCGACTACATGGGCATGATGGCCACCATCATGAATTCGCTCGCGCTGCAGGACGCCCTCAAGCGCCGCGGCGTCGACGCCCGCGTGCAGTCGGCGCTGAATATCGAGCAAGTGGTGGAGCCCTACATCCGCCCGAAGGCGCTACGCTACCTGGAAGAGGGCAAGGTGGTGATCTTCGCCGCCGGCACGGGCAACCCCTTCTTCACCACCGATACCGCGGCGGCGCTGCGCGGGGCGGAGATCGGCGCCGAGATCGTGCTCAAGGCCACCAAGGTCGACGGCATCTATTCGGCCGATCCGAAGAAGGATCCCAGCGCCACCCGCTACAGCCGCATCAGCTTCGACGAGGCCATCGTCAGGCGGCTGGAGGTGATGGATGCCACCGCCTTCGCGCTGTGCCGCGACCAGAAGCTGCCGATCAAGGTTTTCTCGATCAACAAGCCGGGCGCGCTCAGGCGGGTGGTGTCCGGCGACGACGAAGGGACGCTGGTCCACGTCTGATCGCATCGCATTCAGGAGTTTCCAATGAGCATCGCCGACGTCAAGAAGAACGCGGAAGGCAAAATGGGCAAGTCCATCGAGACGCTCAAGGCCAGCCTGTCGAAGATCCGCACCGGCCGGGCGCATGCCGGCATCCTCGACCACGTCCACGTCGAGTACTATGGCTCGCAGGTGCCGCTCAGCCAGGTCGCCAACCTGTCGCTGATCGACGCGCGCACCATCAGCGTCCAGCCGTGGGAAAAGAAGATGGCGCAGGTGATCGAAAAAGCGATCCGCGAGTCCGACCTCGGTCTCAATCCGCAGTCCATGGGCGAACTGATCCGGGTGCCGATGCCGGCGCTGACCGAAGAGCGCCGGCGCGAGCTGACCAAGGTCGTGCGCGGCGAGGGCGAAGACGCCAAGGTGGCGGTGCGCAACCTGCGCCGCGACGCCAACGAACAGCTCAAGAAGCTGGTCAAGGAAAAGGAAATCTCGGAAGACGACGAGCGCCGCGCGCAGGACGACGTCCAGAAGCTGACCGATCGCTACGTGGCCGAGATCGACAAGCTGGTGGCTCAGAAAGAGGCCGAGATCATGACGGTTTGAACCCCGTCCCAGCCCCGGAGGCGCCTTCCACATGGCCTTGAGTTCCACCCTCGGCATCCCGCAGGCGGCGAGCGTGCCCCGGCACGTCGCCATCATCATGGACGGCAATGGCCGCTGGGCGACGCGGCGCTTCCTGCCGCGCGTCGCGGGCCACAAGAAGGGCGTCGACGCGGTGCGCACCATCGTCGAAGCCTGCGCCGAGCGCGGCGTGGAGTTCCTGACGCTGTTCGCGTTCAGTTCCGAGAACTGGCGGCGCCCGCCGGATGAAGTGTCGCTGCTGATGCGGCTGTTCATCCACGCGCTCGAACGCGAGGTCACCAAGCTCGACCGCAACGGCATCCGGCTCAAGGTGGTGGGCGACATCACCGCCTTCGAGCCGCGGCTGCAGGAACTGATACGCGAGGTCGAAGCCCGCACGGCCGACAACCGGCGCCTGACGCTGACCATCGCCGCCAACTACGGCGGGCGCTGGGACATCCTGCAGGCGATGCGGCGCGCGCTGCTGGCCCATCCAGAGCTGGCCGACCAGCCCGAGCGCCTCGACGAGGCGCTGCTGTCGCCCTTCCTGGCCATGGCCTATGCGCCCGAACCCGACCTGTTCATCCGCACCGGCGGCGAAAAGCGCATCTCCAACTTCCTGATCTGGCAGCTGGCCTATACCGAGCTGTACTTCACCGACTGCTTCTGGCCCGACTTCGACGCCGCGCAGTTCGACCTGGCCTGCGAGTCCTACCGGCGCCGCGAACGCCGCTTCGGGCGCACCAGCGCCCAGCTCGAGGCCGAGGCGATCGCGTCCGAGCCGGCGGCGGGCCACTGAGCTTCCATGCTGAAACAACGCGTCATTACCGCCGTCGTGCTGCTGGCCATCCTGGCCGGCGCGCTGGCGGCGCCGTCGCCGCTGCCGTTCGAGGCCCTGATGGCCGTGTTCGTCGGCTGCGCGCTGTGGGAATGGTGGCGGCTGACCCTGGGGCGGCCGCAGGACGGCCGCCTGCGCCTGCCCGAAACCGCGGCCGGCATCGTGTTCGGCGCGGCGCTGATCGCCTGGCGCTGGCAGGCGGGCGGCCCGCCGGAAGCGCCCGGCTGGCGCTGGCTGTGGATCGCCATGTCGGCGGTCTGGGTGCTTGGCGTCGCGCCTTCGCTGGCGCGGGCCGATGCCGCCGCGCCGCCCCGCAGCGCGCTGCTGACCCTGTTCGCGCCGGTGGCGCTGCTGGCCGCCTGGTCGGCGCTGGCCGCCGCCCACGGGCGCGGCATCGCCTTCCTGCTGACCTTGCTGGCGCTGGTGTGGGTGGCCGACATCGGCGCCTATTTCACCGGCAAGGCCTTCGGCCGCCGCAAGCTGGCGCCGCACATCAGCCCCGGCAAGACCCTCGAAGGCGCGGTGGGCGGCATTGCCTGCGCGGTGGTGCTGGTGCTGGCCTGCGCCGCCTTCGACGGCACCTTCGGCGCCGCGCTGGCGGCCCGCTGGGGCTGGGGCGGCGCCGCGCTGGCGGCGCTGCTGCTGGCGGCCCTGTCGATCGCCGGCGACCTGTTCGAATCGCTGCTGAAACGGCGCGCCGGCTACAAGGATTCGAGCGCGCTGCTGCCGGGACACGGCGGCGTCTACGACCGCATCGACGCCTTGATTCCGGTGCTGCCATTGGCCATGTTGCTGGTATGAGCCCACCCCTACGCGCTTCGCGCGCCGCTCAAGGGGCGACGCTGGCGGACCGGCGAAGCCGGATCCGCGGCGTCCTGAGCGGGTTGTGGCACCATGGGGATTGTTATGAAGATGTCGCGTAGCGATGAGTGATAGTGGATTGAGCGTTCGCCGCATTACTGTCCTGGGGGCCACCGGCTCGATCGGCATCAGCACGCTGGACGTCATCGCCCGCCATCCCGGCCGCTACCGGGTCGAGGCGCTCAGCGCCTATAGCCGGATGGAGGTGCTGGCGGCGCAGGCCGCGGCCAGCCGCGCGCGGGCGGTGGTGGTGCCGGACGACGCGGCGGCGGCGCGCTTCGCGGCCGCCTGGCCGGCCGGGGCCGGCGGCCTGCCCGAGGTGCGCGTGGGCGCGCAGGCGCTGGCCGATACGGCCGCCGATCCGGCCAGCGATACCGTGATGGCCGCCATCGTCGGCGCCGCCGGGCTGCCGTCGGCGCTGGCCGCGGCGCGCGCCGGCAAGCGGGTGCTGCTGGCCAACAAAGAGGCGCTGGTGGTGGCCGGCGTCCTGTTCATGGACGCGGTGCGCGAGCACGGCGCCGAACTGCTGCCCATCGACAGCGAACACAACGCCATCTTCCAGTGCCTGCCGCGCGGCGGCGCCCGCGCCCATGCGCCGCGCCAGCCGGCGGCCGGCGTGCGGCGGCTGCTGCTGACCGCCTCGGGCGGGCCGTTCCGCACCCGTCCGCTGCACGAGCTGGACGAGGTCACGCCCGACCAGGCCTGCGCCCATCCCAACTGGTCGATGGGCCGCAAGATCTCGGTCGACTCGGCCACCATGCTCAACAAAGGGCTGGAGGTGATCGAAGCGCACTGGCTGTTCGCGATGCCGGCCAGCCGCATTTCGGTGGTGGTGCATCCGCAGAGCGTCGTGCATTCGATGGTCGAATACGACGACGGTTCGGTGCTGGCCCAGCTCGGCCAGCCCGACATGCGCACGCCGATCGCCTATGGGCTGGCGTTTCCCGACCGGATCGAGGCGGGCGTCACGGCGCTCGACCTGGCACGGCTGGGCCGGCTGGATTTCGAAGACCCCGATTTCGCGCGCTTCCCGTGCCTGCGGCTGGCGTTCCAGGCGCTGGAGGCCGGGCAGGGCGCCTGCGTGGCGCTGAACGCCGCCAACGAGGTCGCCGTCGACGCCTTCCTGCGCGGCGGGCTGCGCTACACCCACATTCCCGCCGCGATCGAAAGCGTGCTCGATGCCACTGCCGGCCGCGCCGCTCCCGAGGCCTCCCTCGATGCGCTGCTGGCCTGCGACGCCCACGCCCGCGCATGCGCCCGCGACCGCATCGGGCGCTTGACGGCGGGCGCGTGAGCCGGTCCGGTCTCCAGCCGGCGCCGCCGCGGTTCCGGCCGGCACGCCGTGCGCCGCTCGCCGCGCCCACCGGAGGCGCCGCCTGCGGTACAGTGGGCAACCTGCCGGCCGCCCGCAGCGGCCGCTTTCAGCAACGATACCGGAGACTCCCATGCTCCTGACCCTGGCAGCCTTCGCCGTCGCGCTCGGCATCCTGGTGGTGATCCACGAGCTCGGCCACTACCTCGTCGCCCGCGCCTGCGGCGTCAAGATCCTGCGCTTTTCGGTCGGTTTCGGCCGGGTGCTGGCGCGCCGGGTCGACCGCCGGGGCACCGAATGGGCGCTGTCGGCGATCCCGCTGGGCGGCTACGTCAAGATGCTCGACGAGCGCGAGGGCGAGGTGCCCGAAGCGCTGCGCCACCAGGCGTTCAACGCCAAGCCGGTGGCCAGCCGCATCGCCATCGTCGCCGCCGGGCCGCTGTTCAACCTGGCGCTGGCGGCGCTGCTGTACGCCGCGCTGAGCATGGCGGGCGTCAAGGAGCCCGCGCCGGTGCTGGCCGCGCCGCAAGCCGGCAGCGTGGCCGCGGCGGCCGGGGTGGCGCGCGGCGACCGCATCGTCGAGGTCGACGGCGAACCCGTCGCCAGCTGGAGCGACGCCCGCTGGATCCTGCTGAAACGGCTGACCGACCGCGAGCAGGCCGCGGTCACGGTACAGGCGGCCGACGGCACCCGCCACCTGCGCACGCTGGATTTCTCCTCGGCCTCGCTGGCCGACATGGAGGGCGACGTGCTGGGCCGCCAGGGGCTGTCGCTGGCCACGCCGCGTCCGGTGGTGCGGGCCGTGATGGACGGCAGCGCCGCGGCCGAGGCCGGCCTGCGGGCCGGCGACCGCATCACCGCCGTCGAGGGCCAGGCCGAGCCGTCGGCCACCGAACTGATCGAGACCATCCAGCGCCATGCCGGCCAGCCGCTGGCGCTGGCGGTGGTGCGCGACGGCGCGCCGCTCACGCTGAACGTGGTCCCGCACGCCGAGCACGACGCCCAGTCGGGCGCCACCGTGGGGCGGATCGGCGCGCAGATCGGCGGCGACATCGAACTGGTGGTCATCCGCCACGGCCCGCTCGCCAGCCTGGCGCTGGGCACCCGCCGCACCGCCGAGGTGTCGTGGTTCTCGCTGCGGATGCTGGGCAAGATGGTGGTGGGCGACGTGTCGCTGCGCAATCTGAGCGGGCCCGTCACCATCGCCGACTACGCCGGCCAGACCGCCCGCATGGGGCTGGAATCGTACGTGGCCTTCCTGGCGCTGGTCAGCGTAAGCCTGGGCGTGCTGAACCTGTTGCCCATTCCGATGCTGGACGGCGGGCACCTGCTGTATTATCTCGTCGAAATCGTCCGCGGCAGCCCGCCGCCCGAACGATGGATGGAAATGGGCCAACGGGCCGGCTTCGGCCTGCTGATGCTGTTGATGGCCGTCGCCCTGTTCAACGACTTTTCGCGCCTGCTGACATAGGATTCCATGATTCTTGCCCCCCGTATCGCGACCGCATGCCGGCCCGTCCGGCCCGCATTGGGGGAAGTTTCCGTCCTGTCCGCCACTCGATAATCACCCGGGATCACGAATGACCAACCGCGCCCGGCGCTTGCCGCGTCTGCTGACTTTTCTGCTGGCCATGGCGGTCGCCCCTTTGGCCCATGCTTTCGAACCCTTCGTCGTCAAGGACATCCGCGTCGAAGGCATCCAGCGCACCGAGGCAGGAACGGTTTTCGGCTATCTGCCCGTCAAGGTGGGCGAACGTTTCACCGAAGAGCAGGCCACGCAGGCGGTGCGCGCGCTGTTCGCCACCGGCTTCTTCCGCGACGTGCGGATCGAGGTGGAGAACGACGTCGTGGTCGTGATCGTCGACGAACGCCCCGCGATCGCGTCGATCTCGTTCAACGGCATGAAAGAATTCGAATCGGCCAACGTGCTGAAGTCGCTGGCCGAGGTCGGCTTCGCCGAGGCCCGCATCTTCGACCGCGCGCTGCTCGAACGCGCCGAGCAGGAACTCAAGCGCCAGTACCTGGCGCGCGGCAAGTACTCGGTCGAGATCGTGCCCACCATCACGCCGCTGGAGCGCAACCGCGTCGGCATCACCTTCGACGTGTTCGAGGGCGACGTGGCCCGCATCGCCGGCATCAAGATCATCGGCGCCAAGGCCATCCCGGAAAAGGAACTGCTGTCCCAGCTGCAGCTCACCACGCCCGGCTGGCTCACCTGGTACACCAAGGCCGACCAGTACTCGCGCCAGAAGCTGCAGGGCGACATCGAAACCCTGCGCTCGTACTACATGAACCGCGGCTACCTGGAATTCAATGTGGATTCGCCGCAGGTCACCATCTCGCCCGACCGCAAGGACATCTTCATCACCCTGTCGATCACCGAAGGCGACAAATACACCGTCAGCGACGTCAAGCTGGCCGGCGAACTGCTGGGCCTGGACGACGACCTGCGCAAGCTGATCACCGTCAAGCCGGGCGAAACCTTCTCGGCCGAGAAGGTCAACGCCTCCAGCAAGGCCATCACGGATTACCTCGGCAAGCTGGGCTACGCGTTCAGCAATGTCAACGCCAACCCGGCGGTCGACCGCGAGCACAAGACGGCCGACCTGACCTTCTTCGTCGACCCGAACCGCCGCGTGTACGTGCGGCGCGTCAACATCGGCGGCAATACCCGCACGCGCGACGTCGTCATCCGCCGCGAAATGCGCCAGCTCGAAAGCGCCTGGTACGACGCCGGCCAGATCCAGCTGTCGCGCGACCGGATCGACCGCCTGGGCTACTTCCAGAACATCACGCTGGAAACGCCGCCGGTGCCCGGCACGCCCGACCAGGTCGACGTCAACGTCAACGTGCAGGAAAAGCCCACCGGCATGATCAACCTGGGCGCGGGCTTCAGCAGTACCGACAAGGTCGTGCTGTCGGCCGGCCTGAACCAGGACAACATCTTCGGCAGCGGCACCACCGCCGGCATCGAGCTGAACACCGGCAAGACCTACCGCACCATCGCGGTCAGCCAGACCAACCCGTACTTCACGCAGGACGGCATCAGCCGTTCCACCAGCGTCTACTACCGCACGCTGCGGCCGCTGGCGATCAACACCGGCGACTACGAAATCCGCACCGCCGGCGCCGGCCTGACCTTCGGCGTGCCGTTCACCGAAACCCAGCGCGTGTTCTTCGGCGGCACGCTGGAATTCAACGACATCAAGCTGTACGACAACAGCCCGCAGCGCTTCATCGACTACGTGCGCGACTTCGGCCCGCGCAGCACCGCCTTCATCTGGTCGGTGGGCTGGAGCAACGACCACCGCGACAGCGCGCTGGCGCCCACGCGCGGCTACTATCAGCGCGCCGCCGCCGAGACCTCCACCTTCGGCGACCTGCGCTACTACAAGGGCAGCTACCAGCACCAGTACTACTGGCCCATCAACCGCAGCATGACGCTGGCGCTGAACGGTCAGGTCGACTACGGCAAGGGCTTCGCCGGCAAACCCTACCCGCTGCTGAAGAACATGTACGCAGGCGGTATCGGGTCGATCCGCGGCTTCGACGGCGGCTCGCTCGGCCCGCGCGACGCCAAGAACGGCGACAGCCTGGGCGGCGCCAAGCGGGTCATCGCCAACGCCGAGCTGCTGCTGCCGTTCCCCGGCAGCCAGCAGGACCGTACGCTGCGCTGGTTCCTGTTCACCGACGCCGGCAATGTGTACGCCGACGACGAGAACATCTCGCTGGGCGATCTGCGCTACTCGGTCGGTGTCGGCCTGAGCTGGCAGTCGCCGATCGGACCGCTGAAGATCTCTTTTGGCCACGCCCTCAACGCCAAGCCCGGCGACCGCACCCAGGCGTTCCAGTTCCAGATCGGCACCGGCTTCTGACCCGGCAAGCAGGCGCCTGACGGCATTTTTCTGGTACAACCGTTTACCCTTGGGCCCGCGCCGGGCTTGCCCCGGCGCGCGGCATTAGTGGCAAAATATCCGATTATTTCCGAGCGAGAATTACATGATCCGCAAGTTTTCGACGTCTGCCGCACGCCTGACTGCTTCGTCTGCCGTCAAGGGGGCAGGCCGCGTCCTGGCAGTACTGGCGCTCTCGGGCGCCGCCGTCGGCGCGGCTCATGCTCAGCAACAGCAGGCGCCGGCCGCCGCGGCAGCCCCCGCCACCGCCCGCAACGGCAACGGTCCGGTCAAGATCGGCTTCGTCAACACCGAACGCATCTTCCGCGACGCGGCGCCGGCCAAGGCGGCGCAGGCCAAGATCGAGGCCGATTTCAAGAAGCGCGATGCCGACCTGCAAGACATGGCCGCCCGCCTGCGCACGATGTCCGACCAGCTCGACAAGGACAGCGCCGTGCTGTCCGACGCCGACCGCACCCGCCGCCAGCGCGAGCTGAGCGATCTCGACAAGGATTTCCAGCGCAAGCGCCGCGAGTTCCAGGAAGACCTGAACCAGCGCCGCAACGAAGAGCTGTCGCAGATCCTGGAGCGCGCCAACCGCGTCATCAAGCAGATCGCCGAGCAGGAAAACTACGATCTGATCCTGCAGGAAGCCGTGGTGGTCAGCCCCCGCGTCGACATCACCGACAAGGTCCTCGCCGCCCTGAACGCCGGCGCCAAGTGACGCCGGAAAACGCCCGCCCGGGCCTGGCCCGGGCCGTCTGCTGACCGCGTATGCCGATACTGCTTGATCCGGCCCGGGCGCCCACGCTGGCCCGCCTGCTGCAAGAGACCGACACCACGGGCCTGGATTGGCGGCTCGACCCGGCCGGCGCCGGCGAGCGCGCCATCGCCGGCATCGCCGCGCTGGAGCATGCCGGCGCGCAGGAGCTGGCCTTCATCGCCAACCCCCGCTATCAAGACCAGCTCGCCGGCGCCCAGGCCGGCGCCGTCATCGTTACCGATGCCGTCGCGCGCGCCCATCGCGAGGCCGGCGGCAACGCGGTGCTGGTCGTCTGCGCCGACCCCTACCTGATGTACGCCCGCGTCGGGCTGTGGTTCGAACGCCAGCGGCGCGACACCCCGCCGGGGCAGGTGCATCCGTCGGCCGTCATTGCCGCCGACGCCGTGCTCGACCCCACGGCCAGCGTGGGGCCGCTGGCCGTGATCGAACCGGGCGCCCGCATCGGCGCCGGCGCCGTGATCGGCGCCGGCTGCATGATCGGCCGCGGCTGCCAGATCGGCCCCGACAGCCTGCTGCATCCGCGCGTCACGCTGTACGCCGGCGTGCGGGTGGGCGCGCGCGCCGTGATCCATTCCGGCGCCGTGCTCGGCGCCGACGGCTTCGGCTTCGCTCCCGACTCCACCCGCGCCAAGGGCGCGTGGACCAGGATCCCGCAGTTCGGCGGCGTGTGCATCGGCGACGACGTCGACATCGGCGCCAACACCACGATCGACCGCGGCGCGCTCGACGACACGGTGATCGGCAACGGCGTCAAGCTCGACAACCAGATCATGATCGCCCACAACTGCCAGGTCGGCGACCACACCGCGATGGCGGCCTGCGTCGGCATCGCCGGCTCCACCACCATCGGCTCGCGCTGCATGATCGCCGGCGCGGCGATGATCGGCGGCCACCTGCGCATCGGCGACGACGTGTTCGTGTCGGGCGCCACGGCGGTGTTCTCGAACCTGGAAAAGCCGGGCCGCTACACTGGCATCTTTCCCGGCACCGAGCACCGCGAATGGGAGCGCAACGCCGTGGCGGTCCGCCACCTGGCCGACCTGGCGCGCCGGGTCAAGGCGCTCGAGAAAAAAGGGTAGGCCCGCGCGCACGGCCGGCGGGCGCCCATACGACTGGAAACATTCATGGAACTGGACATCAAGGGGATCCTCGAGCATCTGCCGCATCGCTATCCGATGCTGCTGATCGACCGCGTGCTCAACGTGGTGCCGGGGGAATCGATCACCGCGCTGAAGAACGTGTCGATCAACGAGCCGTTTTTCACCGGGCATTTCCCGCACCACCCGGTCATGCCGGGCGTGCTGATCCTGGAAGCGCTGGCGCAGGCGGCGGCCATCGTCTCGTTCACCTCGGCCGGCAAGAAGCCCGACGACAACACCGTGTACTACTTCGTCGGCATCGACGGCGCCCGCTTCAAGCGGCCGGTGCTGCCGGGCGACCAGCTGCGGCTGGAAGTCACGGTGGAGCGCACCTCGCGCGGCATCTGGAAATACAAGGGCTGTGCCAAGGTCGACGGCCAGCTGGCGGCCGAAGCCGACCTGATGTGCACCATGCGTTCGCTCGAATGCTGAGGCCGCGGCCATGGTGACCCGGATCCATCCCACCGCCATCGTCGATCCGGCCGCCCAGCTCGACGACGGCGTCACGGTCGGCCCGTTCACGGTGATCGGCCCGCACGTGCGCATCGGCGCCAATACGCAGATCGGCCCGCACGCCACGATCGAAGGCCACACCACGATCGGGCGCGACAACCGCTTCTACGCCTCGGTGGCCATCGGCGGCCCGCCGCAGGACAAGAAATACGGCGGCGAGCCGACCCGGCTCGAAATCGGCGACCGCAACACGATCCGCGAATCGTGCACCGTCAACACGGGCACCATCCAGGACGTCGGCGTGACCCGGCTCGGCAACGACAACTGGATCATGGCCTACGTGCACATCGCGCACGACTGCCAGCTCGGCAGCAACATCATCCTGGCCAACGGCACGCAACTGGCCGGCCACGTGCATCTGGGCGACCACGTCATCCTGGGCGGCATGACGGGCGTGCACCAGTTCGTCAAGATCGGCGCGCACGCGATGACCGGCGTGCACGCCACGCTGCTGCAGGACCTGCCGCCCTTCGTCACCTGCGCCGGCAGCCCGGCGCGGCCGGTGGGCATGAACGTCGAAGGCCTGAAGCGGCGCGGTTTCACGCCGGCCCAGGTATCGGGGCTGCGCGCCGCGTACAAGACGCTGTACCGGCAGGGCCTGACGCTGGAAGAGGCCAAGGCGGCGCTGCGCGCGCAGGCAGCCGACCCGGAACTCGAACCTTCGCTGCGCACCCTGCTGGATTTCCTCGATACCGCCACGCGCGGTATCGTGCGCTGACGGGGCCGGCGTGGCAGGTGCCGACCCCGTCATCGGCATGGTGGCGGGCGAACCTTCCGGAGACCTGCTGGCCGCCCCGGTGATCGCCGCGCTGCATGCGCGGGCGCCCGGCCTGCGAGTGGCCGGCGTAGGGGGGCCGAGAATGCTGGCCCAGGGCTTCGACGCCTGGTATCCGATGCAGAAGCTGGCCGTCAACGGCTATGCCGACGTATTGCGCCACCTGCCCGAGTTGCTGGGCATCCGCGCCGATCTTCGCCGGCGCTGGCTGGCCGAGCCGCCGGCGGCCTTCGTCGGCGTCGACGCGCCGGATTTCAATTTCACGCTCGAACACGCGCTGCGCGCCGCCGGCATTCCCACCGTGCATTTCATCGGCCCTTCGCTGTGGGCCTGGCGCGGCGAGCGCATCCATCGCATCCGCGAGGCGGTGTCGCACATGCTGGTGGTGTTTCCGTTCGAGGCCAAGATCTACCAGGATGCCGGCGTGCCCGTCACCTATATCGGCCATCCGCTGGCCGGGGTCATCCCGCGCGAGCCCGACCGCGCCGCGGCCCGCCGGCGCCTGGGTATCGATTCCTCGCAGCGGGTTTTGGCGCTGATGCCCGGCAGCCGCGCCGGCGAGATCGCCCACCTGGCGCCGCGCTTTCTCGAAGCCGGCCGGCTGCTGCAGCGGCGCGACCCGGGGCTGCAATTGTGGGCGCCGATGGCCGGCGCCGAACGACAGCGCCAGTTCGAGGCCTGCGCGGCGCGGCTGGGCGGCATGGCCGGCCTGCATGTCGTGGCGGGCGGTTCGCAGGACGTGCTGGCGGCCTGCGACGCGGTGCTGGTGGCCAGCGGCACCGCCACGCTGGAGGCCGCGCTGTTCAAGCGGCCGATGGTGATTTCCTACGTGCTGCCGCGGCTGTCGTACTGGATCATGCGGCGCAAGGCCTATCTGCCGTGGGTCGGCCTGCCCAACGTCCTGTGCCGCGAATTCGTCGTGCCGGAGCTGCTGCAGGACGCCGCCACGCCGCAGGCGCTGGCCGACGCCGCCTGGCAGGCGCTGACCGACGAGCGCCGCAACCGGGAACTGGTCTTGCGTTTCACTGCGTTGCATGATGAACTCGTGCGCGATACGCCGGCGCTGGCGAGCAATGCGATTCTGGAGGTGGCGGGGCATGGCGGGTAGGGGCGGACGGGCGCCACGGCGCGGCGCCGACGACATCGAAATGGACGGCGCTCCCGAGCGCGGCTGGATACAAACGGATTTCGGCTGGGCCGAGCTGGACCTCGCCAGCCTCGAAACCACCGCCGTGCTGGTGCGCGCCGGGGTCGACGAGGCCGGCCGCGGGCCGCTGGCCGGCCCGGTCTACGCCGCCGCCGTCGTGCTCGATCCCGACCGCCCGATCCTCGGGCTGGCCGATTCCAAGGCGCTGGAGGCCGAAGAACGCGACGCGCTGGCGGTGCTGATCCGTGCCCGCGCGCACGCCTGGGCCGTGGCCAGCGCCAGCGTGCAGGAAATCGACAGCCTGAACATCCTGAATGCGACCATGCTGGCGATGCGGCGCGCGGTGGACGCGCTGAACGTCGCCATCGACCTGGCCGAGATCGACGGCAACCGCGCGCCGGCGCTGCGCTGCCGGGTGCGCACCGTGATCGGCGGCGACGCGCAGGTGCCAGCCATCTCGGCGGCGTCGATCCTGGCCAAGACGGCGCGCGACGCCGAACTGGTGCGCCTGCACGAGCTCTATCCGGCCTACGGCTTCCACCAGCACAAGGGCTACGGCACGCCGCAGCACCTGTCGGCGCTGTTCGAGCACGGGCCGTGCCCCGAGCACCGGCGCAGCTTCGCCCCGGTGCGCGACGCGCTGGACCGATGAAGCGCATCGCCTCGCGCGACAACCCGCTGTACAAGGAACTGCGCCGGCTGGCGCAAGGCGCCCACGCGCGCCGCCAGGGGCTGGCGCTGCTGGAAGGCGTGCACCTGTGCCAGGCCTATCTGCAGTGGGGCGGCACGCCGCGCCACGCGGTGTTCGACGCTGTCCGCTCGGAATCGGGCGAGCTGCGCGCGCTGCGCGACGCCGTGCCGCCGGCCTGCCAGGCATGGCTGGAGCCGGGCCTGGTCGACGGCCTGGAAACCGTTCGCAGCGGCCAGGGCGTGGTGTTCGTGATCGACACGCCGGCGCCGCCGCTGCCGGCCCGGGCGGACGAGAACTGCGTGCTGCTGGACCGGATCCAGGATCCCGGCAACGTCGGCTCCATCCTGCGCAGCTGCGCCGCCGCCGGCGTGCGCCGCGTCTTCCTGTCGGCCGACACCGCCTACGCCTGGTCGACCAAGGTGCTGCGCTCGGGGCAGGGCGCGCATTTTTCGCTGACGATCCACGAAGACGTCGACCTGCTTGCCTTGTCCGCCCGGCTCGACGTTCCCCTGCTGGCCACCACGCTGGACGACGCCGTCGACCTCCTCCGCGCCGACCTGCCGCCCCGCGCCGCCTGGGTGTTCGGCAACGAAGGCCAGGGCGTCGACCCCGCCCTGCAACGCGCCGCCGCGCTGCGCCTGCGCATCGACCAGGAACCCGCCGCCGAATCGCTCAACGTCGCCGCCGCGGCGGCCGTGTGCCTGTTCGAGCAGCGGCGGCAGGCGCGCCGCGCCGGTCAGTAGAACCGGCCTTCCAGCCCGATCTTCTGCAGCACCGTGGTCGAGATTTCCTCGATCGACTTGGTGGTGGTCGACAGCCAGCGGATGCCTTCGCGCCGCATCAGCTTCTCGGCCTCGGCCACTTCGTAGCGGCATTGTTCCAGCGAGGCGTAGCGGCTGTCGGGCCGCCGTTCGTTGCGCACCTCGGCCAGCCGCTCGGGCTGGATGGTCAGGCCGAACAGCTTGGAGCGGTACGGCAGCAGCGACGACGGCAGGGCGTCGCGCTCGAAATCGTCGGGAATCAGCGGCACGTTGGCCGCCTTCACGCCGTACTGCATCGCCAGGTACAGGCTGGTGGGCGTCTTGCCGCAGCGGGAAACGCCCACCAGGATCACGTCGGCCTGGCCCAGGGTCTTGACGAACTGGCCGTCGTCGTGGGAAAGGCTGAAATTGATCGCCTCGATCCGGCCCTGGTACTTGGCGGCGTTGCTGACGGTATGCGAGCGGCCGATCGAATGGCTGGACTTCACGCCCAGCTCTTGTTCGATCGGCTCCACGAAGGTGGAGAACAGGTCCAGGAACAGCGCATTGGCCTGGCGCACGCGCTGGTTGATCTCGGGGTTGACCAGGGTGCTGAACACGATCGGCCGGTGGCCGTCGGTCAGGCAGGTCTGGTCGATGCGCGCCGCCGCGTCGGCCGCCTTCTCCAGCGAGTCGATGAACGGCAGCCGGATATGCCGGAACCGCGCATCCTCGAACTGGGCCAGCACCGAATGGCCGAAGGTTTCGGCCGTGATGCCGGTGCCGTCGGACACCACGAACACGGTGCGCAGATACGGGGAATCGGAAGCGTTGACTGGCATGAGGCGCCCTGCGATGGAAGCGTGGTGGAAAAGCGGAACAGAAAAGTAACAAAAGCGGAAAAACCGCGCTGCGACGCTCCGGGGGGCCAGCGTACAATGCCGGAGTTCCCCCAAATGGTGCGCGGCCGGCCGCGCTTCGAAACCCGTTTGGCGAGCGCACCGGCGCCGGGCGCCGGTACGTTGGCCAAACATGCTTTCTTGCCATTGTAATAGGGGACTTCCATGTCTTATGTCGTACCGTTCGAGCAGCTCCGGATGACGGATGTTGACTCGGTAGGGGGAAAGAACGCTTCACTCGGAGAGATGATCAGCCAGCTGGCCGGCGCCGGAGTCAGGGTGCCGGGCGGCTTCGCGACCACCGCCCAGGCGTTCCGCGACTTCCTGGCCGATTCCGGGCTCGACGCCCGCATCGGCGAAACGCTGTCTTCGCTCAATCCCGAAGACGTGCGCGCGCTCGCCGACACCGGCGCCAAGATCCGCCAGTGGATCGTCGAAGCGCCGCTGCCGGCCCGCTTCGAGCAGGAAATCCGAGCCGCCTTCGCCAGCCTCGACGCCGACGGCAAGGGCTCGTTCGCGGTCCGTTCCTCGGCCACCGCCGAAGACCTGCCCGACGCCTCGTTCGCCGGCCAGCAGGAAACCTACCTGAACGTGGTCGGCATCGACGACGTGCTCGACAAGATCCGCCACGTGTTCGCTTCGCTGTACAACGACCGCGCCATTTCCTACCGCGTGCACAAGGGCTTCGCCCATGCCGGCGTGGCCCTGTCGGCCGGCGTGCAGCGCATGGTGCGTTCCGATTCCGGCTCGGCCGGCGTGGCCTTCACGCTCGACACCGAATCGGGCTTCCGCGACGTGGTGTTCGTCACCTCGTCGTACGGCCTGGGCGAAACCGTGGTGCAGGGCGCCGTCAACCCCGACGAGTTCTACGTCTTCAAGCCCACCCTGGCCTCCGGCCACTACCCGATCGTGGGCCGCCGCATCGGCTCCAAGCAGATCAAGATGGAGTTCGACCCGCAGCGCACCAACGGCCACGCCGTGCGCACGGTCAACGTCGCCCCCGAACTGCGCAACCGCTTCTCGCTGTCGGACGACGAAGTGATCGAGCTGGCGCGCTATGCCGTCATCATCGAGCAGCACTACGGCCGGCCGATGGACATCGAATGGGGCCGCGACGGCGTCGACGGCAAGCTCTACATCCTGCAGGCGCGCCCGGAAACGGTCAAATCGCGCCAGTCGGGCAGCGACGTGCAGCAGCGCTACCGCCTGAAGGCCACCGGCAACGTGCTGGTCACCGGCCGCGCCATCGGCCAGAAGATCGGCTCGGGCCCGGTGCGCCTGGTGGCCGACGTGTCCGACATGGACAAAGTCCAGCCCGGCGACGTGCTGGTCACCGACATGACCGATCCCAACTGGGAGCCGGTGATGAAGCGCGCCTCGGCCATCGTCACCAACCGCGGCGGCCGCACCTGCCACGCGGCCATCATCGCGCGCGAGCTCGGCATCCCGGCCGTGGTGGGCTGCAATGACGCCACCGACCTGCTGCAAGACGGCAAGCCGGTCACCGTGTCCTGCGCCGAGGGCGACGAGGGCCGCATCTACGACGGCCTGATCGAGACCGAGGTGGAGGAAGTGCGCCGCGGCGCGATGCCCGAGATCGACGTCAAGGTCATGATGAACGTGGGCAACCCGCAGCTGGCCTACGACTTCGCCCAGATCCCCAACGCCGGCGTGGGCCTGGCGCGGCTGGAATTCATCATCAACAACAACATCGGCGTCCACCCCAAGGCCATCCTCGACTATCCCAACGTCGACGGCGACCTGAAAAAGGCGGTGGAATCGGTGGCCCGCGGCTACGCCAGCCCGCGCGCCTTCTTCGTCGAGAAGCTGGCCGAAGGCGTGGGCACCATCGCCGCCGCGTTCTGGCCCAAGCCGGTGATCGTGCGGCTGTCCGACTTCAAGTCGAACGAATACCGCAAGCTGATCGGCGGTTCGCGCTACGAGCCCGAGGAAGAGAACCCCATGCTGGGCTTCCGCGGCGCGTCGCGCTACATCTCGCCCGATTTCGAGGAGTGCTTCCGGCTCGAGTGCGAGGCGCTCAAGCGGGTGCGCGAAACCATGGGGCTGGCCAACGTCGAGATCATGGTGCCGTTCGTGCGAACGCTGCACCAGGCCGAGAGCGTGGTCAAGCTGCTGGAGCAGAACAAGCTCAAGCGGGGCGAGAACGGCCTCAAGCTCATCATGATGTGCGAGGTGCCGTCCAACGCGGTGCTGGCCGAACGCTTCCTGGAATACTTCGACGGCTTCTCGATCGGCTCCAACGACCTGACCCAGCTCACGCTGGGCCTGGACCGCGACTCCGGCCTGGAACTGCTGGCGGCCGACTTCGACGAGCGCGACCCGGCCGTCCAGGAACTGCTCAAGCGGGCCATCTCGGCCTGCCTGAAGGCCGGCAAGTACGTCGGCATCTGCGGCCAGGGGCCGTCCGACCATCCGGATTTCGCGCTGTGGCTGAAGGAGCAGGGCATTCTGTCGATGTCCTTGAACCCCGATACAGTCGTCGACACCTGGAACAAGCTGGCCGGGTGAGGGTTCCCGCCTACGCGCTCACGCGCGCCCCAGGGGGCGATGCGGGCGGCCCGGCGGAGCCGGATCCGCCGCATCCTGGATGACATCGTGCCAGGTTCCGGCGTGTCAGCGAGCTTGCGCAGTCACCGGCTGCCGTCATAATAGGGGCCTCAACCACGGAGGCTGCTATGAATCCCGCTTGGATTTGGCTGGGGCTCGCGGCCCTGGCCCTGATCGGCGAGGTCATGACCGGAACGTTCTACCTGCTGGTGGTGGCCGCCGGCTGCGCGATCGCGGCCGCGGCCGCCTGGGGCGGGCTGGATTTCGCCTGGCAGCTGGCCGTCTGCGCGGTGGCCGTGGTGGCCGCGATGCTGATCCTGCGGCGCGTGGGCGTGCTGCGCAAGCGGCCGGCCACCGCCCCCTCGCGCAATGCCGACGTCAACCTCGACATCGGCGGAACGGTCAAGGTGGATGCCTGGAACGCGGACGGCACCGCCCGCGTGTGGTACCGCGGCGCTCACTGGGAAGCCGCGCTGGCGCCGGGCGCGGTTGCCGCGCCCGGCCAGTACGTCATTACGGAACTGCGCGGCAACTGCCTCGTGCTGACGCCGCAATTCTGATTGCCCGAACCGGCCGCGGGAGCGGGCCCGCGGCCGGTTTCGTCCACTCCTGTCGCCCGGAAGGTTCACCATGAGGGAAGCATCGTGAGCGAAGCCACCATAGTGCTGCTGGTCATTCTGTTCCTGGCGATTGTCATCGTCGTCAAGGCCATTGCCATCGTGCCCCAGCAGAACGCCTGGGTCGTCGAGCGCCTGGGCAAGTTCGACCGCGTGCTGTCGCCCGGCGCGGGTTTCGTCATTCCGTTCATCGAGCGGGTCGCCTACAAGCATTCGCTGAAGGAAATCCCGCTCGACGTGCCGAGCCAGGTCTGCATCACGCGCGACAATACCCAGCTGCAGGTCGACGGCATCCTGTACTTCCAGGTCACCGACGCCATGCGGGCCTCGTACGGCTCGTCCAACTACATCATCGCCATCACTCAGCTGGCGCAGACCACGCTGCGCTCGGTGATCGGCAAGCTGGAGCTGGACAAGACCTTCGAGGAACGCGAACAGATCAACAGCAGCATCGTCAGCGCGCTCGACGAGGCCGCGCTGAACTGGGGCGTGAAGGTACTGCGCTACGAAATCAAGGATCTGACCCCGCCCAACGAAATCCTGCGCGCGATGCAGGCGCAGATCACCGCCGAGCGCGAAAAGCGCGCGCTGATCGCGGCCTCCGAAGGCCGCCGGCAGGAACAGATCAACATCGCCACCGGCGAGCGCGAAGCCTCCATCGCGCGCTCCGAGGGCGAGAAGCAGGCGCAGATCAACCAGGCGCAGGGCGAGGCGGCCGCCGTGGTGGCGATCGCCGAAGCCACAGCGCGCGCCATTACCCAGGTGGCCGAGGCGGTGCGGCAGCCCGGCGGCATGGAGGCAGTCAACCTCAAGGTGGCCGAACGCTACGTGGACGCCTTCGGCAACCTGGCCAAGACCAACAACACGCTGATCGTGCCGGCCAACGTCAGCGACATCGGCGGGCTGATCGCCTCGGCGATGACGGTGGTCAAGGCCACGCAGGGCGGCGGGGTGGTGCAGGCGAAGTAAGGGCCGCGGGCGTCAGCCCCGCTGCCGCGTGTCGTGCTTCATGATCTGGGCTTTCTCGCGCAGCCAGTCGCGCTCGCGCTCGGTATCTCGCTTGTCGTACAGCTTCTTGCCGCGCGCCAGGCCGAACTCCAGCTTGATGCGCGAGCCCTTGTAGTGCAGATTCAGCGGTATCAGGGTGAAGCCGCGCTGTTCGACCTTGCCGATCAGCTTGCTGATTTCCTCGGCCTTGAGCAGCAGCTTGCGGGTGCGCGTGGCGTCGGGATGGATGTGGGTCGACGCCGTTTCCAGCGGGCTGACGTGCATCCCCAGCAGCCACAGCTCGCCGTTGCGCACGATCACGTAGCTTTCCTTGAGCTGCACGCGGCCGGCACGGATCGCCTTCACCTCCCAGCCCTCCAGGACCAGGCCGGCCTCGAAGCGCTCGTCGATGAAGTAATCGTGGAATGCCTTGCGGTTGTCGATGATGCTCATTCGGGCGGACCTTCGCCGGGCCGGTAAAATCCCCCATTCTAGCAACTGCCACCTCGGTTCAATCACGCATGCATAAAGTGCAACGGTCGGTATTGGTGCCCTACAGCGCCGGGCAGATGTTCGACCTCGTCGCCAAGGTCGAGGACTATCCCAAGTTCATGCCCTGGTGCGGCGGCGCGGAGGTCCACCACCGCGACGAGAACGGCATCGAAGCCTCGGTGGTGATCCAGTTCGCGGGGCTGCGCCAGCGCTTCCGCACCCGCAACACCCATCACTATCCCGACAGCATCGAACTGGCCCTGGTCGACGGGCCGTTCTCCGCCTTGCAGGGCCGCTGGGAATTCCATCCGCTGGCCGAGGACGCCTGCAAGGTGGTGTTCACGATGCAGTACGAATTCGCCAGCCGCACGCTGGAGATGGTGATCGGGCCGGTGTTCAACCGCATCGCCACGAGTTTCATCGATGCTTTTACGCAACGGGCCGATGCCTGCTACGGCGGTTGACGGCGGGGCCGGCAAGGCCGGCCAGGCGCAGGCCGGCGAGGATGATGCCGGCACCGCTCCTGGCGGCCGGGCGGGGCAGGGCGAAATCGAAGTCACGGTGTGCCATGCGCCGACCGGCCAGCCCTGGCTGCGCACCGTGCGGCTGGCGGCCGGCGCCACCGTGGCCCGGGCCATCGAGGCCAGCGGTTTCCGCCAAGCCTTTCCGGACGTCGATCCGGAACGGGCGGGCACCGGGGTGTACGGCCACGCGCGGCCCCTGGACCATGTGTTGAGCGACCACGACCGGGTCGAAATCTACCGCCCGCTGGTTTTCGATCCGATGGAGTCGCGTCGCCGGCGCGCCGCGCACAAGGCGGCCAAGGGCCGCCGGCCCGCGGCCCGGACGCCGCCGGCCAAACGCTGAGCGCAGCCGCCGCCGCGGCCTTGCGGTGCGATTTGCCGCGATGCTTTTGCCGCGGCGCAACGGCCGCCTCCGCAAGACGCCGCGCCCGCCCCGGCAACCGGCGCCAGCCATGGCGCTGCGCTACAATATTCGGTTTATTGCGGCAAATGGGGTTCCCGATGCGTCTCGTGCAGAAAGCGTATACCTTCGACGACGTCCTGCTGGTGCCAGCCTACTCCTCGGTGCTGCCGCGCGACACCAGTCTGCGCACCAAGCTCACCCGCGACATCTGGCTCAACATCCCGCTGCTGTCGGCCGCCATGGACACCGTCACCGAAGCCCGCCTGGCCATCGCGATGGCGCAGGAAGGCGGCCTGGGCATCGTCCACAAGAACCTCACGGCAGACGAGCAGGCGCGCGAAGTCACCAAGGTCAAGCGTTACGAATCGGGCATCGTGTCCGACCCGATCACGCTGGCGCCCCACATGAAAGTGCGCGACGCCATCGCCCTGCAGCGCCAGCACGGCATCTCCGGCCTGCCGGTGGTGGAAGGCCGGCAGGTGGTCGGCATCGTCACCAACCGCGACCTGCGCTTCGAAGACCGCCTCGACGAACCGGTGCGCACGGTCATGACGCCGCGCGAGCGCCTGATCACCGTGCCCGAGGGCGCGCCGCTGGAAGCCGCCCAGGCGCTGATGCACAAGCACCGCCTGGAACGCGTGCTGGTGGTCAACAGCGCCTTCGAGCTGCGCGGCCTGATCACCGTCAAAGACATCATCAAGACCACCGAACACCCCAATGCCTGCAAAGATGCCCAGGGCAAGCTGCGCGTGGGCGCGGCGGTGGGCGTGGGCGAAGGCACCGAGGAACGGGTCGAGAAGCTGGTTGCCGCCGGCGCCGACGTACTCGTGGTCGATACCGCCCACGGCCACTCGGCCGGCGTGATCGAACGCGTGCGCTGGATCAAGAAACACTACCCCGGCATGCAGGTGATCGGCGGCAACATCGCCACCGGCGAAGCCGCCCGCGCGCTGGTCGAAGCCGGCGCCGACGGCGTCAAGGTCGGCATCGGCCCCGGCTCCATCTGCACCACCCGCGTCGTGGCCGGCGTGGGCGTGCCGCAGATCACCGCCATCGACAGCGTGGCCCGCGCGCTGGAAGGCACCGGCGTGCCGCTGATCTCCGACGGCGGCGTGCGTTATTCCGGCGACATCGCCAAGGCCCTGTCGGCCGGCGCCTACAGCGTGATGATGGGCAGCATGTTCGCCGGCACCGAAGAAGCGCCGGGCGAAGTGGTGCTCTACCAGGGCCGCTCGTACAAGAGCTACCGCGGCATGGGCAGCCTGGGCGCGATGACGGACGGCTCGGCCGACCGCTACTTCCAGGATCCGGCCAACAACGCCGACAAGCTGGTGCCCGAAGGCATCGAAGGCCGCGTGCCCTACAAGGGCAGCGTCACCGCCATCATCTTCCAGCTGGTGGGCGGCATCCGCGCCTCGATGGGTTACTGCGGCTGCGCCACCATCGACGATATGCGCACCAAGAGCGAATTCGTCGAGATCACCAGCGCCGGCATGCGCGAATCGCACGTCCACGACGTGCAGATCACCAAAGAAGCCCCCAACTACCGCATGGAATGAGCGTGCACGACCGCATCCTGATCCTCGACTTCGGCTCCCAGGTCACCCAGCTGATCGCGCGCCGCGTGCGCGAAACGCAGGTCTACTGCGAAATCCATCCCTACGACGTTTCCGACGACTTCATCCGCGCGGAACTGGGCAAGGGGCTCAAGGGCGTCATTTTGTCGGGCAGCCATGCATCGGCCTATGACGAGGCTTCCATGCGCGCGCCGCAGGCCGTGTTCGAGGTCGGGGTGCCGGTGCTGGGCATCTGCTACGGCATGCAGACCATGGCGATGCAGCTGGGCGGGAAGGTGAGCTTCAGCGACCATCGCGAATTCGGCTATGCCGAGGTGCGGGCGCATGGGCATACGCCGCTGTTCCAGGGCATCGAGGACTTCTCCACGCCGGAGGGGCATGGCATGCTCAAGGTGTGGATGAGCCATGGCGACAAGGTTACCGAACTGCCGCCGGGGTTCAAGCTGATGGCGTCCACGCCGTCGTGCCCGATCGCCGGGATGGCCGATGTGCAGCGGCATTACTACGGGGTGCAGTTCCACCCGGAGGTCACGCATACCGTGCAGGGGCAGGCGATGCTGTCCCGGTTCGTGCATGAGATCTGCGGTTGTGCGCATGACTGGAACATGCCGGATTATGTGAGCGAGGCTGTCGAAGCCATTCGCCGGCAGGTGGGCGACGACGAAGTCATTCTCGGGCTGTCGGGCGGGGTCGATTCGTCGGTGGCGGCGGCGCTGATCCACAAGGCGATCGGGGACAAGCTCACGTGCGTGTTCGTCGATCATGGCCTGCTGCGCTTGAACGAAGCCGAACAGGTGCTGAAGACCTTCGCCGACAACATGGGTGTCAAGGTCATTCATGTCGACGCCACCGATGACTTCATGGGCAAGCTGGCTGGCGTTAGCGATCCGGAGGCCAAGCGCAAGATCATCGGCCGCGAATTCGTGGAAGTGTTCCAGCGCGAGGCGGGTAAGCTCAAGGGCGCCAAGTGGCTGGCGCAGGGCACGATCTACCCCGACGTGATCGAATCGGCTGGGGCCAAGACGGGCAAGGCCGTCACGATCAAATCGCACCACAATGTGGGCGGGCTGCCGGATACGCTGCATCTCAAGCTGCTGGAGCCGCTGCGCGAACTGTTCAAGGATGAGGTGCGCAAGCTTGGCGTGGCGCTGGGGCTGCCGCCCGAGATGGTGTATCGGCATCCGTTCCCGGGGCCTGGGTTGGGCGTGCGGATCCTGGGCGAGGTCAAGAAGGAATACGCCGATCTGCTGCGGCGAGCCGATGCCATCTTCATCGAGGAACTGCGCAACTTCAAGGATGAATCCGGCAAGAGCTGGTACGACCTGACGGCACAGGCGTTTGCGGTGTTCCTGCCGGTGCGGTCGGTGGGGGTGATGGGGGACGGGCGTACCTATGACTACGTGGTCGCGTTGCGGGCGGTGCAGACGTCGGATTTCATGACGGCGGATTGGGCGCCGTTGCCGTATCCCTTGCTGGCGAAGGTATCGGGGCGGATTATCAATGAGGTCAGGGGGATCAATCGGGTGGTTTATGACGTTTCGTCGAAACCGCCGGCGACGATCGAGTGGGAATGATCCCGCGTCCGGCATAGACCGGCACCAAAGAGCACGAAACCACCTCTAAGACCGCGTAACTGCGGGCTTTTTCTATTCTGAGTCCGGCACTGTCTGGCAAATTTTCGCATCGCCAAGCACGCCGTTTGTATGGCATGGTAGGTGGTACTATCTGAACCTGATGCCATGTTTGGCGCTCGATACCATGCTGTCTATGACAGGGTTGTCATGGTATTGAATTTAGATAACGCATTGATCTATAAAGATTTTTGTTGAGAAATGCGGGCGTCTCTGAGCATGGTATTTTGACATGGAGAATTGCACGAACCATGCTGACTGATACCAAGCTGCGCAACCTCAAGCCAAAGGACAAGCTCTACAAGGTGAATGACCGTGATGGCCTCTACGTGGCGGTCACTCCGGCGGGTTCGATTTCGTTCCGCTACAACTACTCAATTCACGGCAGGCAGGAGACGATCACCTTCGGACGCTACGGTCTCGGCGGCATCTCTCTCGCAGAAGCGCGCGAGCGGCTGGGGGAGGCAAAGAAGCTGATCGCAGCCGGCAAGTCACCTGCCAAGGAGAAGGCGCGCGATAAAGCCCGTGTCAAGGGCGCTGAGACGTTCGGAGCCTGGGCGGAAAAGTGGCTGCGGGGCTATCAGATGGCGGACTCCACCCGCGATATGCGTCGTTCGGTGTACGAGCGTGAGTTGAAGCCGAAATTCGGCAATCAGAAGCTGATCGAGATCACCCACGAAGATTTGAGGGCACTAACCGATGCCATTGTCGAGCGCGGTGCGCCAGCGACTGCGGTGCATTCCCGCGAGATCGTGTTGCAGGTTTATCGCTGGGCCATTGAGCGTGGTCAGAAGGTGGAGAACCCGGCAGAACTGGTGCGACCGACGACCATCGCCAAATTCGAGCCGCGTGACCGTGCGTTGACACCCGATGAAATCGGCTTGATGTACCAGTACATGGAGCGGATCGGCACGACACCATCCATCCGGGCAGCCGCGAAGCTGTTGCTTCTAACGATGGTGCGCAAAAGCGAGTTGACCAACGCTACCTGGAGCGAAATCAATTTCAGCGAGGCGCTTTGGACAATCCCCAAGGAGCGGATGAAGCGGCGCAATCCGCACTTGGTATTCCTATCCCGGCAGGCGCTGGACATCTTCATCGCCCTCAAGACTTTTGCCGGCGGATCGGCCTATGTGCTTCCGTCGCGGTATGACTCGGACCTACCCATGAGCAGTGCCACACTCAACCAGGTGCTGACGTTGACATACCGACTGGCGCAGAAGGAGGGGAAATCGCTAGCCAAATTTGGGCCGCATGACCTGCGCCGTACGGCCAGCACGCTGTTGCATGAGGCCGGCTACAACACGGACTGGATCGAGAAGTGCCTAGCGCACGAGCAGAGAGGCGTCAGGGCTGTGTACAACAAAGCCGAGTACCGCGAGCAGCGGACGGCGATGCTACAGGATTGGGCGGACATGATTGACGAATGGACGCTCAGGAAGCCAGGTCCGAAGGAATGAGATCACCGAGCACTTTCCTGCTGCATGTGATTTTAGCCGCTAAAAAAACGGCATGGCCTTCGGCAGATAGCCTCGTCATCACGACCGAGTTCCACGCGCCTCGCAGAGCAAGATGCCCGTTGAGCACCAGGTGCGAATAAGGCGAAGTGAAGATAGATGACCTGCTTGCCGGTTAGCTAACTTCACCCATCTTGCCCGGCCAACGGCGTTGGATACACCAGGGAAACCACATCGATCCCCTGTGTAAAGCTCTGCAATTGGCTCTGCGTACGGCGCGCATTGACGATACGTGTCAGCGCCGAAGTAATACTGACCCCTGGCGCCGAGGTAAAACTGACCCCCTG